>NZ_AZNV01000003.1:0-327585 GCF_000510625.1 Rhizobium sp. IBUN
GTCGACGATATCCCGGTTGTCCTGATGATCGTCTAGCGAGCCCGGTAGGACTGGGCTGCGCTCCTTAGGGAGAATGGGAAACCGGGAGCCGAACATCACTCTGTGACCGAAGCCAACGCATCAGGTCACGCATTGGAGATTGGTTCGAGAACCGCAGGACGGCAACACTCTGTCCAGCGGAAGGAAAGATTGAGCCGATCGGCGTCGATGCCGATCAAAACGAAACTGAACCCAAGGAAAAGCCGCCAGTTCAAGGCGTTTTGCCCCTTGTGTTCTTTCATTGGAGGAGATTATGACAATGAAGCGATATCTGGCTTCGGCCAGCCTCGTGCTGGCGCTTGGCGCGCCCGCTGCCTTCGCCCATCCGCTGGATGGCCTGACGGCGGAGGAATACCAGAAGATCAACAAGATTCTGCGCGACGAGAAGGTGGTGGACGACAATACGCTCTACCCGCTGATCGAGCTTAAGGAGCCGGCCAAGGCCGACGTGCTTTCCTGGAAGGACGGTGACAAGCCGCTCGACCGCGAGGCGAAGGTACAGTTGACGAGCCCGCAGGGCTTCAAGGAAGCCGTCGTCAACATCACCACCGGCAAGGTCGAAAGCACGACGCCGATCAAGGGCCAGCCGATGGTCCTCTTCACCGAATTCATGGACGCGCTGGCCGGCGCGCTGCAGAATCCGGACATGGTGGCGGGCCTGAAGAAGCGCGGCCTGACGCCGGAGCAGGCCTTCTGCCTGCCGCTGACGGCCGGCAACTTCTTCACTGAGGAATACAAGAATTCCCGCCTGATGAAGGTGCCCTGCTATCGTGTGCCGGATGGCTCCAACTACTACGCAAAGCCGATTGAAGGTCTCTTCGCCGTCTACGACATCGGCAAGAAGAAAGTGCTGAAGGTCATAGACAACGGTGCCATCGAAGGCCCGAAGGACAATTGGGGTTATACCGAGAAGGAAGTGGAGGCTCGCGAGCCGCTGCGCCCGAAGATGAACATGGCCACGCTCTCCCAGGAAGGCGGCCCGAACTACAAGATCACAGGCAGCCATCTCGAATGGGACCTGTGGCGCTTCAACTTCCGCGTCGACAAGCGTCCGGGCTTGGTGCTTTCCAACCTCGACGTCAAGGACGGCGACAAGTGGCGTTCGGTTATCTACCAGTCGCACCTGTCGGAAGTCTTCGTGCCCTACATGGACCCGACCGAAGGCTGGTACTGGCGCACCTACATGGATAGCGGGGAATACGGATTCGGCCTGTTCCTGAGCCCGCTGCGCGCCGGCGTCGACTGCCCGAGCTACGCTACCTTCCTGCCGGCGACGATTGCCGACGACAAGGGCAATCCACTGACGATCCCGGATGCGATCTGCGTTTTCGAGCGCTCGATCGGTGATCCGGCCTGGCGTCACTTCGAGGTCTTCGCCCAGACGCCCGAAAAGCCGCTTCCGGCTGAAGGCCGCCCGGCCACCGAGCTGGTCGTGCGTACGGCTTCTGAAGTCGGCAACTACGACTACCTGATGGACTATCGCCTGCAGCAGGACGGCCAGATCCGCATCATGATCGGCGCAACCGGCCTTGATGCGGTCAAGGGTGTCGCATCGACCTCGATGAACGATCCGACCGCCGCTGCGGACACCGCCCACGGCACGCTGATCGCGCCCAACCTTGTGGCCGCCAACCACGACCACTACTTCAACTTCCGCATCGACTTCGACGTCGACCAGCCGGCCAACCACTTCGGCACCATGGACATCGTTCCCTCCAAGGTGGATCCGAAGAACCCGCGCCGGTCGATGTGGGAAGTGCAACACACCATGCCGAAGACGGAGATGGAAGCTCGCTACCAGCTCTCGGCGATGAAGCCGCGCTATTTCATGATCTCCGATCCGTCCCGCGAAGGCTATCTCGGCCAGGAACCGGGCTGGATGGTCCATCACGGCGACGTGGCCTACGGTCCCTTCGATTTCGCCAAGGACCCGCCGATGAAGCGCAATGCCTACATCGAGTACTCGGTTTGGAATACGGTCTACAATGCGGACCAGCAGTATGCCGGCGGCAAGTTTGCCATGCAGAGCGACGGCTCCGACACGCTGCCGGAATGGGTGAAGGCGAACAAGCCCCTGATGGGCAAGGATGTTGTGACCTGGTTCACTGCAGGCTTCCACCACATCCCGCGCATGGAAGACTGGCCGGTCATGTCAACCGAGTGGAAGACCATCCACATCGAGCCGCACAACTTCTTCGCCCACAACCCGGCGCTGACGATCCGCAACGTTCCGCCTGCGATCCAGAACGCCCAACAGTAAGCGAACATACGATGACGAGGGGCGCCCACTGGGCGCCCCTTTTACTCTGCCTTGCCCATTCACCGAGTACGATCCTTGTGATGGATCGAACCGCAGTCTTGAGCTTGCCAATCGGCGCGACACTGCGATGTCGCGCGCATGACATATTCAGTGTCCAGCGACGAGCCCCGCCGCAGCAGTCTTCTTGGGTTGCCGCAGCAGCAAGACGACAGGCGTCATCGCGATGATCATAACGCCCATCAACCAGAAGCAATCGCTATAGGTCATAACAAGCGCGTTGCGTTCGATGAGGCTCGAAAGCTGCGATATTGCGCGAAGCTTTGCCGTGGCCGCATCGATGCCTTGGCTGACCCCGCTCACCGCAAGGCGCGCCTGCCCGGCGATCGAATTTGCCGTGAGCGCCTCGCGTATGGTGTCCGAATGGGCAGCGCTGCGCTGGTCGATGACGACGCCGCTCAAGGCGAGGCCCATCGAGCCCCCGAGATTGCGGGCCATGCTGTAGATACCGGCGCCGTCGGCCGCATTTTCGCGACCGATAGCGGCCATGGAAACCTGATTGAGCGGCATAGCAGCCAGGATCTGTCCCACGCCCCGCAGCAATTGCGAGATGGTGAAATCACCTCCCGCGCTATCCGGACTAAGCCCGATGTCGACGAAGCAGCTTGCCGCGAAGAAGACCAGGCCGAGCGCGACCATGATCCGCGCGTCGAAACGGCCGACGACACGGGGAAGGACCGGAACGAGCAACAGCACTGGAACTGCAGACAGAGCCATGATGCCGCCCGCCTGTCTTGGATTGTATCCGGCGATCGTGCTCAGGAACTGTGGAAGGATGAAGGTCGCGCCGTAGGTGGCTGCCCCCACGGCGAGGGCGATCAACGTAGCGCTGGCGAAGGCACCATTCCGGAGCAGGGAGAGCTTGATGACCGGGTCGGCACTGGTCTTCTGAGTCACGAACAGCACGACGAACCCGAGGAGCGAGGCGAGGCTCAGCTGCACGATCATCGGAGACTCGAACCAGGCTTCGCGCTGCCCCTCTTCGAACAGGACCGTCAGGCAGCTGAACGCCAGCGTCATGCCCGCGATTCCCCACCAATCCGCCTTGGCCAACAGCCCAAGGTTTGGACTTTGGCGCGGCAGGCCGACAAGCAGCAGAATGGCGAGCGCAATGCCGACAGGCAAATTGAGGAAGAAGCACCATCTCCAGGTGATCTCTTCGGCGAGATATCCTCCCAGCACCGGTCCGAGGATCGGCCCGATGAGCACGATGACGCCGAAGATGCTCATTCCGACAGGCATCTGGCGGGGCGGCAGCCGGGTTCTGACGATGACCTGCGCGGTCGGTATCAAGGCACCGCCGAAAAATCCTTGCCCGACGCGCCCGATGATCATCGCGAGCAGGCTGTCGGACAGGCCGCAGAACATGGAGAATAGAACGAATGCCGTGGTCGTCACCAGAAGCAATGTTCGCAGCCCCAACAGACGCGTGAACCATGCGGTCAGGGGGATCATGATGACCTCGGCAACGAGGTATCCCGTGCCTATCCAGGTCCCCTCTGTGCCGCTGGCTCCGATGGCTCCCTGGATTTGCGGCAGCGCGGTGTTGGTGATCGAGATGTCGAGCGTGGCCATCAGCGCGCCGATCGCGCCGGCGACGACGGCGACCCAGTCGGTGAGGCTCGCGGCATCCGGCTGAGGCGCAGCCGCCAGGACCGATATCGACTGCGCGCTCATTGCACCGACGCCACCTTGTCGAAGGTCGAGACCTTGGTGTTGACCGAGACTTCAATGGAGAGGCCGGGCAGCAGCGGAGGCATCTTCTGGCCCGTCTCCAGCTTGATGCGGACGGGAACACGCTGGACGATCTTGGTGAAGTTGCCTGTCGCGTTCTCCGGAGGCAGCAGGGCGAACTGCGCGCCTGTTCCCGGCGCGAAGCTGTCGACGACACCTGTGACCTTGAAATTGGGATAGGCGTCGATCGTGACCGTGGCGGGCTGGCCCGCGTGCATGCCCCCGATCTGCGTTTCTTTGAAGTTGGCCACAAGGTAGATGTCGTCGGTTGGAACGACCGTCATCAGCTGCGTGCCCGGCTGGACGAATTGTCCGACCTGGACCGTGCGATCGCCGATCCTGCCGGAGATCGCACTGCGAAGCACCGTGTCGTCGAGATCAATCTCTGCCTTGCCGAGGCTTTCTTGGGCGGCGACCAGTTGCGCATGGGCCTGTTCGACCTGCGCCTTCAGGGCGGTCGTCTGCTGCCGGGCCGCATCAAGGACAGCCTGCTTCAGCCGAACAACGGATTTCGCCTGTTCGAGCGCGCTCCTCGCCTGCTCGCCCTTGTGCTGGCTCTCGATGCCGCGGGCGGCGAGGGGCGACGTCCGGTCGAAGTCCTTCTGGGCGAGTTCGGCATTCTCAGTCGCGTTTTCGAGGTCGGCCGCAGCCTGTGCAATCACAGAGTCCTGCTGCTTGATGTCGGCCTCGTTCTTGGCGACGTCCGCCTGGCGGGCGTTGACGGTGGCCTTGGCCTCGCGGACCGCCATTTCGTAGCGGCGGGGATCGATCTTGACGATCGGCTGGCCCGCCGTGACCGTCTGGTTATCGGAGACATATACCTCCGCAATCTGCCCCGAAAGCACGGGGGCCATCGAGACCTGATCGGCGCGAAGATAAGCATTGTCGGTGCTCTCGATAAAGCGTCCGTTCCTATGCCAGTCGTAGCCATAATAACCGCCGCCGATGGCGACAATGGCTCCAATGGTGGCGAGCGCATATCGCGCGCGGCTGCGCTTCGTTTGTATTTTTGCTTCCGGCAAGGAAGCGGTTTTTGGGGAGACAATAGCGTCCATGGTCAAGTCGCTTGGTGTTCGTTGAATTGCGTGAATTATTACACGCGTAATAATTCTGTCAACTGGAAGAATTTTTACAGATGGAATAAATTTTATCGTCATGGTATTGTCCGCTGGACAAGGGGTGATTGATGACGAGTTTGAGACGACGCAATGCCGAGAGCGGCTACCCAAGGGGTGACGAAACCAAGGCGAGGATCATCAAGACGGCAATCTCGTTGTTCGGTGAGAACGGATTTGCTGGCGTTTCCGCCCGGGAGATCGCCAGCGCGGCAGGCGTGCCGGCACCGTCCTTGCAGTATTATTTCGAGAACAAGGAAGGTCTTTACGAGGCCTGCATCGCGGACATTCATGCCTCCGCTTGGGAAGCTATCGGACCTGTCACGTGTGAGGTCGAGGAACTCCTCACGGCCAAAGCGGACGCGGACAAGGTCATCGACGGTTATTGCAGAATTCTGGAGGCTCTCGCGGATTTTCTGTTCGCGATGCCGGATGCGGCCAGCCGCGCGTTGTTCGTGGCCCAGCATCGTTCGCCGTCAAATTCGCCGACCAATAAATCGAGCGGCAAAAGTGCCACGGGCAGGCGAATTCAGGAGTGTTGCGCTGCCATCGTCGCTCGCGTCTCCAGAAATCGTCTTACCGACGAGGAGATCGGCATGGTGTGTACCACGATCAACGGGCAGCTGATTATCGTCCATCTTGCTAGGGAGCATGTGGAAGACATGATGGGGTGGCAGGAGATCACACCCGAAAGGATCGAGGCCCTGAAATCGGTCGTGAGAAAACACACAACCGTCATCCTGAATTCCTATCGATCATGACGTCTTGAGGGAACCTGGGCACGGACACAACGGGGCAAGCGTACACGCCAATCTTCCGTTTGCTCGTCCCCGTTCTTGGTCACCAGAATAAGCCCCTTCGACCTCAAGCAGTGCTCCGAGTTCACGGCGCAACATCGGACCCGTCGCTCCCTTGAGGCGAGGAAGGGGAGAGCCACCAATAATTGGCTGCCAACAGGGCTACGAATGCCAGAACGCTTAAGACAATGTCGATGACGTTCAAGTCAGGCTTGAGCATTTTGCGGGCCACGACAAACGCGAGCAGCCCCAGTATCGCCCTGAGGTCGTGAGTGACGAGCGTGCGGACGAGTTCTATGGCGATCACCAGCAACAACACCCGATAGATCAACTCATAGAATGTGTCCGTCTGCCCCCAACTCATCGCTAAAAGAGTCTGGGCGCTGCTCAGGCCAAAAACGGCGACCCCGCCAAGGATCACCAGCGCCAGGATGCGCTCTTGCAAGCCGAAGTTCAATTCGCTCCTTCGTGGAGCTTCCCTAATTAATTTTCGCGGTTGTCCGCGACCTCACGGCACAACAGTCAAATAACCGGGCCGCCGTCGCCAGCCTCGCCTTCTTCATTCGACTAACCGGACGCTGATCCATGGAACTCCGTGGCAGATCACCGGTATAGAGCTGCGACGATGGCGTTAGGCCGGTTGCTGAAATGGATGTACGCAGAAGAAGAGCTGTTCTGCTGGAGCGTTACAAGCGCTGGTTCGCCGCTTCGACGAACGCGTCAAATATTCGAGAGCCAGGGTGGTCTGCGGGATCAAACAATTCCGGATGCCACTGTACCCCCATCGCGAAAGATAGAGAGGGTACCTCAATCGCTTCGACAACGCCGTCCAAGCCACGGGCAGTAGCAACGACACTGTCGGACAGCTCTACGATTGCTTCCCTGTGGAAGGTGTTTACGCTGAATGTCTCGGCAGCAAAGATATCAGCCATTCTTGTGCCGGCTTGGATGGTTACCTCATGGAGCGGATTGCCGCGGTCATGATTGATCGCACCCGACCAGGAGGAGTGCACATCCGAAACCATGCGACAACCATGTAGGCACCCGAGCATCTGCATCCCGTTGCAAACGCCGAGCACTGGTTTATCGCGGGCAAGGAACCCCTTCATCAGCGCTATCTCGACTGCGAGACGATCAGAGATCGGGTAGCGAGACTGATCGCCGTCGACGTACCACTGTTTCGGAAAGTTGATGCGCCCTCCGACACTTAAAAACCCATCAAATTCATCAACCACTTGGTCTACGAGGTCTGGCACGTAGGGAATGCCGTATGGAAATCCCCCTGCACGATCAATGGCTGCAAAGTAGCGTTTCGAAATATCATACCGGTCACCACCAGCACTGGTGTTTTCGTCCATGATGACGGCGATCGTGGGTCTGCGCTTCATTGAGTTGCTACCTTGATCCATCCGGGAATCGCGCGGGATTTCTATCAAGTGGTATCAGGGCGTGCCGTGCCAGTCACCCTTTCGACGGACGCTCGACGTGGCTTCGTCATATTGCGTTTTTGAATCTCGATTCCGGTAGCGCGGATCGCGCCAGGCATCCCAGGTGCCGACGACAGAAAGGCAATTATCGAGGTGCAAGTCTTGCGAACTCTGCACCAAGAGATCACGCAAAGGGTTCGGTCGGGCCCTTCGCCGGCTTCGTGAACCACTCAGCTCCGGTCTCGGTCATGTGGATGTGGTCTTCGAGCCGGATGCCGAAGCGACCGGGGAAGACGATCATCGGTTCGTTGGAGAAGCACATGCCGGATTCCAGCCGGGTGGCGTTGCCGCGAACGATATAGGGCTCTTCGTGGATTTCCATCCCGAGACCATGTCCGGCGCGGTGCGGCAGGCCGGGTAAGGCGTAGTCCGGACCGAGGCCATGTTCGGCCAGTACACGGCGGGCGGCATCGTCGAGACTGCCGCAAGAAGCGCCAAGGCGGGCGGCCTCGAACACCGCCTGCTGGGCCTCGCGCTCGATTGCCCAGGCGGCAGCGAATTCCGTCGTTGGCTCCTCCAGCACGTAGGTTCGGGTGAGATCCGAATGATAGCCGTCGAGCCGGCAACCGGTATCGACGAGAACAACGTCGCCCGGTGCATAGATCTGGTCACCATCGGCGCCATGAGGAAGCGACGTCGCTAGTCCGAAGGAAACGATGCAGAAGCTTGATCCGCCCTCGGCGCCCAGTGCGCGGTGCTGTTCGTCGATATGACGCACGACTTCCGAAGACCTGACGCCCGGCTTGATGAAGGAATGCGCGCGGCGATGCACCTCCAGCGTCAGGCCCATGGCATACTTGATAAGAGCGATTTCGGTCTGGGACTTCCTGAGCCGCAGGTCGCGGATCAGTCGTCCGCCGTCGACGAGCCGGTCGGCGCCGAAGGCGCCGGCAAGCTGGTGGTAGATGAACAGCGGCAGGGCATCGTCGAGCGCCAGTCTGGCATTTGCCGGCAGCAGCGAGGCGATCAGCGCCGCGGTCGCTTCATCTTCCTGCCAAATGACGATTTCACCCGGCAGACGCGGCAGGCTCTCGACCCTGCTCTTTTCGAAGCCCGGCGCGATGTAGCGGACACCCTTTGGCGTCACCAATGCGCCAAGCAATCGTTCGCTCGGGTGCCAGTCGAGGCCCGTGAAATAGCGGAGGCTCTCCGTCGAGCCGAGCAGGCAGCCGTCAAGAGCTTTATCTTCGAGTGCGGCCTGCAGGCGCGCGAGGCGCTGGCGCCGTTCGTCATCGGTGATCTTCGCAACGGGATGGGACCAGGACATATCGGAGTTTCCTTGTTCGCGGAGCCGGATGGTGAGCCGCCTATACGATCATGTCGTCAGATTGTCGACAGTGATCCACCCGATTCATTCGATGCGAAGCTGCAGTTCGGTGGTCAAGTGGCACCCTGCGGCCGCGGGTTCAATGCGTGCTGTCGCTGTCCGCTGTTCACCGACGTGCATACAAAAAAGGCCCTGCCGTGACGGCAAGGCCTCATTTTGTCTAGAGCATACAATCCCCACTGCGGATCGAGGAATGCCTCATTGGGCAGCCGCGGCCCTTTGCTCGCGTTTCGGCAATTTCCAGCCTGGCCGGACAAAGTGGCAGGTATAGCCATTCGGGATGCGTTCCAGATAGTCCTGGTGTTCGGGTTCCGCTTCCCAGAAATCGCTGACCGGAACAACCTCGGTAACGACCTTTCCGGGCCATAGACCCGAGGCGTCTACGTCGGCGATCGTGTCCTCGGCGGTCGCACGCTGTTCGTCGTTGGCGTAGAAGATCGCCGACCGGTAGCTGGCGCCGAGATCATTGCCCTGCCGATTCACCGTTGTCGGGTCATGGATCTGGAAGAAGAACTCGAGGATGTCGCGGTAGCTGGTCTTGGCGGGATCGAACAGGATCTCGATCGCCTCGGCATGATTGCCGTGATTGCGATAGGTCGCATTGGCGACCTCGCCACCGGTGTAGCCCACGCGAGTGGATACGACGCCGGGGAACCGCCTGATGAGGTCCTGCATGCCCCAAAAGCAGCCGCCCGCCAGTACTGCACGCTCTACGGTCATTGGAAACGTCCTTTCCAGTCAAACAATGGGCGGTAAACATCGGCACCCATTTCTTGCGACATTAAATGGGGACTCGCGTGGCATTTTGCCAGACTGCGTATCGCCGCCGCCGTTTCAGGATTGGCGGTTCAAAACTACCGCTTCATATCCGGACAGACATATGGAGCCTTTGCAGCAGCATAGGTCCGCTCGACGATATCCTTGCCGGCAGTGATTTGAAGGGTGAGGCCATCGGCTGAAACGGCCTTGATCCTGGCATGTATGATGGCGCCGTCCTCATCCCATGAAATCTCCTTGGAAGACGCCTGTTTCCAAGTCCTGAGAGCATAGGTTTCCCAGCAGGAGTCGATCAGCAATTTGCCTTTCGGCAGGAAGATCATCATCGGGCCTGGCAGGTCGGACTGGGCTTTGGTCTCGATCCACGGCGTGCCAATCAGCGAAGACGTGGCGGCTTTCTCGGCAGCGAGGGTCGGTGTCGCGAGTGCCACCGCGGCAATACTGATTGCGGCAACTGAGGCTTTCTTCAAAGTCTTTCTCCATAAGCGGGGAATCATCCCGCCGAGCATCAGTCACGGTTGGGCGACAATGTGGCCGGAGCGCAAGGGAATGTGTTTGGAGAGAGCCAGGCGGCAGCGCTAGACGAGCACCGCCTGGTCGACGCGGTCTTCGGCTCCGAAGAACTTCAGGTAACGCTGGACCTCTGTAGCGTCGCCGGTCGCTTTCTGCGGATTGTCCGACAGTTTTACGGCCGGCCGGCCGTTGGCGTCGCTGACCTTGCAGACGATGGAGATCGGGTTGAGCCCCGAGATTTCCGTCGGCGCGCAGCCCGCGAAGTCGTTCGTCAGGTTGGTGCCCCAGCCGAAGCTCATGCGCACCTTGCCTTCGAAATGCTTGTAGGTGTCGATGATCGCGTCGACATCGAGCCCGTCCGAGAAGATCAGCAGCTTCTGGCGCGGATCGCGGCCCATCTTCTTCCACCAGTCGATGATCTTTTCGCCGCCTTCGATCGGCGGGGCGCTATCCGGCCGGAAGCCCGTCCAATCGGCGACCCATTCGGGTGCGTCGCGCAGGAAGGCGGCCGTGCCGAACGCATCCGGCAGCACGATCAGCAGGTTGCCGCCATAAAGCTTGTTCCAGTCGCGTAGAACCTTGTAGGGGGCATTGCGCAGCTCCGCATCGTTCTTGGCCAATGCGGCCGCCACCATCGGCAGCTCGTGGGCGTTCGTCCCGACAGCTTCGAGGTCGGAGTCCATGGCGAGCAGGACGTTGCTGGTGCCGGTGAACGCAGGACCAATGCCTTCCTTGAGAGCCTCGACGCACCAGCGCTGCCACAGGAAGCTGTGGCGGCGGCGTGTGCCGAAATCCGAGATCCGCAGCCCCGGCAATTCGCGCAGCCGCTCCACCTTCTCCCACATCCGTGCCTTGGCGCGGGCGTAGAGCACATCGAGCGTGAACGGTCCGAGCGCCTTCATCGCGGAGCGCGAGCGCAGCTCGTTGATGATGGCAAGTGCCGGAATTTCCCACATGGTCGTGTCCTTCCACGATCCGTGGAAGTCGAGCACATATTGACCATCGCGTTTCGACAGCTCGTATTCGGGAAGCTGGAAATGAGAGAGCCAGGCCAGGAATTCAGGCTCGAAGATCTGCGCGCGCCCATAGAAACTGTTACCAGCGAGCCAGATCATCTCCTTCTTGGAGAGGCGGAGCGAACGCGCATGGTCGAGTTGCTCCCGCAGTTCGCCCTCGTCGATCTCTTCGGCCAGCAGTACGCGTTTGGTGCGGTTGATCACCGTGAACGTCGCGTCGACGTCTGGATAGAGCTTCCAGATCATCTGCAGCATGAGCAGCTTGTAGAAGTCTGTGTCGATCAGGCTGCGAACAATCGGATCGAGCTTCCAGGTGTGATTGTAAACGCGCCTTGCGATATCGGTCTTGGCCATGAACTCCGCCCATTCCCAAACCGGACACGTCGCGTCATAAGCCGACGCACGAAGACCGGCTCGTGCGTTTCTTATCGAAAAATCAGCCGGCAAAGTCCAGCGCAAACAGAAAAGCAACCTGCCGGCCGTCCGACAGGATGCTTCGTAGTGACCGCTTGACCCGCCCCGTTTCTATTGCGCGGGGGCATTCGGCGTAGCCGGTGCCGGGTTCGATGCCGGCGGCTGAGACGGTGCCGGTGTTGGCTGCTGCGACTGAATCTTCTGTCCTGGCTGCTGCGGAGCAACCTCCACGGCTTCCTTCTTGCCCCAGATTTCGACCGGGATCCACACGATGAAGGCGAGCACCAGCGCGACGAGCAACACCATCAGGACACGGGTGCCCATGCGGCCTTGCTTCGCCTTGACCGGCGAAATCGTTTCCTCGGTATGAACCTTGCCATCCGCTTCTTCCCAGCGCGTTTCCGTCTGCTGAGCCATGCTTGTCTCCTTCCGATATCACGCGAGCCGACATCGGCCTGGCACCTCATCTCGGAGAAAAACGAATGGAAAGCGGCATGGTTCCTGCCGTCAGTAACCGCTCTGCCTGTCGACGACGAATTGCAACGGCTCGCCGCCCTCGTAGCGGGCGATTTGGCGCTCGACATGCCGGAAGAGGGCGGTTTCGTCGGATACGGCAGCGTCGTGCGGTGTGATGAACACGTTCTCCAGCCCCCAGAGCAGATCATCGGAGGGCAGGGGCTCGACGGCGAAGACGTCGATCGAGGCGCCGCCGAGCACGCCGCCTTCGACCGCGGCGACGATATCGGCCTGCACCTGGCTCTTTCCGCGCCCGGCATTGATGAACACTGGCTTGCCGAGCGCGCCGCCCTGCCGCAGCTTTGAAAAGAGCGCTGCATTGTAAAAGCTGGTCGTCTCGGGCGTTAGCGGCAGTAGCCCGACGAGAAAGTCCGTCTTGGAGAGGAACTCATCGAGTTGATCGGCGCTGAACGTCTCGACGCCTTCGATCTCCTTGCGGCTGCGCGACCAGCCGATGACGTTGAAGCCCATGACTTTCAGCTTGTAGGCCGCGTCCTGGCCGAGCACGCCAAGGCCCATGATGCCGACGGTGATTTCGGCCGCCTCCGGCGGTACCAGCCTGCCCCAGATGCGCGCCCGCTGATCCTTGTCGTGCTGATGCTGCTGCCGGAGATGCATGAGGCACTGCATCACCACCCATTCGCTCATGCGAGTCGTCAGGCTGCGGTCGGAGAAGCGAACGATCGGCACATCGGGCAGGCCCGGCAGGTTCATGAAGCTGTCGACGCCGGCGCCACCCGAGAAGATGACCTTGAGATTGGGGGCGCGGTTGAAAAGGTCCGGGTCCGGCTTCCAGAGAAGCGCATAGTCGATGCCGGTCAGAGCGCGATCCTTGTTGGCGGGATCGGCGAGATTGATGCTGCCGCGATCTGCAAAGGCCGTTTTCAGGATGCGGGCAACGGTATCGGGGTCGAACTTCAGATCGACAAGAATGGGCGGTTTTGCGGACATGATCGTCTTTACTGTTGGACGGCGGGTGTCGGCACCGCCTCGATGTTGAAGGCGGCAGCCATCAGGGCCTTGGTATAATCGTCCTTCGGCGCACCGAAGATATCGGCGGACGATCCCTGCTCGACCACCTTGCCGAATCGCATGACGATGACGTCGTTCGCCAGCGCCTTCACCACCTTCAGGTCGTGGCTGATGAAGAGATAAGCGAGATCGTGCTTCTTCTGCAGATCGCGCAGGAGGTCGACGACTTGCGCCTGGACGCTCATGTCGAGCGCCGATGTCGGCTCGTCCAGCATCACGAAGCGGGGTTTCAGCACCATGGCGCGGGCAATGGCGATGCGCTGACGCTGTCCGCCGGAGAATTCGTGCGGATACCGCCAGCGAGTGAGTGGATCGAGACCCACTTCCTCCAGCGCCCAGCAGACCCGCTGGTCGCGCTCTTCATAGGAGAGCGACCGTTCATGCACCTTCAGCCCCTCGGCGATGATGTCGCCGACGGACATGCGGGGGCTGAGCGAGCCGTAGGGATCCTGGAACACGACCTGCAACTGGTTGCGCAGCGGCCGCATTTCCGTAAATGAATAGCTGGCTATATCCTTTCCGACGAAGCTGATGCGGCCCTGCGACGAGATCAGCCGCGTCAGCGCGAGACCGAGCGTCGTCTTGCCGGAACCGGATTCGCCGACGACGCCGAGCGTTTGGCCCGCACGCAGCTGCAGGTCGATGCCGTCGACGGCCTTCACGTGATCGACAACCTTGCGCATGAGCCCGGCCTTGATCGGAAACCAGACGCGGATATCCGATCCCTGCATCACGATGGGTTTCGAGGCGTCAGCAAGCGGCGGCTCGCCACGGGGCTCGGAGGCCAGGAGATGCCGGGTATAGTCGTGCTTCGGATTGCGGAAGACCTCTTCCACCGTGCCGGTCTCGACAATCTTGCCCTTGGTCATTACGCAGACCCGATCTGCGAACTTGCGCACGATACCGAGGTCGTGGGTGATGAAGAGCATGGACATGCCATGCTGGCCCTTCAGCTGCCGCAGCAGTTCGAGGATCTGCGCCTGCACGGTCACGTCGAGCGCGGTCGTCGGCTCGTCGGCGATCAAAAGCTCCGGCCGGTTGGCGAGCGCCATGGCGATCATCACGCGTTGCCGCTGGCCGCCGGAAAGCTCGTGCGGATAGGCCTTCAGCCGCTTCTCCGGCTCGCGAATGCCGACCTGATTCAAGAGTTCGAGTATCCGCTTGCGCGCGGCCTGTCCCTTCACACCCTGATGCAACTCGAGAATCTCGGCGATCTGCTTCTCGATCGTGTGCAGCGGGTTGAGCGAGGTCATCGGCTCCTGGAAGATCATCGTGATGTCATTGCCGCGCACCTCGCGCAACGCCTTGTCGGATGCCTTCAGGAGGTCCTTGCCCTTGAACAGGATTTCGCCGGAGGGATGGCTGGCCGCGGGGTAGGGGAGCAACCGCAGGATCGAATTGGCGGAGACGGATTTGCCCGAGCCGGACTCGCCGACCAACGCCACGACCTCGCCCTTGCGGATGTCGAAGGAGACGTGATCGACAGCCAGCGATGTGTCGCCGCCCTGGTGGAATGCCACCGAGAGATCGCGAACGGACAGCAATGTTTCGGCAGCGTCACTCATTGAAACGTCTTCCTGGGATCGAATGCATCGCGAACCGCCTCGCCGATGAAGATCAACAGCGACAGCATGATCGACATGGTGAAGAACGCGGTCAGCCCGAGCCACGGCGCCTGCAGGTTGGCCTTGCCCTGTGCGATCATCTCGCCGAGCGACGGCGAGCCCGGCGGCATGCCGAATCCGAGGAAGTCGAGCGAGGTCAGCGTCGTGATCGAGCCCGACAGGATGAACGGCAGGAAGGTCAGCGTCGCGACCATCGCGTTCGGCAGCAGGTGGCGCCACATGATCGTCCGGTTGCCGACGCCCAGCGCTCGCGCCGCCCTGACATACTCGAAATTGCGAGCCCGCAGGAACTCGGCGCGCACGACGCCGACGAAGCCAACCCAGGAGAAGAGCAGCATGATCCCGAGCAGCACGAAGAAGCCGGGCGGCAGGATCGCCGCGATGATCAGCAGAATGTAGAGCACCGGCATCGACGACCAGATCTCGATGAAGCGCTGCAGCAGCAGATCCGTCCAGCCGCCGAAATAGCCCTGGATGGCGCCGGCGGTGACGCCGATGACGGCCGAGCAGATCGTCAGCACCAGACCGAACAGAACGGAGATACGGAAGCCGTAGATGACGCGGGCAAGCACGTCACGCGCCTGATCGTCCGTGCCGAGCCAGTTGAGATTGCCGAAATTGCAGCCGGGATCGGCCGCTCCCTGCGGATATCCGGAGCAGCGCTCTTCCTTGCTCATCAGCCAGAAGGGCGGAGTCGGCGCAGAATGCGGGATGTTCGAATTGACCGAACGATAGGAGTAGCGGATCGGCGGCCAGATCATCCAGCCATTGGCATTGATTTCGTCCGCGATGACGTCGGAGCGATAGTCCGTTTCGGCGAGGAACCCGCCGAACCTCTCTTCGGGATAGTTGACCAGGACGGGGAAGAGGATCTCGCCCTTGTAGCTGGCGACGATCGGCCGGTCGTTGGCGATGAACTCGGCAAACAGGCTGAGCACGAACAGCACAAGGAACAGCCACAAGGACCAGTAACCGCGCCGGTTGGCCCTGAAGTTCTTCCAGCGGCGGATGTTGGTCGGCGACAGCAGGCCCTTGCGCGGCGGCTTGACCGGCGTTGCGGTCGTCGGATTGGCGGCGGTGTCCATCAGACCTCCCTCCGCTCGAAGTCGATGCGAGGATCGATCCATGTGTAGATCAGGTCGGAAATCAGGCTGACGAACAGGCCGAGCAGCGAAAAGATGTAGAGCGTCGCAAACACGATCGGATAGTCGCGGTTGACGACCGAGAGATAGCCGAGCCGCCCTAGGCCATCGAGCGAGAAGATGTTCTCGATCAGCAGCGAGCCGGTGAAGAAGGCGGAGATGAAGGCGCCGGGGAAGCCGGCGATGATGATCAGCATGGCGTTGCGGAAAACGTGGCCGTAGAGCACCTGCCTTTCGTTCAGCCCCTTCGCCCGGGCGGTCACCACATACTGCTTCTTGATCTCCTCGATGAAGGAGTTCTTGGTGAGCAGCGTCGTCGTCGCGAAGGCTGCCAGCGAAAGCGAAATCAGCGGCAGCGTCAGGTGCCAGAAATAGTCGAGTGGTTTCTGCCACCAGGCGAGCTGGTCGAAATTGTCGGAGACGAGGCCGCGCAGCGGGAACCAGTCATAGAAGGATCCGCCGGCAAAGAGCACGATCAGCAGGATGCCGAACAGGAAGCTCGGAACCGCATAGCCGATGATGATGACGCCAGAGGTCCAGACGTCGAAGGTCGAGCCGTCCTTGACCGCCTTGCGGATGCCGAGCGGGATCGAGATGCCGTAGGAAAAGATCATGATCCAGACGCCGAGCGAAGCCGAGACCGGCAGCTTCTCCTTGATCAGGTTCAGCACGGAGGTGTTGCGGAAGAAGCTTTCGCCAAAGTCGAAGCGGATGTAGTTCCACATCATCTCGCCGAAGCGCGTCAGCGGCGGCTTGTCGAAGCCGAACTGCTTTTCGAGCTTGGCGATGAGCTCCGGATCGAGCCCCTGGGCGCCGCGGTATTTCGAGCCGCCTTCGTCAAGACCGCCGCCGCCGAGAAGGTCGCCGCCGCCTCCGGAAAGCCGCGAGTCCGCGCCCTGCGCATCGCCGGTCAGTTGCGCAATTACCTGCTCGACCGGACCGCCGGGTGCGAACTGGATGACAGTAAAGGAGATGGCCATGATGCCGATGATCGTCGGGATCATCAAAAGCAGGCGGCGAAAGATATAGGCGCCCATTAGTAAGGACCCTTCCGGGAAAGCTTGCGTCGAGCGCTGTCCAGTCTATCGCCGTTCAATCCGTGCGGTCTCCTCGTGGTGTGGGCAGGCACGTTACGCCTTGTCCTGATTCGCATGGTTCATTTGGAGCCCAGCCGTCAGGCCAATGCAAGCCTGCTCATTTTGCCGCGGCGGATGACCACCAAACATCGGGGAAGCCGGTCGCATAGGTCGGATATTCGGCCGGCCGCGTGACGGTGTTCCAATAGGCGATCGATTGCGTGCCGCGATAAAATAGCGGCACGACATAGTGCCCCGCTAGGAGCACGCGGTCGAGCGCCTTGATCGCCGCCACCTGCTCGTCGCGGTTGGGGGCGAAGATCACCATGCGGATCAGTGCGTCGATCGCCGGATCGGCAATGCCCGCATAGTTGCGGGAGCCCTGCTGGTTGGCCGATCCCGAGCCCCAATAGTCGGCCTGCTCGTTGCCGGGGTTCATCGTCTGCGCCCACACATTCCAGATCATGTCGTAGTCGAAGCTGCGCACCCGGTTGGTGTATTGCGAGGCATCCACGGTCCGGACGCGCGCATCGATGCCGATCTTCTTCAGATTGTTGGTATAAGGCACGGCCCAGCGTTCCAGCATCGGGCTCGACAGCAGGATCTCGAAGCTCATCGGCTTGCCGGTCTTGGTATTGACCATGCGGTTGCCCTTGATCTCCCATCCCGCTTCCTTGAACAGCCCGATCGCCTTGCGCAGGTTGTCGCGGCTCTTCTGCGGATCGCCGCCGACCGGATTGGTATAGGGCGTCGTGAAGACCGCGGGCGACAGCTTGTCCTTGAGGCCGCCAAGGATCTCCAACTCGCGGCCCTCAGGCAGACCCGAGGAGGCAAGCTCGGTGTTCCAGAAATAGCTGTCGATGCGCTTGTAGGTGTTGAAGGCGACGGTGCGGTTCAGCTCCTCGAAGTCGAAGCCGTAATTCAGCGCCTCGCGAACCTTTTCGTCCTTGAAGATATCGCGACGGGTGTTCGGCACCAGAGCCTGCATGATGCCAGTGGCGCGCAGTGCGTTGGGGACGTCCTCCTTCTTCACGCGCCCGTCCTTGACGGCGGGGAAATCATAGCCGGTTGCCCAGCGTGCCGCCTGCGTCTCCTGCCAATAGTCACTGTTGCCGGCCCGGAAGGCCTCGAACTCCACGTCCCGATCGCCGAAATAGGTGTAGGTGATCGAGCCGAAATTGTTCTGGCCGACATTCACGTTGAGGTCCTTGCCCCAGTAGTCGTCGCGCAACTCGTAGCGGATCGTCGCGCCCGGCGCGAAGGCAGCGATCTTGTAGGGGCCGGATCCCATCACCGGCTCGAGCGTCGTCCTGGAAATGTCGCGCGGCTTGCCGTCCGCTCCCGCGCCCTCCCACCAGTGCTTCGGCACCACGGTCAGCTGTCCCAGGATATTGGGAAGCTCCTTGTTGTTCTTCTCGTCGAAGGTGAAGGTCACGTCGCGTTCGCCCGTCTTCTCGGCCTTTACGACATGCTTGTAGTAGTTGGACAGGAGCGGATTGAGCTCCTTCGATTTGTCGAAACTGAAGACGACGTCATCAGGCGTCACCGGCTTTCCGTCGGCCCACTTGGCTTCCTTGCGCAGCCGGAAGGTCGCGTTCGACACGTCGTCGGGAAAGAAGACGCCTTCCGCCAGCAGGCCGTAGGAGGCGAGCAGTTCGTCGTCGGCCGATTTCATCAGCGTTTCGAAAGGCAGTGTCAGGCCGACCGCCGTTTCGCCCTTCGAAAGCAGCGGATTGAAGGTGTCGTAGGTGCCGGAGGCGGAAAGCCGCAGGTTACCGCCCTTCGGCGCATCCGGATTGACGTAGTCGAAATGCTTGAATCCCGGCTTGTATTTCAGCGCGCTGATGACGGAACTGCCGATCTGGAAATTTGGCTCCTGGGCAACGGCCTGCAAGGGCAGCGCCATTGCGCCGAGAAGAGAAAACACCACACCAAATTTCGACCACGTAAGCGCCATTCGCCAACCCCGATTGTTTTTCTGCTTTCGCCGACAATAGGCGAAAAACAGGCGAAAAACAGGTGAGCCAACAGTTTTTGTCCGGCTCGCGGGATCGTGACCAAGGCTGCGGCCCGTCAGGTCGTTGCTTCCTCCAGTCGTTTCCTCAGCATTCCACGCAGTTCCGCCGTCATGCGTGGGTCGCCTCCAAGATCCGGATCGTGCGCTGCGGTCACGATGATCCGAAGGAGTTCAAGCATCAGTGCCGCAAGCAACTCCACGTCGTCGCCAATCGACGGCGCGGCCTTGCGCAGCAGCGCGGTGATATTGCCGCGCAGTTCCGCCCGCGATTGCACCTTGCGTTCCTTGGGAATGTCCCGGCGCGCCGCCAGCACAGGGAACTCGCGATGCTCCTCGAGAAAGGCGCCAAGTCGGGCAAATATCGCGTCGCCGATTTCCGCCGCACGCTTGCCGTCCACGGTCGCCTGCAGATCCACCAGCGCCGCGTTGAGCTGCCGCAGCCGTTCGAGATGGAGCGCTTCCGCTAGAAGCACCTTGGTCGGGAAGAACTGGTAGAGCGAGCCGATCGAGGACTTCGCCTCGGCAGCGATCTCGGTCATCGTCGCGGCTTCGTAGCCTTTGTCGAGAAACACCCTGGCTGCCGCCTCGGTCAGAACGGCAACGCGCTCCCGCCCGCGCTTCTGCTTCGGCGAACGTTTCGTCGGGTCCAGGCTTGATTTTTGTGAGGGCATCCTCATACTTTCAATTGTGAGGATATCCTCATATCTATTTTGGAGCCTTCCATGTCCCTCTACGATCCCAAGACCACGGCCCTGATCTCCATCGATCTGCAGGGCTTCATCATTTCCAGGCCTGTCGCGCCCCATTCCGCCCAGCAGGCAATCGAAAATACCGCCGCAATCGCCAACTCGCTGAAATCCGCCGGCGGCACCACGATTTTCGTGACCGTCGGATTTTCCGCAGACTATGCCGATGCTGTCAACCAGCCGACTGACGAGCCGATTGTCTTCCCACAGGGTGGACTGCCGGCCGAAGCCTTGCGCGAGCCGCCTGAGATCGCGGCGCTCACGCCCGATGTGCGCATCACCAAGCATCAATGGAGCGCCTTCTACGGGACTGAAATCGACCTGCAACTGCGCCGCCGCGGCATCAAGACCGTGATTCTCACCGGCATCGCCACCAATTTCGGTGTCGAAGCCACTATTCGCGATGCCTTCGCGCACAATTATGCGGTCATCGCCGTCGAGGATGCGATGACGACGTTCTCGGCCGAGATGCATGCCTTTGCCTGCGAGCGCATCTTCCCGCGCCTTGCCCGGGTGCGCAAAACCGCCGACATTCTTGCTAACGCCTGAGCCTCACAATGCTGCCTGACTGGGCATGGGCGAAAACATCGATTCACCAAAATTGCTTTTCACGGTAGATTCGATCGCAAATCACTCGGCCGCGGCCCGCAGACGCTCAGGACATGGCATGGCTCTCCATACCACCAGCACTTTCCAGACTTTTTTGAAATTGGCATTCGCCGGCGTGCTCGGCGCAAGCCTTGTTGCCGGCGAAGCCGGCGCCGAACAGAAGCAACCGAGTCCCGGGAGCGCCAAGGCGATTTTCGGTTCCGTCTCCCTGCCGAACCAGGGTGCGGCGCAGCCTTTCGGCTTCTATGCGAAAGGCTGCATGTCCGGGGCTGTCGCGCTGCCGGTCGATGGGCCGACCTGGCAGACCATGCGGCTTTCGCGCAATCGCCGCTGGGGCAATCCGGCGATGATCTCGCTCCTGGAGCGGCTGTCTCGTGATGCGGCACAGTATGATGGATGGCCGGGCCTGCTCGTCGGCGACATCTCGCAGCCGCGCGGCGGGCCGATGTTCAACGGCCATGCTTCGCACCAGATCGGACTTGATGCAGATGTCTGGCTGACCCCAATGCCCGCTCATCCCCTGAGCATCGAGGAACGTGAAACGCTGCCTTTCACGACGATGCTGCAGAAGAATGCGTTTCTGACGATAAATCCCAATGTCTGGACCGAATCGCGCGCCCGCCTGTTGATGCGCGCGGCGAGCTATCCGCAGGTCGAGCGGATCTTCGTCAATCCGGCCATCAAGAAGAAGATGTGCGACACCTGGACGGGCGACCGCACCAATCTCGGCAAGCTGCGGCCGATCTACGGTCACGATTCACACTTCCACATCCGCATCAAGTGCCCGCCGGGCACAACCTCTTGCAAGCCGCAAGCGCCGGTGCCCGCCGATGATGGATGCGGCAAGCCGCTCGCATGGTGGTTCACGAAGGAACCATGGGCGCCGCCGAAGCCGCCAAAGCCCGGCACGAAGCCTGTCAAGCCGCGCGAAGTCATGGTCTCCGATCTTCCGAACGCCTGCTCGTCGGTTCTCGCAGCGCCATCCGTCGACTCCATTCAGGCCGCGACGTTTGGTGGAACCCCCGGCGCTCCGGCGATTGCGCCGATGGCGGTGATGCCTGCAGCGGCATCCGACGATGCACTGCCTGACATCGGCCCGGTGCCGGACGACAAGCCGTCCGGTGAGTAGGCGTTGCCATGGGGGCGACGGTCTTTCAAAAGACGGACGCTTCGTATAGAAGCAGCCAAATCGATTGAATTTTCAGGCGGAGGTCCTTTTCATGGCCGGCGGCAAGTGCCTTGCATTGATTGCGCATGACCAGAAGAAGGACGACATGGCGGAGTTCGCACGCCGCCACCGCGAGACACTCGCGAACTGGAAGATTGTCGCCACCGGCACGACCGGCGGCCGCGTGTTGGAGGCTGCTCCAGACCTCGACGTGACACGCTTGAAGAGCGGCCCGCTCGGCGGCGACCAGCAGATCGGTGCCCTGATTGCCACAGGCGAAGTCGACGTGTTGATCTTTTTTGTCGATCCTCTGACGCCGATGCCGCATGATGTCGATGTCAAGGCTTTGATGCGGCTTGCAATCGTCTACGATATCCCGATGGCGCTGAACGAAGCGACCGCCGACAAGCTTATTGCCACCCTTCACGCGTAACCGGCGCTTGAATAGCGCGCACGCACGGAACCTGCCATGCCCCAGTTCGATACCAGCGACACCGCCATGCCCTTCCCGATCCTGATCGGCGATATCGGCGGCACCAATGCCCGTTTTGCGATCATCCCCGACGCCATGGCAGAGCAGATCCATTTTCCGAATGTCCGCACCGCCGATTTCGAGACGATCGACGATGCGATCCGAAGCTGCATTCTCGAAAAGAGCAGCCTGCGGCCGCGCTCGGCGATTCTCGCCGTCGCCGGACCGATCAGCGCGGACGAGATCCCGCTGACGAACTGCGACTGGGTTGTCCGCCCGCGCACGATGATCGCTGGACTCGGCATCGAGGACGTGCTCGTTGTCAACGACTTTGAGGCGCAGGCCCTGGCAATTGCCAACCTCTCGGACGAGAACCGCGAGCGCCTTGGCGATGCGTCGGGCAAAATGGTCGCATCCCGTGTCGTCCTCGGCCCCGGCACCGGCCTCGGCGTCGGCGGCCTCGTCCATTCACGCGGCTCATGGATTCCGGTGCCGGGCGAGGGTGGTCACGTCGATCTCGGGCCACGCACCGTGCGAGACCTGCAGATCTTCCCGCATGTGGAAACGATTGAGGGCCGTGTCTCGGCAGAGCAGATCCTTTGCGGCCGTGGTATCGTCAATCTCTACCTGGCGATCTGCACGGCGGATGGCATCGAGCCCGTTTACGCCGACCCTGCTGATATCACCTCTCACGCGCTCGCCGGCTCCGACCCGGTTGCCGTCGAGACGATCAGCCTGTTCTCGACCTATCTCGGCCGTGTCGCCGGCGACATGGCGATGATCTTCATGGCCCGCGGCGGCGTCTTCCTTTCCGGCGGTATCTCGCAGAAGATCCTGCCGGCGCTGAAGAAGCCGGAATTCCGTGCCGCGTTCGAGGACAAGGCGCCGCATTCCGAGCTGCTTTCGACGATCCCGACCTATGTCGTCACCCACCCGCTTGCGGCTGTCGCAGGGCTCTCGTCCTATGCCCGCAACCCTGAGAGCTTCGGCGTCTCGACCGACGGCCGCCGCTGGCGGGCGTAACACTCTGGTCAAAAGGCTGCCAACTCTTTATAGACCCGCGCGAGCGCACGCAGTCATGAGGACATGCGTGTCCTGACACACAGGAAGACTGATTTTTGCAAGCACCGGACACCAAGCAGACGCCCGTAAACAGCGACAGCATCACCGGCATCTTGAAGCGCATCATCGCAGAGAACGGCCGGGATCATCTCTGGGGCTATGTTTTCGCGATCAGCTGCCTCGTCATCGTTGCCTTGTCGACGGCGTACACCGCCTGGATCATGAAGTCTGTCATCAACGAGGCGTTCGAACACCGACGTGCCGACATCGTCTGGGTGATCTGTTTCACCATCTTCGTAGCCTTCGTGTTGCGCGGCTTTGCAAGCTACGGTCAGGCGGTGGTGCTGTCGAAGATCGGCAACAACATCGTGGCGCGGTACCAGCAGCGTGCCTATGCGCACCTGATGAAGCTGTCGCTCGGATACTTCAACCAGACACGCTCGGCTCACGTCGTTGCACAGCTCAATCAGAACATCGGCGGCATCCGTGATGTGATGAACCTGACGATCACGTCAACGGTGCGCGATCTCCTGACGTTCGTCTCCCTGCTCGCCGTTATGATCATTCAGGATCCGCTGCTCAGCCTGGCGGTGTTTGTTCTGGCGCCGCCTCTTCTTTATGCACTGCGATACGTGTCGAAGCGGCTTCGCGTGGCAACCAAGGAGGCGATCAACGTCAACAGCCACGTCGCCGGTGCGATGCAGGAAACCATCCAGGGTATCGCCATCGTCAAGGCCTTCACCATGGAGCGCCAGCTCGAGCAGAAGGTCGACAAGCTTGTCCAAAGCGCGGAATGGCGCGCCAACCGCATCGCCCGCCTGTCCGAACGCACGGCGCCACTCACCGAAAGCTTCGCCGGCCTGGCGGTGGCGAGCGTCCTTGCCTATGCCGCTTACGGGACGATCTATAACAACATTCCGCCGGGCGCCTTCTTCTCCTTCGTAACGGCATTGCTGCTCGCCTATGATCCGGCGCGCCGCCTCGCACGTCTTCAGGTGCAGATGGAGCGTGCCGTCGTCAACGCCCGCATGATCTATGAATTTCTCGATACGGTGCCGCATCAGCGCGATGTGCCCGGCGCAAAGCCGCTCGTCGTGACGGAAGCCAAGATAGAGTTCCGCAACGTCTCCTTCGCCTATGGTGACGATGAAGTTCTTCGCGATGTCAGCCTTGTTGCCGATGGCGGAAAGACGACGGCGCTCGTCGGGCCGTCGGGCGCCGGCAAATCGACGATCATCACGCTCATTCCGCGCTTCTACGATCCGAAGGCAGGCCAGATCCTGATCGATGGTCAGGACATTGCGCATGTGACGAAACGGTCGCTGCGCGAGCAGTTGGCCTATGTCTCCCAGCAGCCTTATCTCTTTGAAGGTTCGATCCGCGACAACATCCGCTACGGCCGCCCGGAGGCGACGGATGAGGATGTTGAGCGCGCCGCGCGCCTTGCCTATGCGCACGAGTTCATCCTGGCGCAGCCGCAAGGCTACGACACGCCGGTCGGCGAGAACGGCGTGACGCTTTCCGGCGGCCAGCGCCAACGGCTTTCGATCGCCCGCGCCCTTGTCCGCAACGCGCCGATCCTGCTCCTGGATGAGGCGACCTCGGCACTGGACACGGAGTCGGAAGCCGCGGTGCAGAAGGCACTCGATGGCGCCATGGTCGGACGCACGGTGGTTGTCATTGCCCACCGCCTGTCCACCGTTGTCCGCGCCGACAAGATCGTCGTCATGCAACAGGGCCGCGTCATCGAAGAAGGCAATCACGATAGCCTTGCGCAGCGTAGCGAGGGTCTTTACGCTCGCCTCAACAATCTTCAGAGGCCAGCCGCCTCGGATGCCCGCTGATAGGATGATCGACTGACATGACCGATGCTGCGATGAAACTGGTTGTAGTTGGCGCGGCAGGGCGCATGGGGCAGACGCTCATCCGTCTCATCCACGCCATCGATGGCGTGACGCTGCATGCCGCGGTCGAACGTCCGGGCTCTCCCTTCGTCGGCAAGGATGCTGGCGAAATTACCGGTCTCGGCGCGAATGGCGTTATCATCGGCGATGATCCGCTGGCGGCCTTTCTGCATGCCGAAGGCGTCCTCGATTTCACGTCGCCCGCCGGCACCGTGGAGTTCGCGGCGCTGGCTGCGCAGGCGCGCATTGTCCATGTCATCGGCACGACCGGCTGCTCTGCTGATGACGATGCGAAGATCGCGGCCGCGGCGCGTCACGCCCGTGTCGTCAAATCAGGCAATATGGGGCTCGGCGTGAACCTGCTCAGTGTTCTTGTCGAGCAGGCCGCTCGTGCGCTGGATCCCGCAGACTGGGATATCGAAGTGCTTGAAATGCACCACAAGCGCAAGGTCGATGCCCCTTCGGGCACGGCGCTGCTCTTGGGCGATGCGGCTGCCAAGGGCAGGGGCGTCGATCTCGCCTCGCATTCGGTGCGGGTGCGCGACGGCCACACCGGTCCGCGCGAGCAGGGCACAATCGGGTTTGCCACGCTGCGCGGCGGCTCGGTTGTCGGCGAGCACTCGGTGATCTTTGCCGGAGAAGGCGAAACGGTGACGATGTCGCACAGCGCCACCGATCGCTCGATCTTCGGCCGCGGTGCCGTCAAGGCAGCGCTCTGGGCGCGCGACAAGAAGCCCGGTCTCTATTCCATGCTCGACGTGCTCGGGCTTTCTTCAAAGTAATCTATTTCGGAGGCATTTTTCATGAGCGGC
The DNA here is from genome assembly GCF_000510625.1 of Rhizobium sp. IBUN. Lineage (NCBI taxonomy): Bacteria > Pseudomonadati > Pseudomonadota > Alphaproteobacteria > Hyphomicrobiales > Rhizobiaceae > Rhizobium > Rhizobium sp. IBUN. The sequence goes on from NZ_AZNV01000003.1 coordinate 25,718, forward strand.
ACTCTCGTCCTCGTTCGCCACGGCCAGAGCGACTGGAACCTCAAGAACCTTTTCACCGGCTGGAAGGACCCTGAACTGACCGAGCTCGGCATTCAGGAAGCCAACACCGGCGGCAAGGCGCTCGCCGATTACGGCATCAAGTTCGACGTCGCCTTCACCTCGGACCTGAAGCGCGCCCAGGACACGCTGAAGATCATTCTCGACAACGTCGGTCAGCCGGGCCTCAAGACCTTCAAGGATCAGGCGCTGAACGAGCGCGATTACGGCGATCTTTCCGGCCTCAACAAGGATGACGCCCGCGCCAAGTGGGGCGAGGAGCAGGTCCACATCTGGCGTCGCTCCTACGACGTACCGCCTCCGGGCGGCGAAAGCCTGCGCGACACCGGTGCCCGCGTCTGGCCTTACTACCTGACGGAAATCCTGCCCAGGGTCCTGCGCGGCGAAAAGGTGCTGGTCGCTGCCCATGGCAACTCGCTGCGTTCGCTTGTCATGGTGCTCGACCGCCTGACCAAGGAACAGATCCTCGCGCTCAACCTCGCGACGGGCGTTCCCATGGTCTACAAGCTCAACGCCGACTCGACCGTCGCTTCCAAGGAAGTGCTCGGCGACATGTCCGGCGCGCATTGACATCAAGGCGCCGCGCATCTGTTGTTGCTGCGCGGCGCTTTTCCAACTTGTTGGCACCGGCTTTTTAGCCTTCTGACGTGCTTTCCGCCTGAGGCGCCTTCTTCCGGGCAGCCTCGAAATCCGGCAGACGATTGGCGATCCACTGCCAGAGCGTCACCACCTCCACCAGAAGCTCACCGCCAAGCGGCGTCAATTCGTATTCCACGCGTGGCGGCACCTGCGGGTAGAGCGTCCGCGTCACTAGCCCGTCGCTCTCAAGCGTCCGCAGCGTCTGCGTCAGCACCTTCTGGCTGATCCCTTCCACCCGTTCCAGAACGCGCGAAAAGCGCAAGGGGCCTTTTGCCTCAGCCAATATGTGCATGACGCGCAGCGGCCATTTGGCACTGGCGCGCTCCAGCATCGCGCGCGCAAGCGCGTCCTCCTCGTCCGTCAGCGTTTCACAGAAGTCGAATGTATGATCGTTCAGGACGGTTACCATAAGGTATGTATAGATCCTCAGGGTACCTTCTTTCAAGATGAAACTGCCTCGCCTATATCCCTCGTGACGGATCAAGGAGGTTTCTGATGTCACAGGTTTGGTTGATTACAGGCAGTTCCCGCGGCCTCGGCAGGGCGCTTGCGGAGGCGGTGCTGGCGGCAGGGCACAAGCTGGTCGCGACAGCGCGCGATCCTTCGCAGCTTGAAGACATTAAAAAGCGCTATGGCGACAACGTCCTGACGATATCTCTGGATGTCACCGACGAACAATCGGCCGCTTCCGCCGTGAAGGCGGCGGTAGAAACGTTCGGCCGCCTCGACGTGCTCGTCAACAATGCGGGCTACGGCGACGTCGGATCGATCGAGGACACCTGCCTTGCCGATTTCCGCGCCCAGATCGAAACCAACCTGTTCGGAACGATCATCGTCACCAAGGCGGCCCTGCCGCTGATGCGTGAGCAGGGCTTCGGCCACATCATCCAGTTTTCCTCCGTCGGAGGTCGCATCGGTCCCGCCGGTCGCGCGCCCTATGCCGCGGCCAAGTGGGGCGTCGAGGGGTTTTCGGAAGTTCTCAACAGAGAGGTTGGCCCGCTCGGCCTCAAGGTGACGATTGTCGAGCCGGGCGGCTTCCGGACCGATTTCGCCGGTGCGTCCACGCAACTTCGCGAGGGTCGCCCGGAATACGAAGACACGGTCGGCAAGATGGCTCGCTACCAGCGCGACTATAACGGCAAGCAGCCGGGCGACCCGGCGAAGGCGGCTGCCGCAGTGGTTTACGTGGCCAGCCTCGCCGAACCGCCGCTGCGCGTGCTGCTCGGCAGCGATGCGGTGCGCGGCGTCGAACAGAACGATGCCGTCAGGGCGGAGGCCCATCGGCAATGGCGCGACCTCAGCGTCTCCACCGATTTCGAACCCGGGGCGGGTGCGGGAAAGTTCCCTTGGGAGGGAAAATAGCCTTTTCGCTCGCGGACTATGGCAGAAATCCCTGGGCCCCCGACACGACTCGCCTTCGCTTAGTTCTCGATCGTGAACTGCACGCGATCCGCTGAAAACCGCGTGATCGCGTATTGCACCGGAACGCCCTCGAGATCGGTGTTGACAGCCTTGGTGATGAGCACGATCGCTCCCGGTGTCAGTTCGAGCGCGGCAAGGTCGGCGGCATCGGCATGGGCGGCGGTGATCTCCGTCGTCGCGCGGACATAGTCGGAGAGGCCGAGGTCGGCAAAGGCACGGGTGATCGATTCCGTCTTCTCGTAGACTGCGGGCAAGCCCGCAAAGCGTTCCGCCGGAAACCAAGCCGTTGCGCACGAGACCGGCCGGTCGTCGGCCTTGCGCACCGTCTCCATGCGGATCACGGGCGCCCCCGCCCGCAGCTTCAGCCAGCGCGCCACCTCTTCGTCCGCTCTTTCCTCGCTGTGACTGAGCAGCAGCCCGCGCATCGCGCGCGCCTGCTCGCCGATCCCGGCCGTGAACCGCGTCCGCCTGGTGATCGGAAAGTTCAGACGCTCCTTGCGCTCAATCAGCGTGCCGCGTCCCTGCACGGCGCGCACGATCCCTTCCTGGGCAAGGGCTGCGATCGCGCTTCTGACGGTATGCCTGTTGACGCCGAACTGCTGCGCCAGAAGCGTCTCGGGCGGCACCATGCCGGTCTCGTCATAGGCACCGGCGCTGATCGCCTGGCGGATGCGATCGGCGATCTGCCGCCAGAGCGCCACGCCCGTCTGTCTTTGTACCTGCCCAGCCATTTCGCTCCTCGATGTCACACGCTTGTCACGTCTGCGTTTTAAGCCTAAACATATCTTGTATAGTTGTCTATATCAATAGACATTTAAAGGATGTGGCGATGACCTTAGCGGAAAAGAATGAGACGGCGGCAGGTGGGCGCAAGCGCGTCGTCGACCTGCTTGCTCGCGCGGAACGGCAAGAATTGCTGGCGGCATGGGACAAGCTGGCGGAAAAGCCTGCGGTCCAGCCGGTGCGTGGACCGGAAACGGGCCTCGTCATGATTCGCGGCCGGATGGGTGGCGGCGGTGCGCCATTCAACCTCGGCGAGGTAACGGTCACCCGCGCCACCGTGCGCCTCGCATCAGGCACCGTCGGTCACGCCCAGGCGCTCGGCACCGATCGCGAGAAGGCCCGACTTTCAGCCATCTTCGACGCCCTCTGGCAGGAGCCGGTAACGCAGCCGCTTGTCGAGCAGGCGCTTCTTCAGCCGATCGCTTCCCGCGTCGCCGATGCCGATCGCCGCAAGGCAGACGAGACGGCAGCAACCCGCGTCGATTTCTTCACCATGGTTCGCGGAGACGACTGATGAGCCTCAAGACGGAAGTTCCTAAGAATGACGTGTTGGCCGGAGGCTTCGCCGAGCCGGTCTTCCACGCCCAGAGCGTGTTCAAGCTGATGATGGATGCGATGGCGCGTCCGGGCACGATCCAGACGGTCGCCCCCGATGCTCTGCCGCCGGCCCCGCTCGGCGTTGCATCAGGCGCGATCGCCCTCACGCTCTGCGACCATGACACGCCCGTCTGGCTGTCATCAGGGCTGGCAAAATCCGCCGTGCCGCAATGGCTCGGCTTCCATACCGGTGCGCCGGTGACGCCGGAGAAGGCCGAAGCGCGCTTCGCCTTTGTCGAAGCCGGAACACCTCTGTCGTCGTTCGGTCTCTTCGCCGCAGGCACGCAGGAGTATCCGGACCGTTCGACGACTGTTGTCATCGAACTGGCGGATATCGAAGGCGGCCGTAAGCTGGCGCTCATGGGCCCCGGCATCAAGACGGTCACCGACATCGCGCCGCTTGGCCTGCCAGATACCTTCCTCCGCCTATGGACGGAGAACCGCGCCCTCTTCCCGCGCGGCATCGACATCGTGCTGACCTCGGGCAGCCGGTTCGTCTGCCTGCCGCGCACCACCAAGATCACCGCGACGGAGATGTGACCCATGTATGTTGCTGTCAAAGGGGGCGAGGCCGCCATTGCCAACGCCCATCGCCTGCTGGCGGATCGCCGTCGCGGCGACCGTTCGTTGCCGGCTATCGGTATCGACCAGATCGTGGCGCAGCTGGCGCTGGCCGTCGACCGTGTCATGGCCGAAGCCTCGCTCTACGATCGCACGCTTGCAGCGCTTGCCGTCCGCCAGTCGCGCGGCGACATGATCGAAGCGATCTTCCTGCTTCGCGCCTATCGCACGACGCTACCGCGCTTCGGCTATAGCAAGCCTGTTGACACCGCCCGCATGAAGATCGAGCGTCGCGTCTCCGCCACCTACAAGGATCTGCCCGGCGGCCAACTGCTCGGCCCGACCTTCGACTACACGCATCGCCTTCTCGACCCTTCGCTACTGACTGACGAAGCCGTCGAAGAACCGACGCTTCGCGAGGCAGAAACTGGCCGCGTCATGCGCGTTTCGGAAATCCTGGCGCAGGAAGGCCTGATCGAGGGCGATGGCGAAATGCCGGAGGATCACGAGATCGGCGACCTGACCCGCGAGCCGATGGAATTCCCGATGACCCGCGATCTGCGCCTGCAGGCGCTGGCGCGTGGCGATGAAGGCTTCCTGCTGGCGCTCGGCTATTCCACGCAGCGCGGCTACGGCCGCAACCATCCCTTCACCGGCGAAATCCGCATCGGCGAAGTGGAAGTGGAGTTCGATGTTCCCGAACTCGGCTTCGCCGTCTCGCTCGGCACCATCCAGCTGACAGAATGCCAGATGGTCAACCAGTTCAAGGGTTCGTCCAAGGCACCGCCGCAGTTTACCCGAGGCTACGGCCTGGTCTTCGGCCAGAGCGAGCGCAAGGCAATGTCCATGTCGCTCGTCGATCGTGCGCTGCGCGCCGAAGAACTCGGCGAGGACATCACGGCTCCGGCACAGGACGAGGAATTCGTCATCTCGCATGCCGACAATGTGCAGTCGACCGGCTTCGTCGAACACTTGAAGTTGCCGCACTACGTCGACTTCCAGGCGGAACTCGATTTGGTTCGCCGCATGCGCAACGAATTCGAAGCCAACCGCATCGGCGGCGATGACACTATCAAGGAGGCTGCGGAATGACCGATCTAGCCAGCTACAATTTCGCTTACCTCGACGAACAGACGAAGCGCATGATCCGCCGCGCGATCTTGAAGGCGATCGCCATCCCCGGCTACCAGGTACCCTTCGCCTCGCGCGAAATGCCGATGCCGTACGGCTGGGGCACCGGCGGCGTGCAGGTCACGGCCTCGATCATCGGGCCGGATGACGTGCTGAAGGTCATCGACCAGGGCGCCGACGATACGACCAACGCCGTCTCGATCCGCGCATTCTTCCAGAAGGTCGCAAGCGTCGCAGTGACGACGCATACCAAGGATGCAACGATCATCCAGACCCGCCACCGTATCCCGGAAGAAAAGCTCGCCGCCAACCAGGTGCTGGTCTACCAGGTTCCGATCCCGGAACCGCTGCGCTTCCTCGAGCCGCGCGAGACCGAAACCCGCAAGATGCACGCGCTTGAGGAATACGGTCTCATGCATGTGAAGCTCTATGAGGACATCGCGCATAACGGCCGCATCTCCAAGACCTATGCCTATCCGGTCAAGGTCGCCGGCCGCTACGTCATGGACCCGTCGCCGACGCCGAAGTTCGACAATCCGAAAATGCACATGTCGGACGCGCTGCAGCTCTTCGGGGCAGGGCGCGAGAAGCGCATCTATGCCGTTCCGCCCTATACCGAAGTCGTCAGCCTCGATTTCGACGACTATCCCTTCGAGATCCAGCGCTTCGGCAAGCCCTGTGCGCTCTGCGGCGCGGAAGAGGTCTATCTCGACGAGGTCATCCTCGATGACAAGGGCGGGCGCATGTTCGTCTGCTCCGACACCGACCATTGCGAAGATCGCCGCGCCCATGGGCATGCCGGCGAGATGTTGGCACCCAATCAGGAGGCCGCCGAATGAGCGACACCCCGCTTCTCAAAGTCAACGACGTCTCGAAGTTCTACGGCAACCGTATCGGCTGCCGGAACGTCTCCTTCGAGCTCTGGCCCGGCGAAGTGCTCGCCATCGTCGGTGAATCCGGCTCAGGCAAGACGACGCTGCTCAATTGCATCTCGACGCGGTTGATGCCGACCACCGGCAGCGTCGAATACCACATGCGCGACGGCGCCTATCGCGACCTCTACCGCATGAACGAGGCCGAGCGCCGCTTCCTGATGCGCACGGACTGGGGTTTCGTGCATCAGAATCCGGCTGACGGTCTGCGCATGACGGTGTCTGCGGGTGCCAATGTCGGCGAACGCCTGATGGCGATCGGCGACCGCCACTACGGCAACATCCGCTCCAGAGCTATCGACTGGCTGCAGCGCGTCGAGATCGACGAAGGCCGTATCGATGACCAGCCGCGCGCCTTCTCCGGCGGCATGCGCCAGCGTCTGCAGATCGCCCGCAATCTGGTGACCGGCCCGCGTCTGGTGTTCATGGACGAGCCGACCGGCGGCCTCGACGTCTCGGTGCAGGCGCGCTTGCTCGATCTCGTGCGTGGTCTCGTCAACGATCTGGGCCTTGCCGCGATCATCGTCACCCACGACCTCGCCGTCGCGCGCCTGCTGTCGCACCGCATGATGGTGATGAAGGATGGCCATGTCATCGAGCATGGGCTGACCGATCGCGTCCTCGACGATCCGCGCGAGCCGTACACGCAGCTCCTCGTTTCCTCCATCCTGCAGGTCTGATCGCGAATGCTGTTCGGACTCCGGCTACAGGTGTCCGTGGCAAGCGAAACTAAGGAAAGAAATCATGGCAACGCCACTCGTTGTTTCTGAAGTCGTCAAGAGCTTCACCATGCACCTGCGCGACGGCATCAAGCTGCCGGTCGTTTCGGACGTATCCTTTTCCGTGGCATCCGGGGAATGCGTCGTCCTCGGCGGCCCTTCGGGCATCGGCAAGAGCTCGCTCCTGAAGATGACCTACGGCAACTATGCCGTCGATAGCGGCCAGATCCTCATCAAGCATCATGACAAGATCGTCGATCTGGCGACCGCTGACCCGCGCACGATCATCGACGTTCGTCGCCACACACTCGGCTATGTCAGCCAGTTCCTGCGCACCGTGCCGCGTGTCGCGGCGATTGACGTTGTTGCCGAGCCGCTGGTCGCCCGCGGCGAGAAGGCGGAAACGGCGCGGGAGAAGGCGGCAAACCTTCTCTCGAAGCTGAACCTGCCGGAAGCGCTCTGGCAGCTCCCGCCCGCCACTTTCTCCGGCGGCGAGCAGCAGCGCGTCAACATCGCCCGCGGCTTCATCACCGAGCATACCGTCCTGCTCCTCGACGAGCCGACGGCCTCGCTCGACGCCAGGAACCGTGCCGTCGTCGTCGGCATGATCGAGGAAAAGAAGAAGGCGGGCGTCGCCCTTCTCGGCATCTTCCACGATGAGGAAGTGCGCGAGGCCGTCGCCGACCGCATTCTCGACGTTCAGAAGTTCTCGCCGCGAAAGGCAATCGCCGCATGAGCCGCAAGATTGGCCTCGAGCCCTATTTCCATGAAACGGCGTCCGTGAAGAACGCCACCTTCGGCCGCTTCACGGAGGTCTCGGAGCGTTGCCGCATCGAGGAAGTCGAGTTCGGCGACTATTCCTATGTCATGCAGGACGGCGCCATCTGGTGCGCGACGATCGGCAAGTTCGTCAACATCGCCGCCTCGGTGCGCATCAACGCCACCAACCACCCGACCTGGCGCGCAACGCTGCACCACTTCACCTATCGCGCCGCCGACTATTGGCCGGATGCCGATATGGAGACCGATTTCTTCGAATGGCGTCGCTCCAACCGCGTCGTCATCGGCCATGACGTCTGGATCGGCCACGGTGTGACCATCCTGCCCGGTGTTACGGTCGGCAATGGCGCGGTCATCGGCGCCGGTGCCGTCGTCTCCAAGGATGTTGCCCCTTACACCATCGTCGGCGGCGTCCCCGCCAAGCTGATCCGCGAACGCTTCCCGAAGGAGGTCGGTGAACGCATGGACAAGCTCGCCTGGTGGGATTGGGAGCACGACCGCCTGCGGGTCGCGCTGGCCGATTTCCGCGCGCTGAGCGCCGAAGATTTCCTCGCCCGCTACGAAGCATGATCGGGCGCCCCAGACTGAGGCGCTCATTCTGCCCGGAGCTTGACCGGCCCAAAATCGGCCGGCTGACCGCCGTTGCTCGCGGCACGCCTGGGTGCCTAAAACTTGCAGCCGACGAAGCATCGGCTCACCCCATTGTCACAATAGTCGCGCCAGTCTCTGCTAAGAAAGAACAGGAGACGACCCCTGTTTGCCGCAAGGATAACCACGCGTCTTGGGCGTGGATGAGCTTGCGCGAATGCCAATTCCTGTAAGAATCGGAAACACATTGTGACTAAGTCTTTACAAAAGCTACCCTTTTCCGACTTGTCTCGTAAACCTACTTCATGGATATTAGACTGATCTTGAGGAAGTCATCATGATCAGAATGATTGAAGATCCGGCGGAATTGGCCGGCGAAGATATCACTGGCAAGTATATTCTGCGCAAGCTCAACTATCATTGGTTCGCCTACGGCAAGGCTGCGATCGTGACCGCCTGCAAGGGCACGATCCTGGAGCTTGATCGTGAGGAAACGGTTTATTCCGAGCATTGGGGCCGCCGGGCCTACACGGGAACCGGCAAGCGCTATCCGGGTGGTATCTGTCCGATATCGGCGGTCGCCTGCGTCTGCGATACGCCGGACGACGTAAATGCCGTCATCCAGCTCGATGTCGACGCGCAGGACGAGTTCTACCGGTTGATCGCCAAGACGGAAGCCAAGGTTCGCGCCCTTGCGTCTTCGTCAGAGAACACGGTGTTTCTGGCGGCTGCCGAATAAGTCTGGCGTTCCTGGTGGTTCGGTATAAGACCGAGCCTCCCGCGATCCGTCCTCGCGGATGGATGTCACAAGGCGCAAATGACCGACAACACCGACACTATTCTCCTTGCTGAAAATATTGGCTCCAGGCACGATCTCCACGTCTTCGCCGACGGTTGTTACGAACCCGATTCAGGGGAGGGCGGCTGGGCATTTGTGGTCTTTCGCGACGATGCCGAAGTCGCCTCCGGTTTTGGCTGCGTCAGGGACACCGCCAGCAATGCGACGGAACTGATCGCGCTGCTCGAAGCGGTGGCGTGGATCAACAGCAATGCAGCGGGGGAAACAGCCGTCGTCTGGTCCGACTCCGTTTACGCCGTCAAAGGCTGCAATCACTGGCGCCACATCTGGAAGAACAACGGCTGGAAGAAGATAAGCGCCAACGCGAAGGTCCGAAGCCGCACCATCGCAAATCCGGATCTTTGGAAGGCGATAGACGCTCAACTCTCGCGCAATCGCCTGCTGACGATCGCCTGGTGCAAGGGCCATTCGGGCCTTGCCGGCAACGAGCGCGCGGATGAACTCGCCGAGCGCGGCCGCCTGTCACTGCGTGGCAAGGGTATCCGATGAGAGTTGACCCACGTCGGCCCGCGCGCGGAAGTGCAGGTTTCCAATAGGCGCCGCCGGCACGTGACCATCGCTCGCAGCTGTCCGAAACGCCTTGAGGGCAGGTGGCTGCACGCGCCGCCGTCGCCGTTGCCGCAATCAACTCTTGGCTTCGGCCCTCACGCCCATGGGTTCTTCGCCAGCTGCCATTCACCGGTCTCGTCAGGTTCGACGCGCTTGTTGCCGCGGTAGAAGATCGGCAGTCCGGTCTTCTTGTCCATGGAAAAGCGGCTGGGTGTGAACTTCTCGTCCTCGTGTCCGCGGATGGCGAGAGCGAGGGCCTCTTTGAACTTCCCGTCTTTGCACAGGCTTTTGAAGAGTGTCTGGTCCATCGCTTTACTCCACTATCTCGGGTCCCGGATTGCCTGCCATCGACTGGCGGTCCGGTCAACCGTCAATGGCGACAGGCCGGGGGTTGAAATCGCGAGGCGAGACGCCGACCGGCAGGCTCTTATCTTCAGGCAAACCGGCCGGGTTTCGTTATGCCCCAAAACTCGATTATGACAGTCCTTACATAAAACTGACATTGGAGGTTCATGAACCGGGACTAATGCACTCCCTCATATCGCATCTGGACTATGAGGAAGAGCATGATGTTCGAACTGAAGAATGTCACCCGCCGTTTCGGAAAGAAGACAGCTGTTGATTCCGTGACGCTCGACATTCCTCAGGGCCAGATGGTCGGCATCATCGGCCGGTCCGGCGCCGGCAAGTCCACGCTTCTGCGGATGATCAACCGCCTGCAGGAGCCGACGTCGGGCTCGATCCATTTCGCCGGCGTCGAGGTTTCCAGTCTCCGTGGCCAGGCGCTGCGCAACTGGCAGCGTGATTGCGCGATGATCTTCCAGCAGTTCAATCTCGTTCCGCGTCTCGACGTTCTGACCAACGTCATGCTCGGTCGTCTCAACCATCGTTCGACCACGATGAGCCTGCTCGGTCTTTTTAGCCGCGAAGAGCGCATCCACGCCATCGCTGCCCTTGAGCGTCTCGGCATCGAGCAGACGGCTTTGCAGATGGCCGGCACTCTGTCGGGCGGCCAGCAGCAGCGCGTGGCGATTGCCCGCGCCCTGATGCAGAACCCGAAGATGGTGCTTGCCGACGAGCCGATCGCCTCGCTCGACCCGCTCAATGCGAAGATCGTCATGGACGCGCTGCGCGATATCAACGAGCGCGAAGGCATCACCGTCATCACCAACCTTCATACGCTCGATACGGCCCGCAACTATTGCGAACGCATCGTCGGGATGGCCGCTGGCCGCGTCGTATTCGATGGCAGGCCTTCCGAATTGACCGCCGATGCCGTCAAGCGGATCTACGGCACCGACAAGGATGGCGCCGGCATCGACGAGACGATGACCTCGACCTCGATCAACATTCCGGCGGCCGTTGCCGCCAATCAATCCGCCGGCTTGCAACCGCTGGCGCTGGCCGGTCTCTGAGAGGGGCGGCCTCGATCGTAAGCCCGCGTTATGGGCACCTTCTTCTAACCAGAGATCGCCGGGGACACCGGTCAATCAGGAGAGTACCATGTTGAAGAAAGCACTCTTTGCCGCGACGGCGCTGTTTGCGCTTGCCGGCGTCTCGCATGCCGCAGACCTCAAGGAATTCCGCGTCGGCATCCTCGGCGGCGAAAACGAAGCCGACCGCCTGCGCAACTACGCTTGCCTGGCTGACCACCTGAAGACCGAGTTCGGCTTCGAGAAGGTTTCGCTCTTCCCGGCTGCTGACTATGACGGCGTTATCCAGGGTCTGCTCGGCGGCACGCTCGACTTCGCGGAGCTCGGCGCTTCCGGCTACGCCGCCATCGCCATCAAGGACGACAAGGCCGTTACGCCGATCCTGACGACGGTTCAGAAGGACGGCTCGACGGGCTACCACTCGATCGGTCTCGCCCTGAAGTCCTCCGGCATCAAGGACATCAAGGACGCAAAGGGCAAGAAGCTCGGCTACGCCGATCCGGACTCCACCTCGGGCTACCTGATCCCGCTGACGCAGATCCCGAAGGACACTGGCATGCCGAACGACCAGTACTTCGCGTCCACGCAGTTCAACGGCGGCCACGAGAACAACCTTCTCGCCGCTTACGACGGCAAGGTCGACATCGCTGTTGATGACTCCTCGGGCATCGGCGATTTCAAGGACGGCTACACCTCCGGCACCTTCCGCAAGGCTGTCGACAAGGGCACCGTAGACCCGAACAAGCTGGTTGAAGTCTGGCGTTCGCCGCTGATCCCGAACGGCCCGCTCGTCGTTCGCAACGAACTCGGCGCTGATTGGCAGGCCAAGCTCACCGACTTCTTCATGAAGCTCCCGGAAAAGGATGCCAAGTGCTTCGCAGCCATCGAAGGCGGCGACTACCAGGGCTACACCAAGGTTCAGGCTGACTTCTACAACGCCATCATCGACGCTCGTAAGGCTGCCATCGGCGGTTGATCGATGCTGACAGTTGGAGGGCGGCCGTCACAAGCCGCCCTTTTTCCTGCGAAGAAAGCGGACACCCTTCATGACTTTTGCCGATCCCAACGCCCAAGCGCCCGCCGTCCAGCAAAGCGCAAGTGAAATCGGTGACGCCTGGAGCAAGATGGTGGCCCGCCGTCGCCTCTATACCGGTCTCGGGCTGGTGATCCTGCTGGCTGCCTTTGTCGCCTCGGTACGGTTCGCGGACGAAAGCAATGCCGGCCATTTCTTCGAGCGCCTGCCGCATCTCTTCGATTTTCTGAGCTGGCTCATTCCCAAGGATTGGAATGATGTCTGGCGCGCCCTGTTCGATGTCGCAAGCCCGATCCAGAAGACCGGCGAGGAGTACAATTTCGCCGAGGGCCGGGTTTATGTCTGGGGCGGTTTCTATATCCCCGAATATTTCGAGCTGATGATCATCACGATCAATGTCGCGCTCGTCTCCACCCTGATCGGCTTCATTTTCGCCGTGCCGCTGAGCTTTCTCGTGGCCCGCAATCTGGCACCATCCAATCCGCTGCGCATCGTCGCCAAGCGTCTGACGGAATTCCTACGTGCCTTCCCCGAGATCGTCATCGCCGGCCTGTTTTCGGCCATCCTGTCGATCGGTCCGGTTGCCGCGATCATCGCGGTCAGCCTGCACACTATCGGGGCGCTCGGCAAACTCTTCTATGAGGTCGTCGAAAACATCGACATGAAGCCGGATGAAGGCATGAAAGCCGTCGGCGCCAGCTGGTCGGAGCGTGTCCGCTTCGCTGCCCTGCCGCAGGTCATGCCGAACTTCGTTTCCTACGCACTCCTTCGCCTCGAGATCAACGTCCGCGCCTCCACCATCATCGGCGCGGTCGGCGGCGGCGGTATCGGCGAGGAGCTGAAGCTCTCCATTTCGCGTGGATTCGGCGCCAAGACGATGGCGCTCGTTCTCCTGCTTTTCATCACCATCGTTGCGGTCGACCAGTTCTCCGCATGGCTGCGCCGCCGCCTCGTCGGCGAGCACGCCTTCCTTTTGCAGCATTGAGGTCCGCCATGACGGTGATCGACGCCAACCGGATGCACGAGATCGAGCAGCGCTATCCGGAATATTTCAAACGGTCCTTCAAGCAGCGCTTCGGCGGCCTGATGATCGTGATCGCGACTCTCGTCTATGCGCTTTACGCGACCTGGTTCTTCGACCTGCCGAAGCTGCTTGCCGAAGCTCACTGGGAGCGCGTCGGCCTCTATCTCAGCCAATGGGTCAGCTATGACGTGCAGCCTGAGTTCCGCATCGGTGATGATGGCATTACGGTCAAGTATCCGCGCTTCTCGCCGCTCGGCGACGATCCGCATCCCGACTGGGTTGTGAGCAATCCCGATGGCAGCCTCACAGCCTCCGTCAGGGGCACAAGCCGCACGGTCACGATCTCCAGCAAGGAAACGGTTGTCACTGCCCATGGCATCAGCGTGCCGGTGGACTTCTCCAGCGGCGCCCCGAAGGTCGTGGGCCCGGTCCCGGCCTGGATGACGGTCTACGATGACAACGTCCTTGCCGATCTCGGATTCGCCGGCGATGTCAGCATCTCGGTCGATCGCGTGAAAGTCCGCAAGCGCTTCCTCGGTTGGGCGAATTTTGTCTTCGACACGCAGTCGCCGTTCTTCGACAAGCCAGCGACCGAGGTTATCAGCCTGATCGTTTCGGGTCCGGACCTGAAGCCCGGTCAGTCCAACCTGTCGCTTGCCTTCGATAATATCTGGCACAACAGCGCCTGGCAGCATGGCGACGTCTGGACCAAGCTGTTCCAGACCATCGTGATGGCCTTTCTGGGAACGCTGCTCGGCGCGTTGCTTGCTTTCCCGCTGGCCTTTCTGGCTGCGCGCAATATCACCCCGAACAAGGTCCTGAACCAGGTCCTGAAGCGGTTCTTTGATTTCCTGCGCTCGGTCGACATGTTGATCTGGGCGCTCTTTCTGACCCGCGCCTTCGGTCCCGGTCCCTTGGCCGGCTCCGGCGCGATTTTCCTCACGGAAACGGGCACGCTCGGTAAGCTCTATTCCGAGGGCCTGGAAAACGTCGACAACAAGCCGCGCGAAGGCATCAAGTCGACCGGTGCCTCCACCGTGCTCACCCATCGCTACGGCATCATCCCGCAGATCGTCCCGGTCTTCGTCAGCCAGACGCTCTACCAGTGGGAATCGAACGTACGCGGCGCGACGATCATCGGCGCGGTTGGTGCTGGCGGCATCGGTCTCAAGCTGTGGGAAGCGATGCGCACCAACGCGAACTGGGAAAACGTCGCCTACATGGTGCTGCTGATCCTGATCGTCGTGTTCCTGTTCGACATGGCGTCGAACGCCCTGCGTCACCGTCTGATGGGGACCAAGGCCCACTGAAAAAGCGCGGGATCGTTCAGGACCATCATCATTCTGTCACGGAAATCTTTTAGCCGGAAGCCAGCTTGCGGTCGTGGTCAAATCACTGAAGACTGCGACCGCACTCCGAACGATTCCCAGGATAAGAGCCTTGCGCTACGCACTCTATTTCACGCCGCCGAAGGATGACCCCTTGAACGGCACGGCCGCGCTCTGGCTCGGCCGCGATGCCTTCACCGGCAAAATTTATCCGGCTCCCGATTGTCCGGACCTGCCAGCCGCCGAGCAGTTCGAACTGACAGCCGATCCTCGCCGCTACGCTTTCCACGCGACGATCAAGGCACCGTTCCATCTGGCCGCCTCCGTCACCGAAAAGGACCTGATCCAGGTGGTCGAGGATTTCGCCGCCCGCACGTCCGCCTTTGAGATTCCCGAGCTGGTGCTTGGGCAGTTGGGTAAATTCTTTGCGCTGGTGCCCGCTTTTCTGCATCCGCCGCTTCAGGATTTCGCCGCCACGGTGGTAAAATCCTTCGAACCGTTTCGCGCCGCGTTGTCGGATGCGGATATAGCGCGCCGCAACCCGGAGAAACTGAGCGAAAGCCAGAGGGCCAATCTGTTGCGCTGGGGCTATCCCTATGTGATGGATGATTTCGGGTTCCACATGACGCTGACCGGCCAGGTGCCGCAGGAGCGTGCAGGCGTGATGAAGGCCATTCTGGCGGAGCGTTTCGCCGCCTTTATCGGCCGCCCGCTCCCCATTAGTGGCCTTGCCGTTTTCGTCGAGGAGGCGCGGGGCGCGCCGTTCAAAGCCCATTCCTGGTGGCCGCTCGCCGGCGCTAAAAATTGAAAGACCATATTCGATGACCAAAGAAACAGTCTTCTCAAATGCCCGCATCGTTCTCGAGAATGAGATCGTTGAAGGATCGGTCCTCGTCCGCGATGGCAAGATCGCCGATATCTCGACGGGCAGTTCCCGCGTGGGTGAGGATTTCGAAGGCGATTATCTGATCCCGGGTCTCGTCGAACTGCACACCGACCATCTGGAAGGTCACTATTCGCCGCGTCCCGGCCTGCGCTGGCACAAGACGGCGGCGATCCAGGCGCACGACGCACAGATCGTCACCTCAGGCATCACCACGGTTTTCGACTGCCTGCGCATGGGCGCTGACGAGGACGGCGGCTTCGAGCATGGCGAGATGCGCGAGATGGCCGATGCGATCCAGAAGGCCGAGCAGGAGGGCCGCCTGCGTGCAGAGCACCTGCTTCACCTGCGCTGCGAGGTCTCTGCCGACAACGTGCTGCAGCACTTCGCCGATTTCGAGAACGATCCCTATGTCCGTCTTGTCTCGCTGATGGACCACGCGCCCGGACAGCGGCAGTTCCAGACGATGGACCAGTACATCTTCTACTACCAGAAGAAGCGCGGTCTCTCCGATGCGGAGTTCGCCAAGTTCGTCGATCGTCGCGTGTCCGAATCTGACCGCAATTCCACGCCGCACCGCACGGCCATTTCCAAGGTCTGCGCCGAGCGCGGCATCACCGTCGCCAGCCACGACGACGCGACGCTCGCCCATGTCGACGAGGCTATCGAGAACGGCGTTCGCCTTGCCGAATTCCCGACCAGCTTCGACGCCGCCAAGGCGTCGCACGAGCATGGCATGAGCGTTCTGATGGGCGCCCCGAACATCGTTCGTGGCAAGTCGCATTCCGGCAATATCGCCGCCCGCGATCTCGCCGAATGCGGCGTGCTCGACGTTCTGTCCTCTGACTACGTCCCGCTCAGCCTGCTCTACGCACCCTTCCTGATTGCCGACGAGGTGGAGAGCATTTCGCTACCGAAGGCGATCGCCATGGTCACCGCGACGCCGGCTCGCACCGTTAGCCTCAACGATCGCGGTCGCATCGCCACTGGCCTGCGCGCCGATCTCGTCCGCGTTTTCCGTGATCACGGCGTGCCGGTCACCCGTGCTGTTTGGCGTGAAGGGCGCCGTGTCGCATGAACCCGTCGCACGAACCTCACATCGTTCCCGGCACAGAGCACGGCATCATGGTCGTCGTCGTCGGCCCGAGTGGCGCCGGCAAGGACACGCTGATGGCGCTCGCCGCCAAGCACTTTCGGGGTCGTCCTGAGGTGCATTTCGTCCGACGCGTCATTACGCGCCACACCCATGCCGGCGGCGAGCAGCATCTCGCCGTGTCCGACCAGGGCTTTGCGTCGATGGAGCAGGCCGGGAGCTTCGCGGTCTGGTGGGAAGCGCACGGCTTGAAATATGGCATTCCAGCCGAAGTGTCGGTGTCGCTCGCGCAGGGAAATCTGGTCATCGCCAATGGCTCGCGCTCCGCGCTTCACCATTTCAAGGCTGTTTTCCCGCGGCTCAAGGTCATCAATGTGACGGCGACTGCCGAGGTTCTGGCAAGCCGACTCGAGGCGCGCGGTCGCGAGACGCATGAAGACATCATGGCGCGGCTCGCCCGCGGCCCGCTGACGGTGCGTGGCGACTACGACGTGACCGACGTCGATAACAGCGGCTCGCTTGAAGACGGCGAGCGCAGGATCGTGGATGCGCTGAACGGCTTCCTCACCGAAGTGGCTTAGGATCGGGAGGTACGATGGCAATCGTTGTCGTTCCTTACGATCCCGAGTGGCCACGGCTTTTCAACGAGGTCAAAGCAGAGCTGCAGCCGGTGCTATCCGACTTGGCACCGGTGTTTCATCATGTCGGCAGCACATCGGTTCCGGACCTTGCCGCGAAGCCCAAGATCGATCTGCACGCTGCTTTCGGCAACGAGGATGGGTTGCTGACCGCGATCGAGCGGGTAAAAGGCCTCTCCGCCTACGCGTTTCACGGTGACAAATACAACGACCAGAGCTGGACCTTCACCTGCGGCAAGGGCTCCTATGGCGCGCGGCTCTATCTCTGTTCATCCGATAACCGTGTGCTCCGCGATCGCACCGTTTTCCGCGATTACTTGCGGGCCCATCCCCAGCGGGCGCAAGCATACGCGGCACTGAAGCTTCGCCTGATGAGCCAGGCGAACGACGATTGGGCCTATTACACAGGCGGCAAGACCGACTTCGTACGCGAGACCTTACGTCTCGCGGCTGGCAAAGTGGACTGATGTCACGGCGCAATTTTGTTGTGCGTGGAAAAAATCGAATGAACTTTCAGTGATTTGGACGAACTGATCTTCCCCGTCGATCCCCGCGCCAACGATCTGGCGCACACTGATGACGTCATTGGACAGGGAGCCGGGTCGCGAGCCGGATCTGACAAAACGGGTTGAAAGTCCAGCGTTCGATGATGTTTGCAGGAGGAGGATCGCAGGCGTCAGGACCGGCGATCAACCGCAACGGAAAGCCGAGAGACGCTCCTGTCGGCCTGGAAGCGCGGGGACCTCGATGCAATCGGGCAGGCGGTACCGCCTGACAATCCACATAGACCACAACCGCTGCCTGCCCATTCCCAGCCAGGCCAAGCCGTACCGGAGCATTCTCCGGCGCGGACATTACTTCTGGCAGCGGCACCCCTTGTGGGATGCCGCTGCCACTGCGTTATTCGCCTTCGCCGCGTCCAGCGACGATCTCGCGCTTGCCGACATGATTTGCCGGGCCGACGAGACCTTCCTTCTCCATGCGCTCGACGAGCGAAGCCGCGCGGTTGTAGCCGATGCCGAGCCGGCGCTGGATGTAGGAGGTCGAGCACTTCTTGTCGCGCATCACGACCTTGACCGCCTGCTGGTAAAGCTCGTCGCCGTCTTCGGAGCCCATGGCGCTCTTGTCGAAGACTGCGCTGTCCTCTTCTTCCCCGTCCTCTTCTTCCTCGTCAGCGGTGACGGTGTCGAGATATTCCGGCCGACCCTGCGTCTTCAGATGCGCGACGACCTTCTCGACTTCGGCATCGGAAACGAACGGTCCGTGCACGCGCGAAATCCGCCCGCCGCCCTGCATGTGCAGCATATCGCCCTGGCCGAGCAGTTGTTCCGCGCCCTGTTCGCCAAGAATAGTGCGGCTGTCGATCTTCGACGTCACCTGGAAGGAGATACGGGTCGGGAAGTTCGCCTTGATCGTGCCGGTGATGACGTCGACCGACGGGCGCTGCGTCGCCATGATCAGGTGGATACCGGCAGCACGCGCCATCTGCGCCAGGCGCTGGATCGCCCCTTCGATTTCCTTGCCGGCGACCATCATCAGGTCGGCCATTTCGTCAACGATGACGACGATATAGGGCATCGGCGTCAGGTCCATCTCCTGGCTCTCTTCGATCGGAGCGCCCGTGCTTCTGTCGAAGCCGGTCTGGACCATGACATGGATGGTCTCGCCCTTGTCGCGCGCCTGCGCCACGCGGCCGTTGTAGCCGTCGATGTTGCGCACGCCGAGGCGTGACATCTTGCGATACCGATCCTCCATCTCGCGCACCGCCCACTTCAGCGCCATGACGGCCTTCTTGGGGTCGGTGACGACGGGCGTCAAGAGGTGCGGGATGCCGTCATAGACGGAGAGTTCCAGCATCTTCGGATCGACCATGATCAGGCGGCACTGCTCGGGCGACATCCGGTAAAGCAGCGACAGGATCATGGTGTTGATGGCGACCGACTTACCCGAACCGGTGGTGCCGGCAACGAGCAGGTGGGGCATCTTTGCGAGCTCGGCGATGACGGGTTCGCCGCCGATTGTCTTGCCGAGGCCGAGCGCCAGCTTGAAGCCGCTCTTCTCGAAATCCTGGCTTTCGATCATCTCACGGAAGTAGACGGTCTCGCGCAGCGCGTTCGGCAATTCGATACCGATGACGTTGCGGCCGGGAACCACCGCGACACGCGCCGACAGGGCCGACATCGAGCGGGCAATATCGTCGGCGAGGCCGATGACGCGGGAAGACTTGACGCCCGGTGCCGGCTCGAACTCGTAAAGCGTGACAACAGGGCCGGGGCGGACATGGATGATCTCGCCCTTGATGCCGAAATCCTCGAGAACACTTTCCAGAAGGCCGGCATTCTGCTCCAGCGTCTCCTGCGACATGATCTCGCCGACACGTTCAGGCGGCTCCTGCAGCAGCGAGTGCGACGGGAATTCGTAGCCTGAGGCATCGACCCTCGAGGCGACGACCTTCGGTGCGGCAAAACGCGGTGCCGGTGCGAGCGGCTGCGGCGCCAAAGCGCGAACTGGCAGCGGAGCGATAGGCTGCACTTTCGGCTCGACTTGCGCCGCTTCTTCCACGCGGCTGTGTTCGGTCGCGACCGGGTTTTGCGCGGCGCGGCCACGCGTCAAACCGGGAGAAGGCGCGACAGCGGCTGGGGCGACCGGCTGAGGCACCGAAGCTACGGCCATTGCGGGCTGTTGCCGACCAGGCCGCCACTCCATGACGCGGAACCGGCTGATGATCGATTCGGGGCTGACCTCTGCCTTCGGCATGGAGACCGGCGGCAACAGGATCGGTTCGGCTGCCGCTTCTTCGAAGGCCATGACCTCCCAGAATGCGAAGTCCGAGATGGCAGCCAGTTCCGTGGCTGCGCGGACAACGGTGTGAGTCTCGGGCTCGACCGACATCAACGGCAATGCGGTGGCCGTCGACTGCACCTCGATCGCCGGCGCGATCTCCGCTTCGTAGACCTCGACCGGAGCGTTCGCGACAACAGGTGCCTGCTGTTCCACGCTCGCGCCGATTTCCGCCGCAACGCGTTCCTGCAGCGCAAGCGGCGGCGTGCGAAAGGGCGGCGCCGGTACGCGCTTCGGATTGATCAGATTCTCGGGCGTGCGGGTGAACCGCACATTCGGAGCCAGTGAAAAATTGCTCTGCCAAATTGGTGCCGTAGGCTTCTCGCCTGCGTGTTCCTGCAGCTGTTCACCTTCGACTTCCGCGGAAATCTCCTCGGCCCCTGTCAGATTGGTTCTCGGAAAGCGCATACGACCGCTACTCACTCATGATTAGCAACTAATATCGGCTTTCGAATTAGGAAATGAAGGTTAATAAGTTCCTTCCATCCGCGCGGTCATTCGGCGAGAAACAAAAGGAAAATCATTTTATATCAATGGCTTGAAAGGCAATGAAAATTTTAATGAATTTTCGACGAAGCGCTCAGTGCGCTTCGTCCCAGTTGGTGGCCGAACGCGCGTCGACTCTCAGCGGCACCCGCATTTCGAGCGCCGGCATGGTGGCGTTCTCCATCACCGAAACGATGATCGGCGTCGCCTTTTCGACGTCTGCGTCCTCGACTTCGAAGATCAGTTCGTCGTGCACCTGTAGGAGCATGCGCACGCGGTCGCCAAGCCCTGCTTCGGCCAGCGCCGGCTCCATCTTGATCATGGCCCGGCGAATGATATCGGCGGCTGATCCCTGGATCGGCGCGTTGATCGCGGCGCGCTCGTTGAAGGCGCGAACCGACGGGTTGGACGAGCGAATCTCCGGATAGTTGATTCGCCGCCCGAAGATCGTTTCGACGTAACCCTTGTCACGCGCCATCTGCTTGCGGCTGTCCATGTAGTCGCGGATGCCGGGGAAGCGCTCGAAATACTTCTTGATGTAGTCGCCCGCTTCCGAGCGCTCGATCGAGAGCTGATTGGCAAGGCCGAAGGCTGAGATACCGTAGATGATGCCGAAGTTGATGGCCTTGGCGCGACGTCGCACTTCTGACGGCATGCCCTCGACAGGCACGCCGAACATCTCCGATGCGGTCATCGCATGAATGTCGACGCCGTCGGCGAAGGCCTGCGTCAGCTGCGGAATCTCGGCGACGTGGGCGAGCACGCGCAGCTCGATCTGGCTGTAGTCGGCCGAAATCAGCTTATGGCCCGGCGACGAGATGAAGGCCGTACGGATCTTGCGGCCTTCCGCCGTCCGAACCGGAATGTTTTGCAGGTTTGGTTCCGAGGAGGACAGGCGACCTGTCGTCGTCGAGGCCAGCGAATACGAGGTGTGAACCCGCTTCGTCTGGGGGTGCACGTATCCCGGCAGCGCATCCGTGTAGGTGGACTTGAGCTTGGTCAGCTGGCGCCAGTCGACGATCTTGCGCGGCAGTTCGAAGCCCGCGGCGGCGAGGTCTTCGAGAACGCTTGCCGAGGTCGACCATTGGCCGGTCTTCGTCTTCGTACCGCCTGCAAGTCCCATCTTGCCGAACAGGATGTCGCCCAGCTGCTTCGGCGAGCCGATGGTAAAGCGACCGCCTGCAAGCTTGAAAATTTCGTCCTCGAGTGCCGCGGCGCCTTGTGCGAGATCGCCGGACAGGCGCGAGAGGATCTGCCTGTCGACGGTGATGCCGCGTTCTTCCATGTGTGCCAGGACCGGAAGCAAGGGCCGCTCGAGGCGTTCGTAAACCGTGGTCAGCTTCTCGGCGGCAAGGCGCGGTTTCAGCACCAGCCAGAGCCTGAGCGTGATCTCCGCATCCTCGGCGGCGTAGTGCGTCGCGCGATCGATATCGACGAGGTCGAATGTAACGTTCGACTTACCGCTGCCGGCCACGTCCTTGTAGGCGATCGGCGTGTGGCCGAGGAACTTCTCCGACAACGGGTCCATGCCGTGCGCGCCGGTGCCTGCGTCGAGCACGTAGGAGATCAGCATCGTATCGTCGAAGTTCTTGGTTTCGACCCCGTAGCGCTTCATCAGCAGGTAGTCGTATTTGAGGTTCTGGGCGACCTTCAGGATCGACTCGTCTTCCAGCAGTGCCTTCAGCCGGGGCAGGGCATCTCGCATCGGGATCTGGTTGTCCGCAAGCCCGCCGCCGAGCAGATCGCCGACGCCCGTCTTGTGGGCGATCGGGACGTAGGCGGCGCGAATGCTGGTGCCGGTGGCGTTCCTGTCGTTGTCGGCAATCGCCATCGAGAAGCCGACGAGCTCCGCCTGCATCGCATCGAGCGACGTGGTCTCGGTGTCGAAGCCAACCAGTCCGGTTTCGCGCGCATCGGCAATCCATTTGTCGAGCGTCGCGATGTCGCGAATGGTGACATAGCGCGAGTGGTCGAAGGGCAGGGAGGCAAAGGCCTCGGCGCGCGCCTTGGCAAGATCGCCCGGCCGGAAGGTACCCTCGCGACCATTCGCGCCGTTCGCCTTTGCCGGAACGGGCACGGCCTCGCCTGCAACGTCGGGAATACCGCCGGCAACCGGCTCGGGCTCTGCGGCGTCGAGATCCGGCCCGCGCGCTGCCGCACCCCACTGGACCGGAACATCCACGGCTTCGATCGCGCTGGCATCGCAATCGCAAGCCTCGGCCACGCGCCGCGTCAGCGAGGTAAACTGCATTGCCTTCAAGAAGCCGATCAGCTTCGGTCCGTTCTGAGGCTCAAGGATCAGGTCTTCGACCTTGAGTTCAAGCGGAACATCGGTGCGCAGCCGCACGAGCTCGCGCGACAGGCGGGCCTTGTCGGCATTCTCGATGATCGTCTGCCGGCGCTTCTCCTGCTTGATCTCGGTCGCGCGTTCGAGAAGTGTGTCGAGATCGCCGTAGTCGGCAAGCAGTTGCGCCGCCGTCTTCGGGCCGATGCCGGGGATGCCAGGCACGTTGTCGACCGAGTCGCCGGTCATCGCCTGGAGGTCGATCATCTTCTCGGGTGGAACGCCCCACTTCTCGATGACATCAGGAACGGCGATCTGCTTGTCCTTCATGCTGTCGTACATGTGGACGTTGGTCGTCACCAGCTGCATCAGATCCTTGTCCGAAGACACGATCGTCACGTCGGCGCCGAGCGCCTCGGCCTGGCGAGCATAGGTTGCAATGATGTCGTCGGCCTCGAAACCCTCCGTCTCGATGCACGGCAGGTTGAAGGCCCGTGTGGCGTGACGGATGAGACCGAACTGAGGGATGAGTTCGTCGGGCGGTGTCGAGCGGTTCGCCTTGTAGGCGTCGTAGAGATCCTTGCGGAATGTCTTTGCCGAATAGTCGAAGATGACGGCCAGATGCGTCGGGGTCGCGCCAACCGATGTGTCGCGCGCATCGGTCAGGAGTTTCCACAGCATGTTGCAGAAACCCGACACGGCGCCCACCGGCAAACCGTCGGATTTGCGCGTCAAAGGGGGAAGTGCGTGAAAGGCTCGAAAGATAAAACCGGAGCCGTCGATTAGGAAGAGATGATCGCCTTTTTTCATGGCGTCATGGATAGCGCGGCGACCTTGGAAGGTCCATATAAAGTTCCGAGGGTGAAAAGTTTCTGGCTCACCAAAGTGTTACTAATTTGTAATAGTCAATCCTCGGCTTTCCCTTGAAAAGCCACATTCCCGATCACAAATGATTACTACCGGCGTTTGATCGTGTTTGATCGCGTCGAGGGTCTGATAGCTGGCTTGTCCCCCGCCGCTTCGGACTTGGACAAAGGCCTTATCCCCTCTCCGGGCCTTTGTCCCCATTTTAAAGCCGCCATAGCCAGACCTCCAGGCTATGGCGGCTTTGTTTTGCTGCTCTATCTTTCGAACATAGCCTGCGATGAAGCATTTGTGATGCGTCGTATGCGATTTGTTGCATTGTTTCATCGAGTTTTCTGCGACTAATTGAGAAGATGGGAATTAATCGAATGGACTCGGGAGCTTACCTTGCCAGTCAGCTGGCCAAGGGCTTCGCTCGTTCGCTCCAGCAGCGCGCGGCGCGGCTCGGCTTTTCGCCCGGGCAATTCCCCGTTCTTCTCGAACTCTGGGCCGAGGACGGGCTGACGCAGAAGCAGTTGCTGGCCCGCGTCGACATCGAACAGGCGACGATGGCGAACACGCTTGCGCGCATGGCGCGCGACGGGTTGATCGATCGTCGTCCGCATCCGTCCGACAAGCGCGCGCAGCTGATCTTTCTCACGGACAAGGCCAAAGGCATGGAAGACGACGCCATCGAGGCGGCGCGTGAAGCGGACCTGGCCCTGTTTCAGGGCTTCAAGAGCTTCGAGCGCGAACTGACGCTCGAGTACATCCGCCGCCTGCTCGACAATGCCAAGAAGCTGTAATCGACACTGTTCCGCCGCCGTTATGGTCGAACTCCTCCGCATGCGCTGAAAACAAGCTCTCGCCCGCCGCCAGCTATTCGTGCTCTCGTCCCCCGGGCGTGTCTGACGCGCCCATCTCTCGCCATTGGCTCTCCCTGCCTGCTTTTTCGTCTCGAAAGCGACCGGCCTTTGGTCTATCGTCCCGCCGAATTTCAAAAGGAGTCGAAAATGACTGACGTAATGCCGGTGCTGTCGCGTGCGGACCAGAATTTGACATCGAGCCTCGACAAGCTGTTCGAGCTGTTGCGCATCAAGTCCATTTCCACCGACCCGGCCTACAGGGCCGAGTGCCGCAAGGCGGCTGAATGGCTGGTTTCCTATCTCGAGACCCTGGGTTTCGAGGCGTCCGTGCGTAACACGCCCGGCCACCCCATGGTCGTGGCCCATCACGCCGGCGCAAGCGCCGACGCGCCGCATGTGCTGTTCTACGGCCACTACGACGTGCAGCCAGTCGATCCGATCGAGCTCTGGGAGAATGATCCCTTCGAACCGTCGATCAAGGATGTCGGCAACGGCCGGAAGATCCTGACGGGCCGCGGCACCGCCGACGACAAAGGCCAGTTGATGACCTTCGTCGAGGCCTGCCGTGCCTACAAGGAAGTCAAAGGTGCACTTCCCTGCCGCATCACCATCCTCTTCGAAGGCGAAGAGGAATCAGGTTCGCCGTCGTTGAAGCCTTTCCTTGAGGCCAACGCCGCGGAGTTGAAGGCGGACTATGCGCTCGTGTGTGACACCGGCATGTGGGATCGCGATACGCCGGCGATCGCAGCAGCCCTTCGTGGTCTTGTCGGCGAGGAAATCGTCGTGACGGCCGCCGATCGCGATCTGCATTCCGGCCTGTTCGGCGGTGCCGCGGCGAACCCGATCCATATCCTAACTGCCGCGCTTGCCGGGCTGCACGATGAGACCGGCCGCATCACCCTTGAAGGCTTCTATGACGGCGTCGAGGAAACGCCTGCCAATATCAAGGCATCCTGGGAAACGCTCGGCAAAACGGCGGAAACCTTCCTGGGCGAGGTCGGCCTGTCGATCCCGTCGGGTGAAAAGGACCGGTCGGTTCTCGAGCTCACATGGGCGCGTCCGACCGCCGAGATCAACGGCATCTGGGGTGGCTACACCGGTGAGGGCTTCAAGACGGTGATCGCAGCCAAGGCTTCGGCCAAGGTTTCCTTCCGCCTCGTCGGGACCCAGGATCCGAACGCCATCCGCGAAAGCTTCCGCAGCTACGTCCGCTCGAAAATCCCGGCGGACTGCTCGGTCGACTTCCATCCGCATGGCGGTTCGCCGGCCATCCACCTCTCTTACGATTCGCCGGTGCTGACGAAGGCCAAGAATGCGCTCTCCGACGAGTGGCCGAAACCGGCCGTGGTGATCGGCATGGGCGGATCGATCCCGATCGTCGGCGACTTCCAGAAGATGCTCGGCATGGAGTCGCTGCTTGTCGGCTTCGGTCTCAGCGATGATCGCATTCACTCGCCGAACGAGAAGTACGAACTCGCTTCCTACCACAAGGGCATCCGTTCTTGGATCCGCATCCTGGAAGCGTTGGCCAAATAGGCTGGAAAAGCGTTCGTCTTTGAACGCCAGAAAAACAAAAAGGCCGGAACGAGCCGGCCTTTCGTCATCCGCTTCACTTCGATGCCAGTACATCCGTGGTCAAGGAGGAAGCGAATGTTGCAGCCAGACTGATCGGGAAAGGTTAACCAACGGTTAACGCGGAGCCTCGATCAGGACGGTGGAAGCGGCAACGTTGCTGGCGCGCACAGCTTTCCATCGGCTGCAATATGTTGATCCACATGTCGGAATGCCTAGCGCGCGTTTCAAGTAGATGTGACGCATTTTTGAATTTTGAAGCGCCCACGCGTTCAAGTCAGGTTCATCGGCGCGGACTACAAATCATTGAAAGAAAAGGTGATTGAGCTGAAATCGGCACGAGGCGACGAACGCCGAAGCCGTGCCCGGGCGCTTGCGCGCCTTTTCGGAAAACACAAGCGGCGCGGTCGCCAGCGTCGTCAGAGGAGTTGAAACGTGAAGTCCATCTTGATGAAGGCCGCTGCAGCGGCCGCCCTCTTGCTCGCGCCGGCGATTGCCCAGGCGGCAGAGGGATATGCGACAGCCAACGTCAACATGCGGGCCGGACCAAGCACGCAATATCCCGCTGTAACCGTCATTCCGGCCGGTGAATCGGTGGAAATCCATGGCTGCCTCGCCGATGTGCCTTGGTGCGACGTGGAGTTCTACGGTGGGCGCGGCTGGGTCGCAGGTCGCTATGTGCAGGCGCTCTACCAGAGCCGTCGCGTCTATGTGGGTCCGGAATATTACCGTCCCCTCGGAATCCCGACCGTGGTCTTCAGCGTCGGAAATTACTGGGACCGCTATTACCGCGGTCGCGATTTCTATCGGGAGCGCGATCGTTGGCGTCGCAATCCTGTTTACGATCGCCCGCCCGCTGTCGTTCGCCCGGTGCGGCCGCCAGAATTCGACGGAAACCCCGGCCCCGGCCGTCCACGACCCGATTTTGATCGCGGTCCCGATCGGAGGCCCGATGGAAACCGCGGACCGGGCCGTCGTCCCGAGCAACCGAATTTCGACCGCGGCCCCGGTCGCCAGGATTTCCAGGGACGGCCCCATGACAATCGTCCGGACTTCCAGCGCCCGCCGCAGGGCAACGACGATGGGAACTGGCGTCGCGGCGGTGAGGGCCGTCGTGGGCCTCCACGCTGCCCGCCGGGTGATCCGGCCTGCGGCAACCAGCAGTGACGCATCGGGGCGGCCGCGAGGCCGCCCTTTTTATTGGGGAGATGAGAAGGCCCGGCGCTCTGGGAGAGACACCGGGCCTGATCGCGATCGGCGCGTTTGAGGGGAGACGGCCGACCTTTAGCGAAACGTGTAGGGCGTGTTTCGCTAGGGCATTAATCCACCAGCTCGCTAATGGTTCCCTGTTACCAGAGAGAAACGGAACGCTGCCGACCGGCGAGGAGGTCGCGCAATTCCGCGAACGGGCCGTGAAGCATCTTCAGGCGGCTCTCTTCCATTTTTGTCAGCCTGTAGCGGCGTGCAAACTCGTGCACGTCCCAAACTTCACGCAGCTTGAATTCTTCGCTTTTGGTAATGTCGATGGTCATGGATGCCTACATATTGCGCATGCTGCGCTAATCTCAGGCGCAATTCGGCGTGCTATACGTCAGATTTGTGACAGTCGCAACGAATGGCAGCCATGCCAAAAAAGCGGGGCTTGGTAAACGAATTATAACAAAGCCCAGGCTGAGCGGCCCGGGCCTTGCTGTCTTAATCAGCGCCAATCGCGTCCGCGCACCCACGGTGGCGGGCGATCCCATCCGTAGGATCGCTCATAGCGCCAGTCATGGCGCGGCGGGCCGCCCCATCCGTAGCGGCGATCGGCGCGCCAGCCGTAACGCGGCGGTGGCGGTCGGTCCCAGTTCGGCCGGCAATTGCCCCACCGGGTCAGGTGATAGCCGCGCCCGCAGGCGTAATCGACGAGTACCGTATTCTTGGCCGCAACGCCGTTCAGCGGCGCGACCGGCATCGCTTCAGCCGCGGTAACGCCAAATCCACACATGGCGATCGCAGCTGCAATCATTCTCATACGCATCTCTGCACCTCTGTTATGCAAGTCCCTTGCACATGGATTAGAGAGCCGGTTCGGTGAACGGGGGCTGAACCAAATTTGACATTGTTGGGGCAAGGGCGGGCCGGTCTAACCACTTCTTAACCACCCCTTAAATCGCCGCATTTAAAGTTCAACCGGGCGGAGAACCGTTTGGCAAAGCACGGTTTCTGCGGCGTCGCCGCGCAAGGAGCGAAGAAGGGGCGTACCGGTACTAGATGGCGGGCAGAGGCAAATCACGCGACAGGATCGAACCTTCCTTCAGCGGTCGCGACGACCGCGACGATGATGACGATTTTTCGCTCGACGCCGATGACCGTGTCGTCAGGGGACGTTCGACCAAGCGATCGCCGTCAAAATCGTCTCGCGCGCGCCAACCCGAAAGACGCAGACGTGGTCGTCGCGAACGCGAGGGTGGAAGCTTCTTCGGCTTCATTCGTCGCATCCTCTACTGGTGCATCGTTTTCGGCATCTGGGCCGGGATCGGCGTGGCTGGCCTCGTCGTCTACTACGGGTCGCGCATGCCGAGCGCCAGCACCTGGGCCATTCCGGATCGCCCGCCGAACGTCAAGATAACTGCCGTCGATGGCAGCGTCATCGCCAATCGCGGCACGACGGGCGGCGAAGCGCTCGCGCTCGAAGACATGTCGCCCTACATCCCGGAAGCGATCGTCGCCATTGAAGACCGCCGCTTCTATTCGCATTTCGGCGTGGATCCCCTTGGCCTCGCACGCGCCCTCGTCACCAACCTGACGACCGGCCACATGGTTCAGGGCGGCTCGACGCTGACACAGCAGCTTGCAAAGAACCTTTTCCTGTCGCCGGACCGCACGCTTGAGCGTAAGGTGCAGGAAGTCCTGCTCGCGCTATGGCTGGAGCAGAAATACACCAAGGACCAGATCCTTGCGATGTACCTCAACCGCGTCTTCTTCGGCTCGAACGCCTATGGCGTCGAAGCGGCCTCGCGTCGCTACTTCAACAAGTCCGCACGCGACGTGAACCTCGGTGAAGCAGCCCTTCTTGCCGGACTCGTCAAGGCGCCGTCGCGGCTGTCGCCGGCGCGCGATCCCGAGGCCGCCAATGCCCGCGCGCAGGTGGTCCTGCAGACGATGCGCGAGCAAGGCTATATCACCGACGACGAGGTGAAGACCGCGATGTCGCAGACGCCAGCCAAGGCGAAGCGCTACTGGTCGGGCGCCGGCCACTATGTCGCGGATATGGTCATGGACCAGCTCCCTGGCCTGATCGGCGACGTCAAGGAAGACATCGTCGTCGATACGACGATCGACAAGACGCTGGAGAAGCGCGCGGAGCAGTCCCTGAACGATGTGCTCGGCAAGGATGGCG
Source organism: Rhizobium sp. IBUN (assembly GCF_000510625.1). Taxonomy (NCBI): domain Bacteria; kingdom Pseudomonadati; phylum Pseudomonadota; class Alphaproteobacteria; order Hyphomicrobiales; family Rhizobiaceae; genus Rhizobium; species Rhizobium sp. IBUN. The sequence goes on from NZ_AZNV01000003.1 coordinate 55,041, forward strand.
CCAAGCTCGATACGTCGCAGGCAGCCCTGGTTTCACTCGATGGCACCGGCGCAATCCGCGCGCTCGTCGGCGGCAGGGATTATGCCGACAGCCAGTTCAACCGCGCCGTCACCGCCAAGCGCCAGCCGGGCTCGTCCTTCAAGCCGTTTGTCTATGCAGCGGCGTTGGAAAAAGGTCTGACGCCGTTTTCGGTGTTCAACGACGCGCCGATCCGCATCGGCGATTGGACGCCTGAGAACTACGAGAAGAAGTACAATGGCGAAGTGACGCTCGCGACGGCGCTTGCAAAGTCGCTGAACACCGTCGCGGCCCAGTTGGTCATGTATGACGGGCCGGACCAGGTGATCAAGCTCGCGCACCGCCTCGGCATCGAATCGGAACTGCAGCCCAATGCCTCGATCGCTCTTGGTACGTCGGAAGTGTCGCTGACCGAGCTCACCGGCGCCTATGCCGCCTTCATGAATGGCGGCTACAAGGCGACGCCGCATGTGATCCGACGCGTAACGACGGCTGACGGCAGCAAGGTGCTCTACGAAAATACCTACGACAACCCGCCCCGTGTCTTGTCGGAAGCGATTGCCGCCAACATGAACACGATGATGATGGGCGTCATCAACCAGGGAACGGGCAAGAGCGCCAAGCTTTCCGGTTGGCAGGCCGCGGGCAAGACCGGCACGACCCAGAATTCGCGCGACGCGCTCTTCGTCGGCTTCACCAGCAACCTCACAACCGGCGTCTGGTTTGGCAACGACGATGGCAAGCCGATGAAGAAGGTGACGGGCGGCGGCTTGCCGGCCAAGGCCTGGCAGGAATTCATGGTCGCCGCGCACAAGGGACTGTCGCCGGCGCCACTGTTCGGCAACGGGCAATTCATGGCTGATCCGGCAGCCAATCCCGGCTTCGGCGACCAGCCGATGGCGTCTGCGGAGCCCGGTATGGCGCCGCCGCTTGAAGAGCCGACGACAATCGGCAGCATTCTCTCCGGTGTCTTTGGTGAAAGCGCCGAGCGCTATCCACAGGCGAATGACCGGCCAAGACGCCAGCCGATCGCCCCGGTCAATGGCGGTCCCGTGCCGCCCGCCGACATCGCCGATGACGGTGGTTATGGCCACGGTGATGCGCTGCCGCCGGGTGATATTGGCGAGCCTGAACCGTCGCCGGCGCACCATCGGAAACGGACGACCTTGCTTGACTTGATCATGGGACAATAGTCGACGGGTTTTGGCCAGAAAAACGCCATCGTCCTGTGCGTGCCAAAATTAGCTGTTGGGCGCTTTTTTTGCCGGTTTTCTGGCTAGTTCTCGCCTTGCAGTCCCGAAAACCGCTCCTTATATACGCGGCATCACCGCAATCACGATTGCGTTAATCTTAAAGACCCATCCCGTAAGGGGCTGTCAGGGAAATGCCTTCTCGGGGTTCCGACAGCTTGCTTCAAGGAGAGAATGACATGGCAAAAGTAATTGGTATCGACCTCGGAACGACAAATTCCTGCGTCGCTGTCATGGACGGCAAGGACGCGAAGGTCATTGAGAACGCCGAAGGTGCGCGCACGACGCCTTCGATCGTAGCATTTTCCGAAGATGGCGAACGCCTCGTCGGTCAGCCGGCCAAGCGCCAGGCAGTCACCAACCCCACGGATACGCTGTTCGCAGTGAAGCGCCTCATCGGCCGCCGCTACGACGATCCGACGGTTGAAAAGGACAAGGCTCTCGTTCCTTTCGAGATCACCAAGGGCGACAACGGCGACGCATGGGTCAAGGCCCGCGGCACCGGCTATTCGCCTGCCCAGATCTCCGCGATGATCCTTCAGAAGATGAAGGAAACCGCTGAATCCTATCTCGGTGAAAAGGTCGAAAAGGCCGTCATCACCGTTCCCGCATACTTCAACGACGCACAACGCCAGGCAACCAAGGATGCCGGCAAGATCGCCGGCCTCGAAGTTCTGCGCATCATCAACGAGCCGACGGCGGCAGCCCTTGCCTACGGTCTCGACAAGAAGGACGGCAAGACCATCGCCGTTTACGACTTGGGTGGCGGTACCTTCGATATCTCGATCCTCGAAATCGGCGACGGCGTCTTCGAAGTGAAGTCCACCAACGGCGATACCTTCCTCGGCGGTGAAGACTTCGACATGCGTCTCGTCGAATACCTCGTTGCCGAGTTCAAGAAGGACAACGGCATCGACCTCAAGGGCGACAAGCTGGCTCTGCAGCGCCTCAAGGAAGCTGCCGAAAAGGCAAAGATCGAACTGTCGTCCTCGCAGCAGACCGAAATCAACCTGCCGTTCATCACCGCTGATGCAACCGGCCCGAAGCACCTGACGCTGAAGCTGACCCGCGCCAAGCTCGAAAGCCTGGTCGAGGATCTGATCCAGCGCACGATCGCACCGTGCAAGGCTGCTCTCAAGGATGCCGGCGTCACGCCAGCCGAGATCGACGAAGTCGTTCTCGTCGGTGGCATGAGCCGCATGCCGAAGGTCCAGGAAGTCGTCAAGCAGCTGTTCGGCAAGGAGCCACACAAGGGCGTCAACCCTGACGAAGTCGTGGCACTCGGCGCAGCCATCCAGGCTGGCGTTCTGCAGGGCGACGTCAAGGACGTTCTGCTTCTCGACGTAACCCCGCTGTCCCTCGGCATCGAGACCCTCGGTGGCGTCTTCACCCGTCTGATCGAGCGTAACACGACGATCCCGACGAAGAAGTCGCAGACCTTCTCGACCGCCGACGACAACCAGCAGGCCGTCACCATCCGCGTTTCGCAGGGCGAGCGCGAAATGGCTGCCGACAACAAGCTGCTCGGCCAGTTTGACCTCGTTGGCCTGCCGCCGGCACCGCGTGGCGTTCCGCAGATCGAAGTCACCTTCGACATCGACGCGAACGGCATCGTGCAGGTTTCGGCCAAGGACAAGGGCACCGGCAAGGAACAGCAGATCCGTATCCAGGCTTCCGGTGGTCTCTCCGACGCCGACATCGAAAAGATGGTCAAGGACGCTGAAGCCAATGCCGAAGCCGACAAGAAGCGCCGCGAGGCCGTGGAAGCCAAGAACCAGGCTGAAAGCCTGATCCACTCCACGGAAAAGTCGCTGAAGGATTATGGTGACAAGGTTTCCGAGGCCGACCGCACCGCGATCTCCGATGCGATCGCTGCTCTGAAGTCTGCCGTCGAAGCAACCGAGCCGGATGCTGAAGACATCAAGGCAAAGACCCAGACCCTCATGGAAGTCTCCATGAAGCTCGGTCAGGCGATCTACGAAGCACAGCAGGCTGAAGGCGGTGCGGCAGCAGACGCATCCGCGGAAGCCGGCGACGACAATGTCGTCGATGCCGACTACGAAGAAGTCAAGGACGACGACCGCAAGAAGTCCGCCTAAGCGAGACGAGACGGTCTAGCTTGAAACTGACGTTCCGGCTGCCCACCACGGCAGCCGGAAAACCATTTCCGGGGTCTAATCCTTAATGGCAAAAGCCGATTTTTACGAAACGCTGGGTGTCGCCAAGACGGCGGACGAAAAAGAGCTGAAAAGCGCCTTCCGCAAACTCGCCATGAAGTACCATCCGGACAAGAATCCGGGCGACCACGACGCCGAGCGCAAGTTCAAGGAAATCAACGAAGCCTACGAAATGCTCAAGGATCCGCAGAAGCGTGCGGCCTATGACCGATATGGTCACGCTGCCTTCGAGCATGGCGGCATGGGCGGCGGCGGCATGGGCGGCGGCTTTGGCGGCGGCGGATTTTCCGACATTTTCGAGGATATCTTCGGCGAGATGATGGGCGGTGGCCGCCAGCGGCAGCGCTCTTCGGGCGGCCGCGAGCGTGGCGCCGATCTTCGCTACAACATGGAAATATCGCTGGAGGAGTCCTTCTCCAGCAAGACGGCGCAGATCCGCGTGCCGACTTCGATCACTTGCGACGTCTGCTCCGGCTCGGGTGCGAAACCCGGCACGCAGCCGAAGACCTGCGGCACTTGCCAGGGCTCGGGTCGCGTGCGCGCTGCCCAGGGCTTCTTCTCGATCGAACGGACCTGCCCGACCTGTCATGGTCGTGGCACGATCATTCCCGATCCGTGCACGAAGTGCCATGGCCAGGGCCGCGTCACCGAAGAGCGTTCGCTGTCCGTGAACATTCCGGCCGGTATCGAAGACGGCACCCGCATCCGCCTGCAGGGCGAGGGCGAAGCCGGCATGCGCGGCGGTCCGGCGGGCGATCTTTACATCTTCCTGTCGGTGAAGCCGCATGAGTTTTACCAACGTGACGGCGCCGACCTCTACTGCACCATTCCGATCTCGATGACGACGGCGGCACTCGGCGGCACCTTTGACGTGGCGACGCTCGATGGCACGAAGTCGCGTGTGACGGTGCCCGAAGGCACGCAGGCCGGCAAGCAGTTCCGCCTGAAGGGCAAGGGCATGCCGGTGCTGCGTTCGCCGCAGACGGGCGACCTCTATATCCAGATCCAGATCGAGACTCCGCAGAAGCTGACAAAGCGCCAGCGCGAACTTCTCCAGGAGTTCGAGCAGCTCTCCTCGAAGGAGAACAATCCGGAATCGACCGGGTTCTTCGCGCGCATGAAGGAATTCTTCGAGGGCTGATCGACCCTATATGAAATGTAACAAAGGCCCGGTTGCTGCTGCAGCCGGGCCTTTGTTGTTTGCTTTGTCAGGTCGCCTACGCAGGGTTGTCTCAACGTTCGAACGTCAAAAATACCTTATTATCCCGGGTCGACCGAATGAATGGTGGGACATTAAGATAATAAAAGGCTAAATTAGTGTGACGAAAACTGTATAGCGTCGAGGGACACTTGGAACGCCGTCTCGCAGCCATCCTCGCAATCGACATCGTCGGCTATGGCCGGTTGATGGGCATAGATGAATCCGGAACGCTAAGTGCGGTGAAAACCTGCCGCACGGAGCTGCTCAATCCGAAGATTGCACAGCACCGCGGACGCATCGTCAAGCTGACCGGCGATGGCATGCTGGCGGAATTCTCCAGCATCGTGAATGCTGTTGCCTGCGCCGATGAGGTGCAGCGAGAGGCCGCGCAACGAAACCTGTCGGTGCTCGAAGACAAACGTATCGAATTTCGGATCGGCATCCATCTCGGCGACGTCATTGTCGAGGAGGGCGATATCTTCGGGGACGGCGTCAATGTCGCTGCGCGGCTGGAGGCGCTTGCTGAGCCAGGAGGCATTGCCGTTTCGGCCACCGTCAAGGACCATGTCGGCTCACGGCTCGACCTGTCCTTCGAGGATCGCGGGGAACACCGCCTCAAGAACATCAAGGAACCGGTCCGGGTCTATATGATTTCGCCGCAGCGGGCGCTGCCACTGAAAGTGAACAAGGCGGCTTTGACCGCAGCCCGAAAAAAGCACAAGCAGCTTGTCGCCGTGCTGCCCTTCACCAACATGAGCGGCGATGCCGAGCAGGAGTATTTTTCCGACGGCATCACCGAGGACATCATCACCGACCTCTCGAAGGTGTCGAACCTCTACGTGGTCGCCCGCAACACCGCCTTCACCTACAAGGGCAAGTCCGTGCAGGTGAAGCAGGTGGCGTCGGAACTCGGTGTCGACTTCGTTCTCGAGGGGAGCGTGCGCAAGGTCGGCCAGCGCGTCCGCATCACCGGACAGCTGATCGATGCGAGAAATGGCGGGCACCTTTGGGCGGACCGCTTCGATCGCGACCTCACCGATATTTTCGCGATCCAGGACGAGATCACCCACGCAATCGTCGATCAACTCAAGATCAAGCTGCTACCCGAGGAGAGGCAGGCGATCGCAGCCGAGCCGACAAGCAATGTCGAGGCCTACACCTATTATCTGCGTGGACGACAGCTGTCTCACACCTGGACAAGGCCCTATCTACTTCTGGCCCGGCGCATGTTTGCAACGGCCGTTGCGTTGGATCCGGAATATGCCCGTGCCTATGCCGGCATGGCGGATTGCGAGTCGGCGCTGCGCGATTGGCATGCGGGTGAGTTTACACTGCAGGGGATACTCAATCTGAGCGCCAAGGCGCTGGCGCTCGATCCGAATCTTGCCGAGGCGCATGCGTCGCGCGGACTGGCGCTGCACCAGGACGGGCGAGACGAGGAGGCTCTTGTCGAGTTCGAAAAGGCGCTGGCGCTGGAGCCCGATCTCTATGAAGCGAATTTCCACTATGGTCGCTTTCTTTTCATGGAGGGCAAGTTCGAGGGGGCAATCACCTTCTTCACTAGGGCGGCCGAGATCCGCCCCGACGACTATCTCTCGCCCATTCATCTGATGAGCGCATGCCGGTCGCTTGGTCTCGAGGAGGAGCGAGCGCATTGGGCGCGCGTCTGCATCGAGCGTGCGGAAGAGGCCTTGGAGCGGCATCCGGAAAACTCGGGGCCGGCCCATCGCGGTGCGCTCGCATTGGCTCACATGGGCGATGCGGAACGCGCTAAGGAGTGGGTCAAGCGCGCGCAGATGATTGATCCGGATGACATCGTTGCTCAATACAACATCGCGTGTGTCTATGCTTTGTTGGACGAATGCGACGCCGCACTCGATCTGTTGGAAGAACTGCTGCCGCAATCGTCCTGCTATCACATCCTATGGTTCAAGCATGATTCGGACCTCGATTCGGTGCGTGATCACCCGCGGTTCGAGAAAATGCTGGATGCGATCGCGGCATGCTCGGCCTCGCTGGAGTACCGGGTCGCGTCAGAATAGCGCCGGCGCTTGCCGGGTGTTCCATTATGAAACAAGCAAAAATGCACGTCTGCCTTGCGTTAACGCAGGCAGTGAATGCCGCTTTGCAAATAGAAGCAAAGCGGCCAGTATCCTTTCGGGGATCAACCAAAAACAAGGGCAACTTCCATGACGGCAGCAGCCACTTCTTTGTCTTTGCAGTCCGATGATGTCGATGTGCTCGCCGGCGCGCTCTATTCCTGGTGTGCCGAGCGCAACATCAAGCTGCGCAGCCAGCAGGGACTTTCCATCGCGAGCATCGCGATCGATCTCTACCATGCTGGCCATCGGACGCAGGACGACTTGCTCATCGCGCTTCACGCGTGCGAGTTGCACTGACCGACAGGGTTCAGCGCAAAGCCTCGATGTAGCTTTCACCGGTCATGATCGACAAGATGGTCTTGACGGCCTCCTTGCCTGCCGCAGAGCGAAGCTTGTCATAGTGCAGGGCAAGCTCATAGGCTTCGGGGCTCAGCCCTGGCCGCGCTGATCCGTCAGACGGGTTGGCGCCCTCGAACAGTTCCGAAATATCAACGCCCAGAAAAACCGCGATCTGGTGAAGCTTGCTTGCGGATACGCGGTTGGTGCCTTTCTCGTATTTCTGAATTTGTTGAAAAGTCAGCCCCAGCGCCTCTCCCAGTTCCAGCTGCGATATGCGTCGTTTGGCCCTCAGTGTCCGTACATTTTTACCAACAATAATATCTACCGGATCTGGCACCGTTATGTTCCCTTATAAATGCAATCAATACGCTTAGTACTATGCCCGCCTTCCATAATATCTCAATCCCATGAGTTGTAAATTTCAACCCGCTTTTGTTATGGTTTTTTGCCCAATAATCATACACTTTCGGCGTAGATGTAGACTGTAGCGTGCACGTTATTTCCGATGCCAGCTAAAGGCGGTGCACGTACGCGAAGCTGTGCGTCGTTTTACTTGCCGCGGCCATGCGTCAATTCACTGGTTTCCATGCCTGTGAAAACTTGACCGACGCGCCGGCAACCTCTATTTTAGAATAATTCTAAAATTGAGGTTGTCATGCTGTCCAGGCTTTTTTGGTCATCCAAGCGCTCGTTCGATTCTTTGTCGGAACAGGAAATACTCGCACTGGCCATTGGGGCCGAAGAGGAGGACGCGCGCATCTATCTCGCCTACGCCGACATGCTGCGCAGCAACTATCCCGCGTCCGCTAAAATTTTCGAAGAGATGGCCGAGGTCGAGGACACCCATCGCAAGTCCCTGATCGAAATCTATCGCCAGCGGTTCGGTGAACGCATCACGCTCATTCGCCGGGAACATGTTCAGGGTTTCTATGAGCGCAAACCCGACTGGCTGCGACGCAACCTGTCGCTCGAGAAAATCCGCGGTGAAGCCGAAGCGATGGAGCAGCAGGCCTATCGCTTCTATGTCGAAGCGGCACGGCGCGTCACGGACGCGCAGACCCGGCAGTTGCTCGGTGACCTCGCCTTGGCGGAGCAGGGCCATGAGGACATTACTCACATGCTTGTCGACAAGCACACGCCGGCGGACGTCAAGGCGGAGGAAGATCACGCTGCCCGCCGCCAACTGGTGCTCACCTATGTGCAACCCGGCCTTGCCGGCTTGATGGATGGCTCGGTATCGACCTTGGCGCCGATCTTCGCAGCCGCCTTTGCGACTCAGAACACCTGGCAGACCTTCCTTGTCGGCATGTCCGCCTCGGTTGGCGCCGGCATCTCGATGGGCTTCACAGAAGCGGCACATGACGACGGCAAGATTTCAGGCCGCGGATCGCCGATCAAGCGCGGCATCGCCTGCGGCGTCATGACCGCGCTTGGCGGTCTCGGCCACACCTTGCCCTATCTCATCCCGTACTTCTGGATCGCAACGACGATGGCCGTGATCATCGCGATCTTCGAACTCTGGGCGATTGCCTTCATCCAGAACAGATTTATGGAAACGCCATTCCTGCGCGCTGCCTTCCAGGTGGTCGTGGGCGGCGGTCTCGTTCTCGGTGCCGGCATTCTGATCGGCAATGGGTAAAGCGAGCTCCGGCACTACGGAGCGATCGACGCGGTGAATTGATCTGGCGCGCGAATGCACAGGCGATGGGCCGGAATGACGCGCTAACTGGCGTCGCGCATAAAAAAGGCCGGCGTTTCGCCGGCCTTTTTCGTTCAATCTACTATCGCTTATCGCAAAGCACCGACCAGAACGTCGCGGCCATTTTCGATGGTGACCCAGCGACCGGCATTGTTGCTCGACTGGCGCTTGATGAAGGAGTAGGGCGTGTCGAACCATGGCTTGATGTTGGACGCCAGGTTGTCGAGCACGAAGTCGCCGTTGCTGGTGCGCAGCGTCAGCACGGCATGACCTTCGCCATCGGGCTTGCGGACCACCGTGAGAAGAAGATTAGCCGGCGAAATTCCGCGCTGTATCAGGATGCGGCGCTTCAGCAGGGCGAAGTCCTCGCAGTCGCCTGCAGTCGTCGGATAAGCCCAGACCTCATCCTTGCCGTAGATTTCCTTGTCGGTCATCGGCGTGATGCTGTTGTTGACCATCGTGTTGACGGACCGCACCATTCCCCATTTCCCTTCCGACATCTCGGCCGGCGAGACGTTGCGGTTTGGGCCGCATTCATTGCGATGGCCCTGGCAGAAGTCGTAATGGCCGATCGGCTGGGACGTCGCAGCGCCAGTAACCATCGAGAGGTTGTTGGTGGAAGCCGGCGTTGCGGCTGTAGACATAGCAAACATGGCCATCATGGCCACGACGAAACCCTTGATCCGCACGCCCGCTGTTCCCTTGCATCGCCCATGTATTGTTAATAAAAAGTTAACGGACGGAGGCTCGGAGAGTCAATCGTTACTTCTGGGGAAGGTGCCACTACCCGCCAATATGGTTAAAATCCGTTAGGATTTGGCACATATGGATCGTTTGGCCTAGCGGATAAGCCCTTTGACGGCGGCGAGCATGCGCTCGATGTCCTGGGGCCGCGACAGCCGGTGATCGCCATCACGCACGAAGGTCAGCACGACGTCGTCGGCGGGGAGATGCTCCACGAGCTTCATAGCGTGCTGATAGGGAACGTCCGGATCCTTCATCCCCTGCAGGATATGGACCGGGCAGCCGGTCTCGATGATGCCGTTGAGCACGCCGTTGTCGCGCCCGTCCTCCATCAGGGTTCGCGTATAGATGTTTGGCTCGGGGCTGTAGGCCGACCGCTCTTCGAAGTAGCCGCGCTCGGCCAGCGAGGCCTTCTCCTTCTTCGTGAGGTTCGGCTCGATCAGATCGGAGGTGAAGTCGGGAGCCGGCGCAATCAGCACCATGCCCGCGAGCTTCGGCCCGTCCTGCCGCTTGGCGAGTTCCTGCGCCAGCCTGAGCGCAATCCATCCGCCCATCGACGAGCCGACGACGAGGATGCGCTCGGGCGCCGCGTGGAGGATTACCGCAAGCGCCTCCTCGAGCCAGCGCGAGATCGTCCCGTCGGTGAATTTGCCGCCGGACAGGCCGTGGCCGGAATAGTCGAGGCGCAGGCAGGCAAGGCCGTTTTCGGCCGCGAACCTGTCCAGCTCCACCGCCTTGCTGCCGCTCATGTCAGAGCGGTATCCGGAGAGCCAGACGAGGGTTGGGCCGGCCGTTTGGCCAGGTTGGCTACGCGCAATATAGGCGATCTCGCGCGCAGCTTCGCCCTGTCCGACGGTAAGATATTGTTGGTTGTAAGTGAGATTTGCGTCAGACATCGCGGAACTCCAGTTGTTTTGGCCTATAAAACAGATTCTTGACAGGCTGACAGCAGGTGATTTTTCCGCTAAAGGATGGTACCGACTCCGTTGCAGCAATGGTGAAACGACATTTGTACTTCCGTCATCGGGAGTGCCCGGGCTGCAGCGATCCGAAACAACGCGAGGAGAATACGACCATTCGCAGACCCTTTAAAGCCGACGCGCCCGTAAAGGAAGGGCCGCGCTCGAACCGGGAAATTCGCATCCCCCGAGTTCAGCTGATTGATGCTGAAGGACAGAACTTGGGTGTTGTGCCCACCGACCAGGCCCTGAAAATGGCTGAGGAAGCCGGCCTCGACCTGGTGGAAATCTCCCCCAATGCCGAACCGCCTGTATGCAAGATCCTCGATCTGGGCAAGCTGAAATATGCCAACCAGAAGAAGGCTGCCGAGGCGCGCAAGAAGCAGAAGATTGTCGAAGTTAAAGAGATCAAGATGCGCCCTAACATCGACACCCATGACTATGAGGTGAAGATGAAGGCGATGGGTCGTTTCTTTGAAGACGGCGACAAGGTCAAGGTGACATTGAAGTTCCGCGGCCGTGAAATGGCGCACCAGGAACTTGGTATGAAGCTGCTGCAGCAGGTGAAGGCCGACACGACCGAATATGCCAAGGTTGAAGCCGAGCCCAAGCTCGAAGGCCGCCAGATGATGATGGTACTCGCGCCGAAGTGAGGCGCGTCGCCACTCTCCAATCAAAGCCGTCCGTAAGGGCGGCTTTTGTATTTTGGGGCTGTGGTCGGACCAATCTGACAGGATGCTGACAAACGCACTCAACAGTCTGTCAGAGAGACTTTGGCAATCTGTTCTCAGCAAGAAGAGAGCAGAAGGCAAAGATCATGAAGAAGACCATTTCACACGCGCTATTGGCTTCCGTCGCCGCAATCGCGGTGACGTTGTCGCTCCCGACAATGCAGACGTTCACGTCAGGCCATTTTTCGTCGTTGGCATTCGCTCGCGGCGGCAGCGATGATGGCGGTGGAAGCAGCAGCAGCGGCAACAGTGGATCCAGCCATAGCGGTGGCAGTGATGACAACAGCGGCAGCGGGCGTGGCGGTGATGATCATAGCGGTCGCGGCGGTCATGACGACGGCGATGACGATCACGGCCGTGGACGTGGACGCGATGACGGAGCCAACCATGACGCCAATGACGACAATCCTGGCGAGCACCGCGGCGGCCGCAACGACAATCGCCCGGAAGTGACGCTTTCGGTGTCCGAAGCGAGCCTGACGGGACTGCTGAACGGTTCGCTTGTCGCCGTCGATCAACTCGGCCGGCGCCTCGAGGTCGAGGTTGAGCTTGAGCATGGGGCACACGAGGTGGTCGCGCATCCTCACAGAGGTGACTTTATTCGAAATCCTGGCGCAATCACCAGCGTCAACATACTTCCCGCTTCGGCGCAATAATCTGCCCGGCGCGGTCTTCCGGCCACCCCTTCGGAAGAAGGAACTCCGCCGCGCCCCGGCGGAGTTCCTGGTTTGTCGGAGCTTTGTCTGGTCGCGATAAAGTGTTCAGTGTAGGTTCCGCGATTGCAGAAGCATTGAGGTACATTGAAGTTCAATGAATAGAAGCCGTCGCAGTTTCATGACGATGTTGATGCTGGCCATAGCGCTCTCTGCGGCCGGCCCGATGTTCGTTTCCCATGCTGAGGCCAAGGATGGTGGCAGCGATGATGGCGGCGGCAGCAGCGGTGGGAGCGGTTCGAGCGGAGGCAGCGGCTCGTCGGGCTCTGGTTCGCCCGGATCCTCGGGTTCCAACTCGGGCAGCGGCAGTTCCAATTCCGGTCGTGGCGGCCGCGACGATCACGGGGATGATGACGGCGGCGACGACCACGGCGGAGGCGGAGGCGGCGGTAGCAGCGGCCGCGGCAGTGGCGGCCGGAACACCGATTCCGATCGCGCGCGCGACGCCGTTCGCGAGGGCCGGATCCTGCCGCTGAAGACCGTTCTGCAGCGGATCGACGCAAAACGCTACGGTCGGGTCATCGACGTCAATCTCCATCGATCCATGTTCGGCGATGTGTATCAAGTGAAAGTTCGCGACGGGACGGGCGCGATCAGGACATTGCGTGTCGACGCCCGCAACGGAGCATTGCTGGGGGGGTAGGGGCTATGCGTATCCTGTTGGCGGAGGACGATCCCAATATTTCCGGCCATGTGGTCGAAAAGCTTGGGCGGGAAGGCTATCGCGTCGAGGTATTTGCAAGCGGGCCTGCTGTATGGGAAGAGGGCGAGACGGGCGATTATTCAGCCATCATCCTAGACCTCGGATTGCCCGGCATGGATGGCCTGTCGATCCTGAAACGCTGGCGCGGCGCGGGCATGAACACGCCGGTTCTTGTTCTCACTGCCCGCGGCTCGTGGATGGAGCGTGTCGACGGCTTTGATGCGGGGGCCGATGACTATCTGCCGAAGCCGTTTCGTACCGAGGAGCTGCTGGCTCGCCTGAGAGCGCTCCTGCGGCGCACCGGCGCCATCGCATCGCGCGTCAAATCCGCCAACCGCTTCACTCTCGATGAAAGCGCAAGGCGCGTCACTTTCGATGGACGCGAACTTGATCTCAGTCCGCTCGAATACCGGATGATAGCGCTTTTCATCGGCAAGCCCGGTGAGGTCCTGAGCCCGACCGAACTGGCGAGCCAGGTTCAGGGCCGTGATGACGATGCCGCCAAGAATGCCGTGGAAGCTATGGTGGCGCGGCTGCGCAAGAAGACGGACAGCGACGCCATCGAGACCCGGCGCGGCTTCGGCTATGTTCTTCCGGAGCGACCTCGGTGATCCACTCGCTGCATTTTCGCCTCGCTGCCGGAGCGCTTGTCGCGATCGCGCTGGCGTTGATGCTCGTCTGGGCGGTGCTTAGCCACCTGTTCGCGGATTATCTGGCCGACCAGTATTCCAACGAAATGACGTCGGTGATGGATTCGCTGGCGGCGCGGCTCAGCGTGGAGAATGGCGCTCTTGAATTGAAGAACGAGCCTGCCGACTCGCGCTTCCAGATCCCCGCCGGCGGCCGCTACTGGCAGATCTCTCCCGGTGGCAACGGGGAGCCGCTGCGGTCTCGCTCGCTGTGGGACGAGGAGATCACCGCGGATGAGCTGTCGAAGGACATGTATTGCGGGTTCCGGGAAACGGACGGGCCGGATGGCTCGCCGCTGCTGGTGTCGATGAAGACGATGGCGCTTGGCGAAGGCGCCGCAAAGAAGAACTTCACCGTCTATGCGGCTTTCTCCAAGCCCGAGATGGAAGCGGCGCTTGAAAGCTATCACCGGCCGTTGCGGCTGATGCTGCTTTCGACCGGCGGCATGCTGCTCCTCGCGGCGTTCTTGCAGGGGTGGGTGGGCTTGCGCCCGCTGGTGCGGCTTCGCGAGCGCGTTGCGGATATCAGGGCCGGCCGCAGCTCACATATCGGCGCGCAGGGGCCGAGCGAGGTCAAGCCGCTGGTTCGTGAAATCAACCTGCTGCTCAGCGAGCGGGAGACGGCGATCGAGCGCGCCCGCGCGCGTGCCAGCGACCTCGCCCATGGTTTGAAAACGCCTCTCACGGTGCTGTCTCACCTGGTTGAAGCCTTGCCCGAGGACCAGCGCGAAACGGCTCTGCAACAGATCGAGCTGGTCCGCCAGCGCGCCGACCGACAACTGCAGGCCGCCCGCATGGGAGTGGAGCAAATGGCCACGACGTCGCTGCTCGGCATTGCAGGAAAGCTCGTCAATGTGCTGACGCCTTTCACCGAAGAGAAAGGGATCGACTGGCATCTCGATATCGACCCCGCCCTGACGGTTCAGGCGGACCCCGCGGACATCGCCGAGGCACTCGGCAACGTACTCGACAATGCCGTGCGCTTTGCCAGGACGCGCATCGATCTTTCCGCCGGTCGCTTGCAGGATGATGTCGTGCTCAGCGTTTCCGACGATGGACCCGGCGCCGATCCTGGTAGCTACGATCTGATGCTGAAGCGCGGTGTCAGGATTGATGAAGGCACGGCAGGAACTGGGTTAGGGCTGGCGATCTCGTGCGATATCCTTGAGGCTTACGGCGGCCGGCTCGATCTTTCCGCCTCGCGGTGGGGCGGTCTGCAGGTGAAACTGATGCTTCCGGCCATGGCGAGCCGGCCTCCCGCCATTGCTTAGAAGATTCATTGGCCGCCCCGTTGCACTTTTATGACGCTGCGGTTATAAGCGCGCGTCCGAACTGACCGGCAGGGCATGCCGTGGCGGTTTCGAATGCTTGCGGAACGGTTCATCACCGGAGCCGCAGATCAACAACAAACGCTCCCGCACCTTTTTGCGACGGCCGGAAACCGGGCACCGCGAGAAGGCTTCTTTGATGAAGAGCAGGGGGTCCAGAAACGGAGTAGCAAAATGCCCAAGATGAAGACGAAGTCTGCTGCCAAGAAGCGGTTCAAGATCACCGCGACCGGCAAGGTCAAGGCTGCAGCTGCTGGCAAGCGCCATGGCATGATCAAGCGTACCAACAAGTTCATCCGCGATGCACGTGGCACGATGGTTCTCGCAGAACCCGATGGCCGCAAGGTCGTGAAGAACTACCTGCCGAACGGTCTCTAAGACTATTCCGCGAACGCTTTTAGATTAAGGAGATCATGAAATGGCACGTGTAAAAAGAGGCGTTACCGCCCACGCCAAGCACAAGAAGGTTCTGAAGGCCGCTAAGGGCTTTTACGGCCGTCGCAAGAACACCATCCGCGCTGCGAAAGCTGCTGTCGATCGTTCGAAGCAGTACGCTTACCGCGACCGCAAGATCAACAAGCGCAACTTCCGCGCCCTCTGGATCCAGCGCATCAACGCCGCTGTCCGCGAATTCGGCCTGACCTACGGCCGCTTCATCGACGGCCTGAACAAGGCTGGCATCGAAGTCGACCGTAAGGTTCTCTCCGACATGGCAATCCATGAGCCGGAAGCATTCGGTGCACTCGTTGCTGCCTCCAAGAAGGCTCTCGAGTACCTGAAGGACGCCGGTACGAAGAACGAGTTTGAAGCAGCCGTCAACTAAGCCGGCGCTGTCAGAGCTTTTGCTTCGATGATTTAGAACCCGCGCTGGCCAGGCTTGCGCGGGTTCTTTGCATTTGGCGCGATGGCGATTGAGACGGCATTGCCCGCGATGGGCCGTTCCTCTCTCGACGTCGCGGGCTTTTTGTGGTGTGCCCGGTTGATTGGCCGCGTGCACATGGGTAGTGATCTGCGACGCTTCATCGTGGCGCTTGAGCTATTCGATGCATGTTTTCGTGAATTATCGACAAGACTGACGCCCAGCGAGGCAGGAAAAGATGACCGAACTCGAAACCCTGGAAAAGCAACTTCTGTCTGATGTGGCAGCCGCTGCCGACGAGCCGGCGATCGAAGCCGTGCGTGTTGGCGCGCTCGGCAAGAAGGGTTCGGTCTCCGAGCTCCTGAAGACGCTCGGTGCAATGACGCCGGAAGAGCGCCAGACGCGCGGCGCTGCCATCAACGCACTGAAGAACGCCGTCACCGACGCAATCACTGACCGCAAGGCGGAGCTGAAGAAGGCCGCGATCGATGCGCGCCTGAAGGCCGAGACGGTCGACGTCAGCCTGCCGGTACGCTCTTCGCCAGCCGAGCGCGGCCGTATCCATCCGATCAGCCAGATCATCGACGAAATCACCGCGATCTTCGGCGACATGGGTTTCTCGATCGCCGAAGGTCCGGATGTCGAGACCGACTACTACAATTTCACGGCACTGAACTTCCCGGAAGGCCACCCGGCCCGAGAGATGCACGACACCTTCTTCTTCAATCCGGATGAGAACGGTGAGCGGAAGGTGCTGCGCACGCACACCTCGCCGGTACAGGTGCGCACCATGGAAGCGCAGAAGCCGCCGATCCGCATCATCATCCCCGGCAAGACCTACCGCCAGGATTCGGACGCCACGCACTCGCCGATGTTCCACCAGGTCGAAGGCTTGGTCGTCGACAAGAAGGCGAATGTCGCCAACATCCGCTGGGTGCTCGAAGAGTTCTGCAAGTCCTTCTTCGAGGTCGACAGTGTGACGATGCGCTTCCGCCCGTCCTTCTTCCCGTTCACCGAGCCGTCCTTCGAAGTCGACATCCAGTGCGACCGCTCCGGTCCGATCGTCAAGTTCGGCGAAGGCACCGACTGGATGGAGATCCTTGGCTGCGGCATGGTGCATCCGAACGTGCTCCGCGCCGGCGGTCTCGATCCCGATGAATACCAGGGCTTTGCCTGGGGCATGGGCCTCGACCGCATCGCCATGCTGAAATACGGCATGCCTGATCTGCGCGACTTCTTCAACGCCGACGTCCGCTGGATGACCCATTACGGCTTCCGCCCGCTCGACATGCCGACGCTGTTCGGCGGCCTGAGCGCGTAAGGGAGGATAGAGATTATGAAGTTCACACTCTCCTGGCTGAAGGATCATCTGGAAACGGATGCGACCCTCGATGAAATCTGCACCCGCCTGACCGAGATCGGGCTCGAGGTCGAGGACGTCGATGACAAGGCGGCGTTCAAGCCCTTCGTCATCGCCAAGATCCTGACCGCCGAGAAACACCCACAGGCCGATCGCCTCAAGGTTCTCTCCGTCGATACCGGCAAGGGCGCCCCCGTCCAGGTCGTCTGCGGCGCTCCCAATGCGCGCGCCGGCTTGATCGGCGCGTTCGCGGCCCCCGGCACCTATGTTCCCGGCATCGACGTGACGCTCGCCGTCGGCAACATCCGCGGCGTCGAAAGCCACGGCATGATGTGTTCGGAGAAGGAGCTGCAGATCTCCGACAGCCACGATGGCATCATCGATCTCCCCGAGGATGCGCCGGTTGGTGAAAGCTACGCCGCCTATGCGCATCTCGACGATCCCATGATCGAGATCAACCTGACGCCGAACCGTCCGGATTGCACTTCGATCTATGGCATCGCGCGTGACCTGGCTGCTTCCGGCCTCGGCACGCTGAAGACACGCCCGGCACCGTCCTTCACTGTTGAAGGCGAGACGCCGGTGAGGCTGACGCTCGACCTTGACGATCCGAAGCTCTGCCCGGGCTTTGCGCTGCGTCTCGTACGCGGCGTCAAGAACGGCCCGAGCCCGAAATGGGTGCAACAGCGTCTGCTCGCTATCGGTCTTCGCCCGATCAACGCGCTCGTCGATATCACCAACTACATGACCTTCGACCAGGGTCGCCCGATGCACGTCTTCGACGCCGCCAAGGTCAAGGGCAACCTGACCGTCCGTCGCGCCAAGGACGGCGAGACGGTGCTTGCGCTCGATCAGCGCGAGTACAAGCTTGGGCCGAATAATGTCGTGATCGCCGATGCCGATGGCATCGAGTCGATCGGCGGCATCATGGGCGGCGAGCATTCCGGCTGCGACGAGAACACCACCGACGTCTTGATCGAGAGCGCTCTCTGGGATCCAATGAACATCGCGAAATCAGGCCGCGGCCTCGGCATCATCACCGATGCCCGCTACCGCTTCGAGCGCGGGGTCGATCCGGAGTATATGGTTCCCGGTCTCGAGCGCACCACCGAGCTGGTGCTCGAATTCTGCGGCGGCACGGCCGCCAAGGCAGAGGTCGTCGGCTACATGGGTTATGACGCAAAGATCGTCGACTTCCCCTTCTCCGAGGTCAAGCGCCTGACGGGTCTTGAGGTTTCCACGCAGGAAAGCACCGAGATCCTGACGCGCCTCGGCTTCAAGGTTACCGGTTCGGGCGAACGCGTTTCCGTCGCCGTTCCCTCCTGGCGTCCCGATGTCGATGGCAAGGCCGACCTCGTCGAAGAGGTCATGCGCATCTACGGCGTCGACAACATCAAGCCGGCGCCGTTGGAAAGCCATGCAGCCGTCAACGGCAGGATCCTGACGACGCTGCAGATCCGCACTCGCATCGCCAAGCGCGCGCTTGCCTCGCGCGGCATGCTGGAAGCCGTCAATTGGTCGTTCATCTCAGAGGATCAGGCAAAGCTCTTCGGCGGCGGCTTGCCGGCACTCAAGCTTGCCAACCCTATTGCTGCCGATATGTCCGACATGCGCCCCTCGCTGCTCCCCGGCCTGCTGACGGCTGCCCAGCGGAATGGCGACAAGGGCTATGGCGACGTTGCGATCTTCGAGGTGTCCGGCACCTATGAGAACGACCGGCCGGAAGGCCAGCGCCGCGTTGCCGGCGGCGTCCGTCGCGGCACGGCATCGATGTCAGGCGCCGGCCGCATGTGGTCGAACGCTGCCAAGGGCGGCGGCAAGCCGGTGGACGTCTTCGACGCCAAGGCCGATGCGCTGGCCGTGATCGAAGCCTGCGGCCTGCCGATGGGCAACATCCAGATCGAGCGGGGCGGTCCCGAATGGTTCCACCCCGGCCGGTCCGGTACGATCAAGATGGGTCCGAAGGTCGTGCTCGGCTATTTCGGCGAGTTCCATCCCTCGACGCTGGAAGCGCTCGATGTCTCGGGCGCGCTCTGCGGCTTCGAGGTCTATGTCGACGCCATGCCCGAGCCGAAGAAGAAGGCCACCCGCACCAAGCCGGCGCTGGAACTGTCTGCCTTCCAGGCCGTCAAGCGCGACTTTGCCTTCGTGGTCGACAAGTCGGTGGAAGCCGGCGCGATCATCAAGGCCGCGACCGGTGCCGACCGCAAGCTGGTCACATCAGTCAATGTCTTCGACATCTTCGAGGGTCCGTTACTAGGTGAAGGCAAGAAGTCGGTAGCGATCGAAGTGCAGATCCAGCCGGTCGAGCGCACGCTGACCGACGAGGATTTCGAGGCGCTGACTGAGAAGATCGTTGCCAGCGTGACGAAGTTCACCGGTGGCGTTCTCAGAGCCTGAGGCCAACATCTTCTGAAGCAAAGGGCCGGCGATCATTTCGCCGGCTCCGACTGCTGACGAAGTGTTCTTTTTGCGGAACGTTCGGTTTCTCCGTCATGCCGGCCTTGTGCCGGCATCCAGCGGCACCGCGTCTGCGGTGCGAAAGGCCTTTTGCGCGCAAGGACTTGCGCGCGCTGGACCCCTGCTCATCGGCGGGGTGACGACGGAGAGAGCTTCCATCCCAATATGCTATAAGGCCTTGTCAGCAAGCTGGGCCGGCGATCGTCTCGCCGGCTGTTCTATGTGTGGAGATAGTAGAGCTTGTTGACGATCGTCCAGCGGCCGTCGATTTTCAGCATCGAGAGGTAATCGGTGAAGCGCATGCCGGCGAAATCGTCGCTGACCTTCACGCACGCCGCATCGCCGACGATGTCAAGCATCTGGATGTCCATGTGCGGCTGGGTTGTGGGTGGTGCCGAACCTTCGGCGACGATCGCCGCAATGAATTCTTCCCGGTTCAGCCACTCGACCGCGTTCTCGTAGTGCCCGATGATGTCGCACTGCGGATGGAAGGCCTTCCGCAATGCAGCTTCGTTGGCGAAGGTCATGCCCTCGACGTAGAGATGGACGACTGCTTCGATTGCCTGCTGGTCCGACATGTCTCACCTCGCCAGGAACATGCCCAATAGCATAGCGCAGCGAATGGGTGCGGCAAGATCGCCGGATGCGGCAGGGGGCTATCGATGCCTCCGCCTTTCGGCTAGAGGTTGGTCATCGCGAGCGACGCGTCGGAGTAGCGCTTGCCGGCAATCTGATCGAGCGAGATGGTCTCTGTCAGTTCGGTCAGCTCCGTCTTGCTCAGCACGATATCGGCTGCGGCGGCGTTCTCCTCGAGATGGTTCACTTTGCGAGCGCCCGGGATCGGCACGATGTCGTCGCCCTGGTGCAGGACCCAGGCGAGCGCCAGCTGTGCGGTGGTCACGCCCTTCTCCTTAGCGAGTGCCTCGAGCTTGGCCACGAGCGCGACATTGGCGTCGAAATTGTCCGACTGGAAGCGCGGCAGCTGGCGCCGGAAATCGTCGGCGCCAAGATCCTCCGGCTTCTGGATCGCGCCCGTCAGAAAGCCACGGCCAAGCGGGCTATAGGGCACGAAGCCGATCCCGAGTTCGCGACAGGTGTGGAGAACGCCGTTTTCCGGGTCGCGGGTCCAGAGCGAATATTCGCTCTGCAGTGCTGCGATGGGGTGGACGGCATGGGCGCGGCGGATCGTGGCGCTTCCGGCTTCCGAAAGGCCGAGTGCGCGAACCTTGCCTTCGCGTACCAGCTCGGCCATCGCGCCGACGGTCTCCTCGATCGGCACATTGGGGTCGACACGATGCTGGTAGAAAAGGTCGATCGTTTCGACGCCGAGCCGTTTCAGAGAGGCTTCTGCCACTCGCTTCACGTTTTCCGGGCGGCTGTCGACCCCGGTCAGGGCCGCGGCGCCGGATTTATTCGGATCCAGCTTGAAGCCGAACTTGGTGGCGATGACGACGCGGTCGCGCACGGGCTTCAATGCCCGGCCGAGGAGCTCTTCATTGGTGTAGGGGCCGTACATTTCGGCCGTGTCGAAGAAGGTGATACCGAGATCGACGGCACGGTTCAGCGTCCTGATCGACTCGTTTTCGTCACTGGCGCCATAGGCGAAGCTCATGCCCATGCAGCCGAGGCCGACGGCAGAGACTTCAAGGTCGTTTCCGAGTTTGCGGGTTTTCATGCGGGCTCCTTTGTGAGCGAAAGGTCAAACCACGGTCGATGCCGGGTACTGATGAAACCTAGCGCCCCATCAGCCTTCAAAAAATAGGTGCAATCTGTAACAGGCTGTTCTAATTGATCGATCAATGAACCGCACGCAGCTTGCCCAACTCGTCGTTCTCGCCGCCGTTTCCGAACGACGAAGTTTTCGCGCGGCCGCCAAGGAGCTTGAAATTGCGCCATCCGCCGTCAGCCACGCGATCTCGCGCCTGGAAGAAAGCCTCGGCGTCCGGCTGCTGGCACGGACGACGCGCAGTGTCGCGCCGACGGAGGAGGGGCGTCTGCTGCTGCAGCGCCTGAAGCCGGCGCTTGATGAAATCGGGATCGCGCTGGAAGCGGTCACCGAGGCGGGTGGAAGGCCGGCCGGAAATCTGCGCATCTCCGCGCCGCGTTTTGCTTCGGATATCCTGCTTGCGCCGCGGCTTGGCGAATTCCTGAACCGCTATCCTGATATCACCCTCGAAATCGCCAATGAGGATGGGTTCACCGATATCGTTCGGGAAGGTTTCGACGCCGGCATTCGCCTGGAGGAGAGCCTCGAGGCGGACATGATCGCCGTGCGGGCCTCGCCGAATCTGACCACGGTGATTGCGGGTTCTCCCGACTATTTTGAGCGGCACCCGAAACCCTTGCATCCCTCCGATCTGGTTCACCACCGCTGCATCAAGCGGCGTTTTACAAACGGCACGATCTATCGCTGGGAATTCGAAAAGGACGGCCAGGAACTGGTTGTGGGAGTCGATGGTCCCCTGATCGTCAGTGAGGACAGGCTCGGATTGATCGCGGCGCTGAATGGCGTGGGGCTCGCCTATCTGTTCGACCTGCGCGTCGAGCACGAACTGGCAAGCGGCAAGCTCGTCCGTGTGCTGGAGGACTGGTGTTCGCCCTATCCGGGGCCATTCATCTACTATCCGAGCCGGCGCCAGATGCGGCCAGCTCTGCGTGCCTTCATCGACTTCTTCCGTTATGTCGGGTGAAGCGGAGGGATGCCGTTGGGCATCCCGCCGGATCGACGGTCAGGCCGCGGCCTTCTGGTTGGCAGCCGTCATGGCCAGCTTCGACAATGTCTTGTCGGTTGCCGCTTCTTCCTGCAGCGTCTTGTCGAGCAGGGCAACGACGTCCTTCTTGCCGAGGGTCTGCGCCCAGGTCTTCAGCGTGCCGTAGCGGGCGATCTCGTAGTGCTCCACTGCCTGCGCAGAGGAGATGAGACCGGCATCGATAGCCGGCGAGCCCTTGAACTCATCGATGATCTCTTCGCCTTCGGCAATGATGCCCTGGATCGCCTCGCAGGTCTTGCCCTGGGCGCGCTTGCCGACGAGGTCAAAGACCTGCTGCAGGCGCTCGACATGTCCCTCGGTCTGCTCGCGATGCTTTTCGAAGCCGGCCTTCAGCTCTTGCGATTGAGCCGCCCGCGCCATTTTCGGCAGGGTGCGCAGGATTTGCCGCTCGGCAAAATAGATGTCCTTGAGCGTATCGTAGAATAGATCGTCGAGGGTCTTTTCTTTGGCCATTGTCTCTACCTTCCTGGGTGTGGGGGATCCGCGCTTCCTTGGTGGGGAGCTACGGACGCTAGGGAAAGACAAGAGGTAGCTAATTGTTCCGGTCGTTTTCGGGTTGCGTTGATCGCCGGGGGAGGCAGAGTGAGACGTTCAACCAACGGGAGCTTTTCGTGAAGAAACCTGGATCGATGAAGGGCCTGGAGGAACTCGGGCGTGCGCGCCTTTCGAAGAATTTCTTCCTCCGTGATTTCCTGCATTCCGAAATCGCCGATTTCTATCGCATTCCGAATATCCCCGAAAATCCCGATCTGGCGATCGAAGCGGGAAGGCGGCTCTGCGAGGAGTTGCTGGAACCGCTGCAGGCGACGTTCGGCCGGCTGCACATCCGTTCCGGCTATCGCTCGCCTGAGGTCAACCAGTTCGGCAACCGCAACAACCTCAACTGCTCGTTAAATGCCGCGACGGCCGCCGATCACATCTGGGACCTGCGCGATTTCGATGGCTGCATGGGTGCCACCGCCTGTGTCGTCGTCCCGTGGATGGTCGACAACTACAGCAACGAAGAGGACTGGCAGAGGCTGGCATGGTGGATCCACGATCATCTGCCCTATGCCTCGCTCTGCTTCTTCCCGAAGCTCTGGGCCTTCAACATCCAATGGCACGAACGCCCGCGCCGGGTCATCCAGAGCTATGTGAGGCCACGCGGCATCCTGACGAAGCCGGGCATGGGGAACTGGGAGGGCAGCCACGCCGGCTTGTATGAGGGCTTCCCGCCGCTCAGAAATTGATGCGGTAGCGGATGTGCCCGTCGTTCTCGACATAGCTGTCGTAGAGCGCCCGCGCCGTCTTGTTCTGTTCGCTGGTGTGCCAGTAGAGCCGCGACCAGCCGTTCTTCTTGCAGAGCGAAACGAGATCGTCCATCAAGGCGCGGCCCACACCCTTTCCGCGTGCGGCCGGATCGACGAAGAGGTCTTCGAGATAGCAGTCCTTGCCACGGATCCAGGTGCCCTCATGCGTCAGGCTGAGGGTGAAACCCATCATCTTGCCGTCCACCTCGGCGACACGCATGAAGATCGCAGACGCCGGATCGAAGACCCGGCGCCATGTCGCATCGGTGATGTTAGGATCGACCGTGACCTCGTAGAAGGCGAGATAGCCGGCCCAAAGCTCGCGCCAGCGCGCTTCGTCCTCGGTCTTCGCATCGCGGATCGTCACGGTCATCGGTCCCTCCCGTCAGGCGCCGGCCCTGTCGAGCAGCGCCGTCGCGTCATCGGAGAGTGAAAGCGTCGCTGACTTGGTCAAGCTCTCAAGCTGCGACAGGCTGGTAGCACTGGCGATCGGCGCCGTCACACCCTTCTTTCTGAGCAGCCAGGCAAGCGCGATCTCTGCCGGCTTGGCGCCGGTTTCCGCCACGACCTTGTCGAGCGCTGCCAAAATGCGCAGTCCCTTGTCGTCGAGATATTGCGCCACCCGGCCTTCGCGGGCGCGGCCTTCCGTATCGGCCTTCGTGCGATACTTTCCGGAGAGAAAGCCGGCGGCAAGGCTGAAATAGGTGATGACGCCGATATCTTCCTTGACGCAGAGATCAGCCAGCGGTCCCTCGAAGCTCGCGCGTGCATAGAGATTGTATTCCGGCTGGATGACATCGTAGCGCGGCACGCCGGCCCTCTCGGCGGCATCGAAGGACGCCTGAAGCTGCGTGGCGTCGAGATTGGAGCAGCCGATCGCGCGGATCTTGCCCTGCTGCTTCAGCTTGGCGAAGGCGCCGAGCGTCTCCTCATAGGGCGTGCTCTCGTCCGGCCAATGCGAGAGATAGAGGTCGATATAGTCGGTCTGCAGCCGGCGCAGCGAATCCTCAACCGCCTTCAGGATATAGGTTTCCTTCAGCGTCTTGCCCTGACCCATGTCGGAGCCGACCTTGGTGATGACGACAGCCTTGTGGCGGGACACCTTGCCGCGCTTCAGCCACTTGCCGATGATCTCCTCGGACTCGCCGCCCTTGTTGCCCGGCACCCACGCTCCATAGACGTCGGCCGTGTCGATCGTGTTGAAGCCCGCGTCGAAGAAGGCATCGAGAATATCGAAGGACGTCTTCTCGTCGGCGGTCCAGCTGAAGACGTTGCCGCCCAAGACGATCGGGGCGATCGAAAGGCCGGTTTTTCCAAGACGGCGCATATCCATAGCGCTCTCCTAAAGTGCAGGATTGATTGAAATCGTTGACGCGGCAGAACACCGCCGAAGTCTAACCTAGCGTGGCTTCGAACGAATGGAAACCAACTCCGCGATTTGTGATCGCGCCATTGCGCCGCCGTGGCCGGCTTACTAAGGTGCGCAAAAATCGAACCAGGAGGACCCAGGCTATGCTGCGTTTTGGTATTCTTTCGACCGCAAAGATCGGCCGTGAACTCGTCGTACCCGCCATTCAGGATGCGGAAAACTGCGTCGTGACGGCCGTTGCGAGCCGCGATCTGGCGAGGGCTCGCGAGATGGCGGATCGTTTTTCCGTTCCGCACGCCTTCGGCTCCTACGAGGAGATGCTCGCTTCCGACAAGATCGATGCCGTCTATATTCCGCTGCCAACCTCGCAGCACGTCGAGTGGACGATCAAGGCCGCCGATGCCGGCAAGCACGTGCTCTGCGAAAAGCCGATCGCGCTCAAGGCAGACGAGATCGACAGCCTGATTGCCGCCCGCGACCGCAACAAGGTTCTCATCACCGAAGCCTACATGATCACCTACGCACCGGTCTGGCGGAAGGTTCGCTCGCTGATAACGGACGGCGCGATTGGCACACTCCTGCATGTTCAGGGCGCCTTCACCTATTTCAACCGCGACCCCGGCAACATGCGCAACATTCCCGAACTCGGCGGCGGCGCGCTGCCTGATATCGGCGTCTATCCGACGATCGGCACACGCTTTTCCACCGGCAAGGAGCCGCTGCGCGTCCAGGCCGTCACCCGCCGCGACCCGGAATTCGGCACCGACATCTATTCCAGCGTCAAGGCCGATTTCGGCGATTTTGAACTGACCTTCTATATCGCTACCCAGATGGCGAACCGCCAAGTCATGGTTTTCCATGGCACCGACGGCTTCATCGAGGTGAAGTCACCGTTCAATGCTGACCGCTGGGGCGCCGAGGAGATCGAACTCACCAACCGCAGCCACAATGAATCAACGATCTTCCGCTTCCCCGACAGCCGCCAGTACAAGCGCGAAGCCGAGGCCTTTGCGCGCGCTGCCAAGGGTGAGAATGAAGAGGTGGTGACGCTGGAGAGCTCGAAGCTCAGCCAGAAGTTCATCGATGCGATCTACCGCGCCAGCGAGAAGGATGGCTGGGAGCCCGTCTGAGCTCAGTCGCCTCGAAAAACGAAGCGGGAATAGCCGACGAAGCTGAAGACCGTGGACGCGGCGGTGGAAAGAACCATCGCCGCGAGTGGTTGGAGGTCAGGTAGCCGCAGCAGCAGCGCCGAATAAAGCCCATAGTTCACTAGCGCCGCCGTCACCCCGACGGAGCCGTAGCGAAATCCCTCGACGGCGAGCGAGTGTCCCGAGCGATCGAAGGTGAATGTTCTGTTGAAGATCCACGTCGCTGCCATTGCCAGAGCGATCGCGATCACGCGAGCAATGAATGGGCCAAGCGGCGTGATATGCAGCAAGAGCGCAAGAACGCCTGCATCGACCATAAAGCCAAGGCCGCCAGCAATCCCGAAGCGGAGCAGCTTCTTCATCTGGTGCTGATCTTGGCCGACAGTTGATGATAATCGTCGAGATCATCAGCCAGCAAGGGTGTCTGCTCGCGCGGGCGCGGAGCCATAAGGCTCATATAGTGGATGCGAAGCTGCTCTGCGCGGGCGCGCGAAACGGAATCGAGGATCACGCCGGCGGTAAACATCATGAACGACACCATGATCAGTGCCATAGACAGGACCCATGTCGGCATTCGGCTGACGAGACCCGTTTCAAAATACTCGAAGAGGACGGGCGTCATGAATCCGAGACTCGCTGACATAAAAATCGCGCTGATGATGCCAAAGAACACGAAGGGCCGCGTTTCCTTCATCAGCATCGCGAACATCCAGAGGATCTTGGCGCCATCCTTGAAGGTCGAAAGCTTCGAGTGAGAACCTTCCGGCCGACGGCCGTAATCCAGTTCCAGCTCGCTGACAGGCAGCTTCAGACGCGACGCATGCACGGACATTTCCGTTTCGATCTCGAAGCCTCCCGAGACGGCAGGGAAACTCTTGACGAAGCGTCGCGAGAAGACGCGGTAGCCCGAGAAGATATCGGTGAAATCGGTACCGAAGATCGTCCGGTACAACATGTTGAAGATCTTGTTGCCGAAGGCATGACCCTGCCTGCCGGCATCCGAATGGACGCCGCGCCGTGTGCCGACGACCATGTCGGCGCGCTCTGTCAGCAGGGTGCGGATCAGTTCCTCAGCATCGTCGGGCGAGTAGGTGCCGTCGCCATCGGCCATGATGTAGATGTCGGCGTCGATGTCGGCGAACATGCGTCGGACAACGTGGCCTTTGCCCTGCCGACGTTCGCGCACCACGTGGGCACCTGCAAGCATCGCGTGGAGTGCCGTGCCATCCGTGGAGTTGTTGTCGTAGACGTGGATGGGGGCGCCCGGCAACGCAGACTTGAATCCCCGGACAACGGCGCCGATCGTCGAGGCCTCGTTGTAGCAGGGCAGGAGCACGGCAATATTCAGATTGTCGATACGCGATCCGGTCATGATCACACCCGCGGCGAAGAAATCTCGGCAAGAATAGACGGTGCGCGTTAACAAGTGGCTATGGAGCCGGCGAAAACTGCGCGTGAGCAGGATTTTTACGGTTTCTTGACCGGCGAACGGTAGGATCTTGGCACTCAAACGGTGAGATCCGCTTCATGACGAATGTAGCCCAGATGATCGCTGGTTCCACATCGGCATCGCCGATCGCCAAGCTGCGCGCCATGATGACCCTGTTATGGCCATCGGTGCTTTTTTACAGCGCTGTCCTTATTGCCGCGATCCTCGCTCTGAAGCTGCCTAGCGCGACCGACTATGTCGGCGCCGATAATGATGACGGCATGCGGCTTGTCGAAGTGCGTGATTTCCTGAACGGGCAGGGCTGGTTCGACCTCATGCAATACCGCATGGGACTCGGTGATGGTACGCTGATGCACTGGTCCCGGCTGATCGACCTTCCGATCGCGACGCTGATCCGGTTTTTCGGCTTCTTTTTCCCGCAAGAGCGGGCAGAGGCGGTTGCGCTGGCCGTCTGGCCGCTGTCGCTGATCGTTCCGAGCCTGTGGGCCATGGGACTTGCCGGCCGCCGCATCGGCGGCACGTTCGGCATGCATGTCGCCTTGGGGCTCACCGCTCTGCTCCTGGTTCCGAACAACCGCTTTCTGCCGGGCGCCATCGACCACCACAACGTCCAGTTTGCACTGGTCGCCATCATGACGGCGATGTTGCTCGACGAAAACCATCGGCCGCTCAGCTACGCCGTCGCCGGGCTGGCGGCCGCGATGGCGATCGCGATTGGGGCCGAAACGACGCCATTCGTGGCGGTGGTATGCGTTGTCGTCGCCGTTTCGTGGGCTTGGGAAGGCGAGCCGTTCGCGCGCGCTGCCAAGGCTTTCGGGCTCGCCCTGGGTCTGTCCATCAGCCTGCTTTTCGTCGGAACCGTTCCGCCAAGGCTTTATTCGGCCGTGACCTGCGATAACCTGTCGCTCGGCTATTACAGTCTTGCGGCCATCGGCGGCGGGTTGTTGCTCTTTGCCGCCACGTTCGCGAGCGGACGGAGCCGACTGCTGCGATTTGCGGCCGTCGGCGGGATCGGCGCGGTCGTGCTCGTCTCCGCCGTCACGATCGCTCCGCAGTGCCTTCATAGTCCGCTGGCCGACCTCGATCCGCTTCTTGTCGAGCTCTGGTTGGACCGCGTGCAGGAGGCACAGTCGATCCTTGGCGCAAATTGGCAGGACCCTTTTACGCTTGGCTTCTACTATTCGACTGGGGCTTTTGCGCTTGCCGTCTGCATGTTCCGCCTCGCTTACGGCGATCGCGTGCGGGTCCATCTTGTTCTGCTGACCCTCCTCGCCGTCAGTTGGACAATCGCCGCGGTGCAAGTGCGCGGCACCGCGTTTTCCAATCTTCTTGCAATCCTGCCGCTGACATTGCTGATCATCGACATGCGCCGGTTATCGGCCAGTGACAGCGAAGATGTCGCGGCCGCCTTTTGCTACCTTTCCACGGTTCTCTTGAGCGTGGCGGCGGTGTGGGGGTTAGCGGGGGGGCTTATCGGCATGCAGATGGGGAATGGTGAAAGCATCCTGCACACCGCACCCGCAAAACCGTCATGCTCGTCGAAGTCGTCCATCGCGCCTTTGGCCGATTTGCCGGCCGGCCTGGTGGTCGCGCCGTCGGACGTCGGTGTGTCGATCCTTCGCTTTACCGGCAATCGCATACTGGCGGCGCCGTATCATCGAAACCAGGGCGGCATGCTGACGGAAATACATATTGGCCTGGCAGAACCGCAGGAAGCCGAGGCCTTCCTGAAGGGGGTCGGGGCTACGGTCCTTGCCTATTGCGCCGACAATCCGCAGACGAGGGAGCTTACGAAAATGAAGCCGGACGGCCTCTATGCGCAACTGGCGAAGGGCGTCGTTCCGGCTTACCTGCAATCCATACCGACGCCCGAGGGCGCGCCCATCCGGCTCTTCCGTTACGTGCCCACCGGCTCGTAAGGCCTAGATGAAGCGTCGGCGGTCCCGGCTGCGATCGAAGGCGTAGAGGCCAAGCAGGCAGATCATGAGACCAGCGTCATAGCAGACGATGGCGGCCGCAAGATCAAGAATGGATGTGGATGAGACCCAGGCCGCACCAGCATAGGCGACGCAGATGAGGCAGCCGACCAACACCATCGAAAAGATCGAGCGCATTGGCGCGGTAGCGAAACCAAGTGTTGTGGTCGTCAGAGCGATCATCAGCCTCTCCTGAGTCGCGGCAGCATAGGCGTGTCCATCTTACCGAACAATTAATCTCGCGGCTTATTACCTTTTTCCCCAGTGGTTGCAACCGGCACGATTGCGGCCTGCAGCACAAAGGCAAGCTAGGTCAGCCCAAGAATGCTCTCTGCCGTGGTGCCGGTGGCGTGGACCCGAGAGATTCGAAGTGGCAGGACCGAGCCGTCTGGAACCGAAGCAAAGGTGAGCGCCTGCCCAGTCGCCATGGTCACGACAAGGTCTCCACCGATGCCGACATAGACTGCCCTCGTGATCTCAACGAGGTCAAGACTGTCATTGGGGATGATGGCGAAACCGGCGCTCGCGGGACCGGTGAGCGAAGGGACATGGGAGGCGAAACGGTCGAAAATGGAAAACTCCTCTTGTCGGTTGCCCGATCTTCGCTCCGCAAGGATTGCCGGGGAAAACGGAGAGGTGATCGATTCGCCTGCCTTCCGGTTCGACCGATCTAAGCTGTTGATGCTGAACGAAAATAAGGGTGCCGCCGGCTTTGGTTACGGAAGAGCGCATAAAATCACCCCCCTTCGGAGGCTGCTCTTTGCCGCCTCATCGGCTAGAACAGGATCATGAGCAACGTCTTCGAGAATGATTCGCCGAGCAATCTTACCGAGTACTCGGTTTCGGAGCTGTCCGGCTCGATCAAGCGCACGGTCGAGACAGCCTTCGACCAGGTGCGCGTGCGCGGCGAAATTTCCGGATACCGGGGTCCGCACTCTTCCGGTCACGCCTATTTTTCCTTGAAGGATGACCGTGCCCGTATCGATGCCGTCGTCTGGAAGGGCAACTTCTCAAGGCTGAAATTCCGTCCCGAGGAAGGGATGGAGGTAATCGCCACCGGTAAGATCACGACCTTCCCGGGTTCATCGAAATATCAGATCGTCATCGAGACGCTGGAGCCGGCCGGCGCCGGCGCGCTGATGGCGCTGATCGAAGAGCGCAAGCGCCGGCTTGGCGCCGAGGGCCTGTTCGACCCGTCCCGCAAGCGGCGGCTTCCCTTCATGCCAAAGGTGATCGGTGTCGTGACGTCGCCCACAGGCGCCGTCATTCGCGACATTCTCCACCGCATCTCCGATCGCTTCCCGGTTCATGTCATTGTCTGGCCGGTAAAGGTGCAGGGCGAAGGCTCGGGCGAGGAAGTCGCCAATGCCATCCGAGGCTTCAATAGCTTCGAGACGCGTGGGGACATGCCCCGCCCTGATGTCCTGATCGTCGCGCGTGGCGGCGGCAGCCTCGAGGATCTCTGGAGCTTCAATGACGAAATCGTCGTTCGCGCGACGGCCGAAAGCCAGATTCCGCTGATCTCTGCGGTCGGCCACGAAACGGATTGGACGCTGATCGACTACGCTGCCGATGTGCGTGCACCGACCCCGACCGGTGCGGCTGAAATGGCCGTTCCCGTGAAGGCCGAACTGGAGGCGCAGACGGCCGCTCTTGGCGCCCGCCTACAGGGTTGCATGAGCCGCCGCATGGATCACCATCGCCAGTCCGTCCGGGCGCTGGTCCGCGCGCTGCCGTCGCTGGATCAGCTCTTGGCGCTGCCGCGTCGCCGGTTCGACGAGGCTGCCGCCGGTCTCGGCCGCGGCCTCGAACTCAACACGATCAACAAGCGCCGCAGCTTCGAGCGAACGGCGGCGCATTTGCGGCCCGATGTCCTCTCGAACCGCATCACCGAGCGCCGCCAGTATCTCAACGAACGGATCACGCGTGCGGAGCGCACGATCGAGCGTTTTATCGAGCGTTCCAGAGCACCAGTCAGTCGTGCGGATGCTATTTTTGCGACATTGCCGGCTCGTCTGAAGACGCAGACATCGCGGCTGCGCGACCGTCTCGCCAATCTATCGCGTCACGCCGACACAGCGGTGGCGCATCAGCTGACGCGGGCACGCGGCGAGGTCGCGGCGCAGTATCGCGTGCTGCAGTCGTTGTCCTACGAGAATGTCTTGAAGCGCGGCTTTGCAGTTATCCGGGACGATGAGAATAGGCCGGTGTCACAGGCTGCAATGTTGTCCGCAGGCTCGGGTATCTCAATCCAATTCGCGGATGGTCGCGTCGGCGCGGTGACCACCGAGGGGCTCCCGTCTTCATCCACGCCGAAGAAACGAGCACCAAAACCACAGGATGAGCAGGCGCCGCCAAAGCAAGGCACTCTCTTCTAGATAGGTGCTGACGACCAAATCCTGGGATGACATCATTGAAATGCAACATATACGTGTCATTATCCCCGATAAACGGGAGGGCGTGACATGAGACTTGCATCCTTCAATGTCGAAAACCTGTTCGACCGCGCAAAGGCGATGAACCTGGAAACCTGGGCCGACGGCCGGGTTGTTCTCGACCGCTTTGCCGAACTGGAGAAATTGCTGGGGCAGGTGACCTACAGCGAAGCCGACAAGGCGCGCATGGCCACGCTGATCATCGAGCTCGGCATGGAGGAGAGTGATACGGGTCCCTTCGTCATTCTTCGGCGCAACAGGGGCAGTCTTCTGAAACGGCCGAGAGCCGGCGGCGTGGTCATCTCCGCCAACGGTCGCATCGACTGGGTCGGATCGCTGGAATTGCGTGACGAGCCGATCAACGAGATCGCCATGCAGAACACGGCGCGCGTCATGAGTGATCTCGAGGCCGATATTCTTGGCATCGTTGAAGTCGAGAGCCGGCCTGTGCTCACCGCTTTCAACACCCAGGTGCTGCCGGCCGTTGGCGGCAACCCCTTCACGCAGGTCATGGTGATCGACGGAAATGACGAGCGGGGCATCGATGTCGGGCTGATGACCCGAAAGGGTTTAGCGCTCGACATCATGCGCAGCCACGTCGATGACAGGGACGCGGCAAGCAACCCGATCTTCTCGCGCGATTGCCCCGAATATTACGTGACGACGCCCGGGGAACGACGCTGCTTGTCATGGTCAATCATTTCAAGAGCAAGGGTTTCGGCAGCGCTCAGTCCTCCGATGCTCGCCGGCACGCGCAAGCGCAGCGGGCGCGCGAGATCTACGAGAAGCGTCTCGCGGAAGGATTCGACCACATCGCACTGATCGGCGACCTCAACGACACGCCGGATAGCGCCCCGCTGGCGCCGTTGAAGGAGAGCACGTTGAAGGATGCCTTTACGCATCCCGCGTTCGATGACGGCGGCTTTCCTGGGACCTTCGGTCTTGGCAACGCCGGAAACAAGATCGACTACCTGTTCCTGTCGCCGAAGCACTTTTTGACAAGGTCGAGCGAGGCGGTGTCTTCCGCAAGGGCGCCTGGCCCGGAAGCCGGCCGAAACGCTGGGAGACCTATCCGGAACTCACCGAGCCGAAACACGCGGCGTCGGATCATGCCGCCATCTGGGTTGACCTGCACATCTGAGGCCAAAGACAGGGAGGCTGCCGTCCGTCGATGCCACGGCACACACGAGGAGGGCCGCTGGCCCGGCTACTCGAATGTCGCCAGAAACTTGCGCAGCAGGGCGTCGAGCTGGGCCTTCTCCTCCGCGCTGAAACCCTGCGTCAAGCGTTGCTGATTGGCGATGTGGAGGCCGACGGCACTTTCCACGGCGGCAAATCCGGCTTCGGTCAGGGCGATGAGAACACTTCGCCGATCATCCGGATTGAGAACGCGCTCGACCAGGCCCACTTTCTCCAACTGGTCGATCCGGTTGGTCATGGTGCCGGAACTGACCATCGTCATGGAGAGCAAATCGCCGGGGGAGAGCCGATATGGCGCGCCTGAACGCCTGAGGGTTGCCAGCACATCGAAGGACGAGGAGGAGAGCCCCTGCTGCTGCAACACCTGGTCGACCTCGCGGGCGAGGTGCGTCGTCAGCCGCTTCAGTCGCCCCATGATGCCCATCGCCTCGGTATCGAGGTCGGGGCGCTCGTTTTTCCATTGCGCAAGTATCTTGTCGACGCGATCCATCGGTCAGCCCGTTCTTCTGCGAAGACTGTTATCATCGCGTATCTTGACGTCAAGATAAATGACGCTACATTGTATTTATTTTGATGTAGAGATTCTTGAGATGAAGAAAACTCAAGCGCCGCTTTCCGAGGTGCTGATCACGGCGTTGGCTCCGACGATCTGGGGCAGCACCTATTTCGTCACGACATCCCTTCTTCCGCACGGATATCCGCTGACGGTCGCCTTCCTGCGGGCTCTGCCGGCCGGGCTTCTGCTGCTTGCGATCGTCCGGCAGCTGCCGCAGGGAATCTGGTGGCTTCGCGCCTTCGTGCTCGGCGGCCTGAATTTCTCGTTCTTCTGGGCAATGCTGTTCGTGTCGGCCTATCGTCTGCCGGGCGGTGTTGCCGCGACCGTCGGAGCCATTCAGCCGCTCATCGTCATCCTGCTGTCGCGCATCTTCCTCGGCCGGCCGATCCACGCCGTTGCCGTTGGGGCCGGCGTGGTCGGGATGACAGGTGTGGCACTTCTCGTGCTCACACCCAATGCGGCGCTCGATCCGATCGGCGTTGCCGCCGGCATTGCGGGGGCGGTTTCGATGGCATTCGGCACGGTGCTGACGCGACGTTGGGTTCCGCCGGTTTCGAATCTGGCCTTTACCGCATGGCAGCTCACGGCCGGCGGCATCCTGCTCGCGCCCGTCGCCTTCTTCGTCGAACCCACACTGCCGGTGCTGACCGCGGCCAATGTGCTGGGCATCGCCTATCTTGGCCTGATCGGCGCAGCGTTCACCTATTTGCTGTGGTTCCGGGGGCTCGCGCGTATCGAACCGTCAGCTGCGGCCTCGTTGGGCTTCCTGAGCCCGGTCACCGCCACCTTTATCGGTTGGCTGGCTCTCGGGCAAAGCCTGACGCCCGCGCAGCTCTTCGGCTTCGCGATGGTGCTCGCGAGCGTCTGGCTCAGTCAGCGCACGATGTCGGTCAGGCCCACTCGCCCTGACGCATCACCGGAACCCGCGAGCCGTCCGGCTTGATGCCGTCGATATCGACCTGGCCGGAGCCGATCATCCAGTCGATGTGGATCAGGCTCGAGTTTCCGCCTTGCGCCTTGATCTGCTCCTGCGTCAGGCTTGCGCCGTTGACGAAGCACTTCGAATAGCACTGGCCGAGCGCGATGTGGCACGAGGCGTTCTCGTCGAACAGCGTGTTGTAGAAGAGAATGCCGCTGGCCGAGATCGGCGAGGAATGCGGCACCAGCGCCACTTCGCCCAAGCGGCGCGCGCCCTCATCGGTATCCAGCACCTTGTTCAGCACTTCCTCGCCACGCGAAGCCTTCGCTTCGACGATCCGGCCGCCTTCGAAGCGAACCCGGATGTTGTCGATCAGCGTGCCCTGATGGGACAGCGGCTTGGTGCTCGAAACATGGCCTTCGACGCGCAACGCATGCGGGGTCGTGAAGACTTCCTCGGTCGGAATGTTCGGATTGCAGGTAATGCCGTTCTTGGCCGTCGACGAGCCGCCGTGCCACTCGTGACCGTCGGCAAGACCGACCGTCAGATCGGTGCCAGGTCCCCTGAAGTGCAGCGAGCCGAAGCGCTCGCCATTCAGCCAGTGCGAGCGTTTGGCGAGATTGGCATTGTGCTCGGCCCAGGCCGCAATCGGGTCTTCGACATCGACGCGCGACGCCGCGAAGATCGCCTTGGCGAGCTTGGCAACGGCGATTGCTTCCGGATCGTCAGGGAAGACGAGCGCTGCCCAGGACGGGTTGGGGTAGGAGACGATGTTCCAATTGATGTCGAAATTCGAGATCTTTTCCAGCGCCGGCTTGTAGGCCGCCGAGTTCGCCCGGTTGGCACGGCCGACCTTTGCCGGATCCTGTTCCGAAAGTAGCATCGGATTGTCGCCAGAAACCGCAAGGCGTGCAGTGCCTTTGGCATAGGCCTTGGCCATACCGTCGTAGAGCCAGTCGGAGGCGCGATCAAAGCTCTGATCACTGCCATATCGGTAGCGCGCCAGCGTCGAATCCTCGTCCGAATAGAACGCTGTCACCAGCCCGGCACCTGCCATATAGGCATGCTGGGTAATCAGGCGCACGAGGGGCAGGGCGACGACCGGGGCCGTGATCACGAGATCCTGGCCCGTCTGCAGCTGCAGCCCGACCTTGACGGCCACCTCCGCCAGTTTCTCAAGCTTTACGGGATCCACGGAGGTCTGGCTTTGCGGCATGAAATTCATGATCGGTCACTCCTCGAACAAAACGGATTGGCCGGTAGACTTAGACCCCTTTACGGCGAAATTGAAGCTCGCTTGTCGACCGATGGCAGCTCTTTGCCGCCATCGGCCCACGCGCGGGATTAGGCCGCCGAAACGGATGGCTGCTGCAACAGCACCGCGTCGTGGCGCTTCAGGAAGGCCATCAACCGGTCGGCATAGTCAGGTCCGACGGCGGCCTTCACGCTCGGTCTCTCGGACAGCGCTGTCCGCCAGGCCTGGACGCGGGGCAGGCCGGCAAAAATGCCGCTGCCGCCGATGGCGTCGAAGACGTCGAAGTAGCGAAAGATCGGCGCAAACACGGCATCGACCAGGCTGAAGTCCACGCCCGCAAAGTAGGGGCCATCCTTCAGTTCCGCCTCGATGGTGCCGAACTTTGATGCGAGCACCTGCCGCTTCGCCTCCAGCTGCGCGCGATCCTGCGTCGTTTCGTAGACCCAGAGATCGGAGAGGATCGAAGAGCCGAACTCCATCCAGCCGCGGTGGCGGGCGCGTGTCAGCGGGTCGGATGGATGAAGGCGGCGGCCGTCCTGCGTCTCCTCCAGGTATTCACAGATTACGCTGCTTTCAAAGAGCACGTCCTGACTGCCGTCGCTGAGGCGAATGCAAAGCAGAGGCACCTTGCCGAGCGGCGAGACCTCCAGGAACCAGCGCGGTTTGTCCGCGAGGTCGATATTCACGCGCTCGAACGGCACTCCTTTTTCCGCAAGCGCGATCGCGGCGCGCTGTACGTAGGGGCAAAGGTGGTGGCTGACGAGCAGCAGAGCGGAACCGGATACTTGAGGTGGCAAATGATCCATCGTGGCAATCTCCATTGTAGATGCAATTGCATGTAATAGCTGTTGCGCCAGGATTCAAGATAGATGTAAATGCATGTATGAGTAAAAAGACGAATAGAGCCACGCCCTCCGATGCGGTGATCGATGCCTGGATCGGGCTGATGCGCGCGCAGCAGCGACTGCTCGCTCAGATCGAAGCGGATCTCAAGCAGGCCGGGCTCCCAGCGCTCGGCTGGTACGACGTGCTCTGGGAACTGGTGCGGTCGCCGCAGGGCAAGTTGCGGCCATTCGAGATCGAAGAACGAACGTTGCTAGCCCAATACAATCTTTCGCGACTGATCGACCGCCTCGAGAAGGCAGGGCTGGTGCAGCGCCAGAGCTTCGATCAGGACGGGCGCGGGCAGTGGGTGGTCGTTACCGAGGAGGGACGCGAGTTGCAGAAGCGCATGTGGAAGGTCTATGCCAGAGCCATCGAGGAGAACTTCGGCGCCAAGCTGAGCGAGGTTGATGTCGCGACGCTGACCTCGCTACTGTCACGCTTCAGCTGAGATCAGGCAATGAGGGGCGCGGCGGCAGCCTTCAGCGTCTTCAACGCGTCCTTCGGGTCCAGCCGAACCTGCAGGCCGCGTTGCCCGCCGTTGATGTAGACCTGCGCCTCCGTCAGCGCTGTTTCCTCGATTGCTGTCGGGACGAGCTTCTTCTGGCCGAACGGGCTGATACCGCCGACGTGGTAGCCAGTCAGGCGCTCGGCATCGGCGGGCTTCATCATGTTGGCGGACTTTCCGCCGAAGGCGCTTGCGAGCTTCTTCATGCTGACTTCACGATCCGACGGCACGACGACGCAGACCGCTTTGCCGTCGACCTCCGCCATCAGCGTCTTCAACACGCGATGGGGCTCCTCGCCAAGCGCTTCTGCCGCCTGCAGGCCAACGCGCTCCGCATTCGGATCATAGTCGTAGGTATGGACCGTGAAGGCAATTCCGGCTTGGCTCAGAACCTGCGTGGCGCGTGTGGTTTTCGACATCGATCAGGCCTTGAAGAAGCTGCCGTAGATCTCGGGCTTGAAGCCGATGAGCAACTTGCCGTCTGCCTCGACAACCGGCCGCTTGATCATCGATGGCTGCTCCAGCATCAGCGAGATCGCCTTGCCCTCGTCGAGATTTTCGCGCTCGGCCTCGGGCAGCTTCCGAAAGGTCGTGCCTGTTCGGTTGAGCACCGTTTCCCACCCGGCTTCCTTCGTCCAGGCCTGCAGATGCGCGCGATCGATCCCGACAGCCTTGTAGTCATGGAACTGGTAGGCGACGTCATGCTCTTCCAGCCAGGTTCGGGCCTTCTTCATGGTGTCGCAGTTCTTGATGCCGTAGATGGTGACGGTCACTTAGTCCTCCAGCGTTCCAGGCTTGCGTGTTGCCTTGCTGGCGGTCTTGCAAGCAATCTTCATCAGGTCGGCGCGCCGGCGAACCAGCCGTTCGGAGCTGCGCGTCACGATCAGGCCGGCCTGTGGTGCACAAATCTCGATGCTGCCGTCAGCCATGCCGGGGCGGGTGATCAACGTGGCAAGCACATCGCCTTCGCCAACCCATTCGCCGATGTTGCGTTGGAAGAGAACCGTGCCGGCCTCCGGCGCGCGGACCACCTCGATATTGTCGAGCGGGACAGCGGGGCCATCGAAAGCGGGCAGCGAGACCGGGGCATCGATTGCGCCGCGGCTTGCCAGGAATTTCCACAATCCCTCGGCATCCTTCTTCGCCATCTCGGGATAGACGTCACGCCGGCCGCGAAGCTCGACGGTGACAGACAGCTTGCCGGGCAGGCGCGATTGTTTCTCTAGGATCTCGTATTTCCAGGCAAAACCGACGGCCTCCTCGAAGGCGGAACTCTCGCCATCGGAGAGAAGAACGGCTTCCATCTCCATCGCAGAGGCCAGATCGGCCGCCTCCGGCCAGAATGCATCGTCGATATAGGCATATTGCAGGGATTCATCATCGCAATGCAGATCGATCACCAGATCGCAGCCGAGCGCCATATGCAGCAGCTGGCGCTTCAGTTTCTCGACGGCCGAACGGCGCTCGAGGTCCTCAAGCAACCCGTCGCGATCTTTCACCGAGATCAGCGGAAACTCCCTGTTGAAATTGGTGCGCGATCCAAGATCGAAGCGGCCCTGAAGTTCGCCGAAATGCGACTGGGCCGCCCCGATCGGATTGGCATGCGGGACGACGATGAAGTCGCTCTTGATCTGACCGGCGTTTTCCGACTGGCGCAGTCTTTCACACAGGAAGTGAACCAACGCCGTGCCCGGCAGCTCGTTGGCGTGGAGAGCCGCCTGAATGTAGACCTTCGGGGCCTTGGGATCGCTGCCATTGAAATGAAGAACCGGCAAACGCCACTCGATACCCGTCGTGTCACCGGCAATAATGATCTCGGACGTGTTCATGTCGTTCTCCGCTTGATGCCTTGTCGCAGGAGCTTTAAGCGAGTTCGATAGCTGGAGGCAAGGTGTTATCCGCGCGCATGAAGCGGCCAGCGCCCGAGCTCTTCGTAGTCTGCTTGACCCCGGCGATTGTGCAGCAGAACGAATTCGCGCGCAGCCAGCACGACCGGCCTCCGCAGGGCGATCCGCGGCACCACGTCCTTGTCGTAGAGGAGCGTGGTGTGAGGTTGAAAGTTCGGGTTCAGATTGGCGTCTGCGCCCAACCGGTGCATCTCGATCGCGATCTGCACATGCAGTTGCCACAGTTCCCGTCCGCCATTGCCGGCGAGTACGATCGCGTTGTCCTGCGGCAGCAGGAAGGTGATGATATGGTCGAAGACGAGCTCGAACTGACACGCCTCGATCGCCGTTCCTGCCTGGCGTGCCGCCGCGATGACCCCTTCGGGAATGCGGGCGCTCTTGCCGACACAATAGAGCGAGACATGCACGGCCGCCGGCGGACGCGGCGATGCGAGGGGAAGGTGTTCCCGCTGTAGCCACTGCTGGATCGACACGCATTCGTCGAGCGATTGCGGATCCGGCATTATCGCAAAGAAAAGACTCTCTCTGGCGAAGCGCGATGGTTGTTGGCGCGTCTTCTGCGAAGCGAAATCGAAAGATGCCTGCTAACATTTGATCTTGAAATGGCAAGAACAAAAAAAGAACAGACGGGCGAGCGATCGACCGGAGCAAGTTTCTGCGACGCAAGAAACGGGTTGAATTCGGGCCGCGACGGCACGATCTTCGGAGAAGAGCAGCAGGGAGGCAATGACCCATGCAACAGGCAATGCATCACTATCTGATTTTCGAGACGAGCGGTGGCTTCTGCGGCATCGCCTGGAATGATGTCGGCATTACGCGGTTTCAGCTGCCGACGTCGAGTGCCGAGGCAACCGAGCGATTGCTCCTTCGCCGCATTCCCGGCGCCGAGCCGGCGAAGCCGACGGCTGCCGTTGCCGAAGCTGTTGCCGCAGTGAAGCGCTATTTCAGCGGAGAGCCGACGGACTTCTCAACCGTGAAGGTCGATCTCGCTGGTCAGGATGCCTTCTTCAGGCAGGTTTACGATGCTGCCCGCCAGATCGGCTGGGGCCACACGACCACCTACGGTGCGCTCGCGAAACAACTCGGCGTAGGGCCGGAGGCCGCCCGCGACGTCGGCCAGGCGATGGCGAAAAATCCGGTCGCCTTGATCATCCCCTGCCATCGCGTGCTAGCGGCCGGAAACAAGATCGGAGGCTTCTCCGCGCCCGGCGGCTCAACGTCCAAGCAGAGGATGTTGGAGCTCGAAGGCGTTAGCCTGGCGCCGCCAAAGCCGGTGCAGCAGTCACTTGATTTCTGATGGATGTCGCCTCGATTGAGGCGACTCTCAAATCATTCCCACTCGATGGTGCCGGGCGGTTTCGAGGTCACATCATACACGACACGATTGATGCCGCGCACCTCGTTGATGATGCGGGTTGCGGCGCGCCCGAGGAATTCCATGTCGTAGTGATAGAAATCCGCAGTCATGCCGTCGACGGACGTCACGGCGCGGAGCGCGCAGACGAACTCGTAAGTGCGGCCGTCGCCCATGACGCCGACGGTCTGGACAGGCAGCAGCACGGCGAAGGCCTGCCAGATGGCGTCGTAGAGGCCGGCCTTGCGGATCTCGTCGAGATAGATGGCGTCGGCTTCGCGGAGAATCTCCAGCTTTTCGCGGGTGATGCCACCCGGGCAGCGGATCGCGAGACCCGGACCCGGGAAGGGGTGGCGGCCGATGAACGAGTCGGGCAGGCCGAGCTCCTTGCCAAGCACGCGCACTTCGTCCTTGAAGAGTTCGCGCAGCGGCTCGACGAGCTGCATGTTCATGCGCTCGGGAAGGCCTCCGACATTGTGGTGCGACTTGATCGTCACCGACGGTCCGCCGGTGAAGGAAACGCTTTCGATCACATCAGGATAGAGCGTGCCCTGGCCGAGGAAGTCGGCGCCGCCGAGCTTCTTGGCCTCTTCCTCGAAGGTCTCGATGAACAGGCGACCGATGATCTTGCGCTTGGTCTCTGGATCGGAAACACCCTCGAGCTCGCCGATGAACTTGTCGGATGCGTCGACGTGGATGAGGTGCAGATTGTAGTGTTCGCGGAACATGGCGACGACGTTGGCCGCCTCGTCCTTGCGCATCAGTCCGTGGTCGACGAGCACGCACGTGAGCTTGTCGCCGATCGCTTCGTGGATCAGTAGTGCTGCGACCGAGCTGTCGACGCCGCCCGAAAGGGCGCAGAGGACGCGCTTGTCGCCGACCTGCTCGCGGATCGCTTCGACCGCCTTCTGGCGATAGGCCGACATCGACCAGTCACCTTTGATGCCGGCGATGTTGTGAATGAAGTTGCCGATCAGCTTGGCGCCATCGGGCGTGTGCACGACTTCCGGGTGGAACTGCACGCCATAATATTTGCGCTTCTCGTCGGCGATGAAGGCGTAAGGCGCGTTCGGCGAAGTCGCGACGACCTTGAAGCCTTCAGGCAGCGCCGTCACGCGGTCGCCATGGCTCATCCAGACCTGATGGCGGGAGCCCTTCGACCAGAGGCCTTCGAACAGTTGGTTGTCTTCGTCGACTTCGAGGAAGGCGCGACCGAATTCGCGGTGATGACCGCTCTCGACCTTGCCGCCGAGCTGCATGCACATCGTCTGCTGGCCGTAGCAGATGCCGAAAACGGGCAGGCCGCTGTCGAAGATGATCTGGGGCGCGCGGGGCGAGCCTTCATCAACCGTCGAGGCCGGGCTGCCGGACAGGATCACGGCTTTCGGCTCCAGGCGCTTGAAGCCTTCTTCGGCGGACTGGAAGGGAACGATCTCGCAGTAGACACCCGTTTCGCGCACGCGGCGTGCGATCAGCTGGGTTACCTGGCTGCCGAAATCGACGATGAGGACGCTGTCTGGATGTGCTGTCTGGGTCATGGCGAGCCTTTAATGAAAAGCACCCGGTCTTGCAATGCGCGAAATCCCCCGGCCGAGGATTTTATTGTGCTGATTGTCCCTATCCCGCAGGGGTTAGAACCAGAATACGCCGTCTTCCAGAGCCGTAAACAGGCTGTCGACGGCATAGGAAAGCTTGCGGTCGATGACATGCAGGTATTCTGTCCAGCCGGAAATGTGCTGCAACTCTTCGACACCGTCGGAAATCCCGCGCAGGCCGATCAGCGGCAGTTCGTAAGCCTGGCAGGTGCGCAGGATTGCGAAGGTCTCCATGTCGACCATATCGGCGGCGATACCATCATAGGCCTGCCCGGACACGACGTTGCCGCCGGTCGACAGGCTTGCCTCCGGAATGCCTGGGATTCTAAGCGGCAGGTCGATGGTGGCAGGGAGATCGAGGAACGGCGTGCGCCCCTTCTCGAAACCGAGTGGCGATGCATCCATGTCGCGATAGGATACGGAGGTGGCCTGATAGACCTCGGTCTGCTCGAGCTTTGCCGAGCCCGCCGAGCCGAGCGAAACGACGAGGTCGGGCAACTCATCGGCCTGCGCTAATTGCGAAAGCGCCCGGGTGAGGACGATTGCCGCCTCGACGGGACCGACCCCCGTCATCAGCGGTTCGAAGCGGGAGCGTAGGAACGGACCGTACTCGGCCTCCGCCGCCATCACGAAGAGAATGGATTTGCCGGCGACCGATTTCAGCTCAAACTTCATCCCGAAATGCCCTCTCTGCCACGGATGATCATCATGGTGCTTGTCATGGAAGCGATCAGCTTTGCCGGTCCGTCGCCGATCGCATAACCGCGCCCGTCCGCAACGATGATGTTCGATCCCGGCTTGGTGATTTCGCCCCTGAAGAGGAAGCGATCGCCACGGCCTGGCGACAGCAGGTTGACCTTGAATTCGATCGTCAGAACGGATGCCTCGGCGTCGATGACGCTGTAGGCCGCCAAGCCGCAAGCGGAATCGAGGGCAGCGGAGATCACGCCGGCATGCAGAATTCCGTGCTGCTGGGTGAGCTTGACGTCGAAAGGCAGTTCGATCTCCACCAACCCCCGCCCGACGCGGGTCAGTTCGGCGCCGAGCGTATGCAACGCCGCCTGGCGGGTAAAGTTCTGGCGGATTCGCTCGTGGAAATCGCCGCTGTCGTTGTCGGTCATCGTCGCGCCTTTCTTGCGATCGCGAAAGTGGCATGCTGCGCCGCATCAGACAAGCGCTTCCCGGAAATCAGTTGGCAGAGTGCTCCCGTGCCATGCGGTCGCTTGTCTGACGCGCATGCAAGTGCCGGGCGTAAAGATTGGATTCAGTCTTTTTTGGTAAATCTCCGTTAGCCATTGCTTTTCGATGGGTCCCTGGCGGCAGCGAATCTGTCGTCGACAATTGTTTTGCGTGCGGGTTCTTATGCGTCTATTGGCTGCGCCAGCTTTCTTCCTTGCTTGTCTCGCCTTGTCGGGCTGCACGTCCAGTTTGGGACCGGACAGCCTCGTCGCGGGAATCCCGTCGCGGGAGACGACCAGCTCGGTCGCACGCCCAAGCGCGCCCGTGCCGGCCAGCGTCATGCCGGCGAGCCCTGTTCTCTCAGCTGATGTCG
The DNA here is from genome assembly GCF_000510625.1 of Rhizobium sp. IBUN. Taxonomy (NCBI): domain Bacteria; kingdom Pseudomonadati; phylum Pseudomonadota; class Alphaproteobacteria; order Hyphomicrobiales; family Rhizobiaceae; genus Rhizobium; species Rhizobium sp. IBUN. The sequence continues at coordinate 98,539 of NZ_AZNV01000003.1, forward strand.
CCGAGGCGCCAACGCCAGCCGCGCCGCAACAGGAGGAATTGGCCTGGGCCGGCCCGGTGCCTCAGCCGCAAGCCTTCACACAACAGGCCGGAGTGGCCACCGCTCCCGTGCCGTCGGAAAGGCCGATGCCAACGGCAGTGCCAGCCGTCCTGACGCCCGCAGCGCCCGAAATTGACGAGACGCCGCGCACACGTTCGCGGATCTACAGTCATCGTTTCCGCGACGTCAAACCGATCAATTTCGGCTCTTCCTCGCCCAGAAAGCTTGCCGTCCATGGCGTCGACGTTTCGCGCTGGCAGGGTGACATCGACTGGGACGAGCTGAGAACGCAGGGTGCGAATTTCGTCTACATCAAGGCGACCGACGGCGGTGACCATCTCGATCCGATGTTCCGGAAGAACTGGCGCGACGCCAAGCAAGCTGGGATGAGGCGGGGCGCCTATCACTTCTTCTATTGGTGCCGCACGGCGGGCGAACAGGCGGACTGGTTCATCCGCAACGTTCCCCGCGAAGCCGGGGCTCTGCCACCGGTCATCGACGTCGAATGGAACGGCGAGTCGAGCTGCAAGCGGCGGGTCTCGCCCGAGAAGGTTCGTGAGAAGATGCAGGTCTTCATGGACAAGCTCGAGCAGCACTATGGCCAGCGGCCGATCATCTACACCGCGCCGGACTTCTATCGCGACAACCTCAAGGGCGCCTTCCTGAACTATCCCTTCTGGCTGCGTTCGGTTGCAGCCCACCCGTCGAAGGTTTATCCCGGACGCCGGTGGGTATTCTGGCAGTATTCGGGCTCAGGCATCTCGCACGGCGTTGATGGCCGCATTGACCTGAATGTGTTCCACGGCAGCGAAGCCGACTGGCACGACTGGGTCGCCAGATCGGACTGAGGTGCTGCTCGTCTCGCCCGCGCGAAACAACCGGGAGGTTCGCCATGGCAGAGGTTGTGCTGTTTCACCACGCGCTTGGATTGACGCGAGGCGTCATCGCTTTTGCTGGCGATCTGCGGGCCGCCGGGCACGTCGTACATACGCCTGACCTGGTTGCCGGCCGGACGTTCGACACGCTGGAACAGGGCGTGCAGCACGCCCAGGAGACCGGCTTCGGCGAGATCATCCAGCGTGGAGCCCGCGCCGTGGATGGCCTTGCAGCCGATCTCGTCTATGTCGGGTTTTCCCTGGGAGTGCTCCCGGCACAATATCTGGCTCAGACGCGTGCCGGTGCGCGGGGTGCGATCTTCCTTCACGCCTGCTTGCCGCGTTCGGAATTCGGCTCGGCCTGGCCGAAGGGCTTGCGGGCTGAGATCCATGCCATGGACGCCGACCCGTTCTTCGTTGGAGACGGTGATATCGAGGCGGCGAAGGCGTTGGTTGCCGAGTCGGCGGATGTCGGGCTTTTCCTCTATCCGGGGGACGCGCATCTTTTTTCCGATCGGTCGCTCGCCGCCTTCGATCCAGCGGCGGCAGCCGTTCTCGAACGGCGCGTGCTCGATTTTCTCACTGATCGCTAGTTCAAATAGACGATCGCGGCGTTGAGCAAGGTCGCGAAACCAACCCAGGCTGCATAGGGCACGAAGAGCAGGGCGGCGGTCCGATCCGAATTCCAGCGGTTTGCGGCAAAGGCGAGGATCAGTCCGAGCAACAGCACAATGACGACGAGCGAGGCCGACAGCATTCGCAGGCCGAAGAAGAACGGCGACCATAGAAAGTTCAGCACCATCTGCCAGGCCCAGATAAGCATGCCGACAGACAAATGCCCGCGCAACCACGTCCGTGCCCCGGCAATACCAATCAACACATAGAGGGTGAGCCAGACAGGCCCGAATATCCAATCAGGTGGATTGAACGGCGGCTTGGCGAGAGATTGATACCATTCCTCCGGCAGATTGTTGACGCCGGTGGCGAGCCCCCCGCCGAGCGCGATGGCGACGAAGACGACGTAGGTCAGGGCTTTGCTCATTCGCCGGAAATAGGGCGGCTGGATTCTCCAGCCAGATCGCTAGCGATCTTTTGCGCACAATTCAGACGGCCGCAATGCGCACGATATGCTGGTCCCAGGTAACGTCGCTCTGCGTCGACAAAAATCCGCCTTCATAGGATGACACGGCAAAGCCGGCCTTGGCTGCGGCAATCCCTGCCGCATCCGGCACAATCTCTTCACGAAGCACGCGTCCGCTCTTCGCATCGATCGTCACGGACGCGCCGCCCTTGGGAGACGTGACGCCGACGAGCCCTTCACCGCGATTGATTGCGATCGCGCCGACATAGTTGGCAAGCCGGCGTGTCGTCTCCTCCGGCAGATCGACGAAGCGCAGGTCTTCGCCTTTGGCAAAGGAGCCGACGAGCGGCGGCAGGTCGTTGCGGTGCCCTTCATACTGGCAGGCAAACCAGATGCGGCCCCTCGCGTCGACATCGACGTGTCGGGTGGAGAGCTGCACCCACTGCGATGGGAGGAAGTGCTTTTCGATCAGGGCTCCGGTTGCCGCATCGATCAGCGTCAGCGAAGGCTGCATATTGGAGAGGTTGAGCTTGGTGCGGCCGAAATCCGGATGCGTTTCAATGCCGCCATTGGCAACGATCAGCATGCGCCCGTCGTCGGACACGGTCATGTCATGCGGACCGACACCGTAGGTCTCGAACTCTCCTATGCGCTCAAAACGCCCGGTCGCATCGTAGAGGCCGATCATGCCGCGGTTGGCGTCGAAGGCGTTCTCGCTGGCATAGAGAATCCGGCCGTCCGGCGAGAAGGCGCCATGGCCATAGAAGTGGCGCCCCTCGGCGGCTGCAATGGTGATCGGCTCGTTTTTGCCGCGGGGATCGAAGATCATCGCATAGGTGCCGGGGCGGCGCGCAAAGGCGACGGTTTTTCCCGTCGCGTTGCTGAAGGCCATGCCATGGGCGCGTGCCGGAAGGGCGACTTGATCGACGATCTCGCCGCGCTCCGTGACCGTCGCAACGGCGTAGGATCCGTTCGCGGTCCGCATCCCTGACGCATAGATCGCGTCCGCGCGCTCAAGTGCCATGAGCGCTCGCGGCTGTAGGGCAGCTAGGAAAGTCAGCCCGGCCGCCTTGACGAAACTGCGCCGATCGATCGCGGAGCTATTCCACATGGATTCAGTCGCCGTCCGAGAAGGAGAAGCCCGCTGAAAGGCCGATTGCCGCGCCATAGTCGTCGCTGATCTTGGTGATCAGCTCGCGCGTGCTGACCAGAAGAGCATCAAGCTTTGCCCTCTCGGCGTCGCTTGTTGCAACTTCGATATCGGGGTTGAGCTTCTGCAACGCCTCAAGCAGCGACTTCAAATTGGCATCGATCGTGTCGGCGATCGGCTTCTGGTCGGCTGGCAAGAGCTCGGCCATGCCGGCTTTTTGCCAGAGTGTGCGAAGTCCCTCGACGTTGGCCGTCATCGACTTCCAGGTGTTCCCGGAGCGCCAGTAGATCGCCATGCGTGGACGAGGCGTGGCGTCCTTGCCCTTGTAGAACTGCTCGAGCCGTTGATCGCGAACGGTCTCCGCGCCATGAACGAGGATGCCGAGCAAAGCGGTTATGGCCTCCTTGTTGTCCATGAAGTCTTCGCTTTGCGGGCCGGGATGCTTCCAGCTTCCCTGCACGCCATCGGGCTTTTCCCAGGCCGCGACGACCTCGCCCGCCTCACGCTGGATGTTACCGGCAATCGCAGCGCCGTAGAGGCATCGGAAGCTGTTCTTCTGCGTCGTCAGGTCTTCCGAACCGGTGCCGTGGAGCACGTATTCGAGCGCAGTCAGCCCCTGCAACGCGACGCTCTTGCCGGCGATTGCATCGACAGTCGTATCCTTGGGATCGGCTTTGGCGATCAGAGCCTGAACCTGCTTCAGGGCGACGCCCTTGCGATCGGGGTAGAACAGGATGTGCTCGAAGAGATTGTCCTGGATCACTGGTCCAGTCTGAACGATCTCAATGACCGACCAATAGCGGATCATGTCGTCGAGTGCTGACCGCGCCTTGTCCAGCTTCTGCTGCGTCGCGTCCTCGCAGAGGTCCTTCATCGCCGTTGTCAGGCGTGCTGCCGATTGCTGGGCATTGCGATAGCCTGGGCGGATCACCTCATCGACCGCCCGCTGCATGACTCCGGAGACCGCCTCCTCGTTCAGACCGGCTTGCGGTGCGGGAGGAGTCTGGGCGAAGGCAGAAGTAGCAAAAAAAAGGGAGAGGACAAGAGGTTGCCAAAGGCGCATCAAAGGGACTCCAGGAATGTAATCAGTGCCTGCCGGTCATCCCCGGGCAGGGATGCGAAAGCGTCACGCGCCTTTTCAGCCTCGCCGCCATGCCAGAGAATCGCTTCGGTGAGATTTCTGGCGCGGCCGTCGTGGAGGAAAAAGCTGTGCCCGCTGACAGTCTGGGTCAGACCTATACCCCATAGCGGCGGCGTGCGCCATTCACGTCCGTTCGCGCTCCCGACTTGTTGTCCGTCCGCGAGACCCTCGCCCATGTCGTGCAGCAGGAAGTCGGAATAGGGCCAGATCAGCTGGAAGGCTTGAGCCTTGTCGGCGCTGTCGCGCCGCGTGACGAACTTCGGCATGTGGCAGGAAATGCAGCCGCTTTGGTAGAAGATTTTCTTGCCCTGAAGGGTCGCGGGTAAGCTCGCCTTGCGGCGGGCAGGAACGGCAAGGTTGGCCGAATAGAAGGTGACGAGGTCGAGGATCGGGCCGGGGGCCTCCTCCTTGCCAAGCCGCTTCTGCACGCCGGTCGGCATCTTTCCGCACTTGGCTTCGGCTTCTGTGCAATCGCCATGCGGGTCGGGTCGGTCCGACGTCGAAATGCCAATGTCATTGGAGAAGGCATCCGCGCTCTGGTCGCGCACGCTCGCATTCTGTGCCTTCCAACCGAAGCGCCCGAGCGCAACTTTGCCGGTGCGATGGTCGCGTATGATGGCCGCCTTGCCGTGGATGCCGTCGCCGTCCGCATCGTCCGGATCGGCGTGGGCAAGGATGTCCGCTTCAGGGATGGCCTCGATCAGCCCGAGCCCGATCATTGCCGGCGCAACGCGCGGCGAGATCGTCGTTGTTGGGTCGAGTGGCCCATAGCCGAGGTCGGTCACTTCGTATGTCGGACGGCGGAGCGAGATGGTCTCGCCGTCGCCGAGCGTCACAGGCTCCTCGGTGTAGCGGATAGCCATCTTGCCCTCTGAGGGAAGCCCTGGAACCGCAAGATCCTGCAACTGGTGGCCGTAGATTGGGTCCGGGAAATTGACGACTTCGGCGCTGGCAATCGCCCGCTGCTCATCAGGCGTTGTCGCCGGGCGCGACAGGCGCAGGAACATCGAGGTGGCACTGACGCCACCTTCCGGCGGCTTGCCGCGGCCGTCGTTCAAGTGGCAACTCATGCAGGAGCGGGCATTGAAGAGCGGCCCCAGACCATCTGAGGCCTGCGTCGAGGAAGGGGCGGAGACCCAGAGCTTCTTGAAAAGGGCATTTCCGAGCCGGAATGGCTGTTCTTCTTCAAAGGGGATTGTCGCCGAGATATGCGAAAAGGAATCCTGCGTGACCGGATCGATGGAGGTGGCGCCGCCGGCCTGCATCGCTTCGTATTGCTCGGCCTTGGAAAAATCCGTGGTCGGCCGCGTGACATCGGCGACGCGCTTCATATCCGCGTCGGAAAGGTCGCTTCGTTTCGTCGGAAGATCGAACCCGGATGCCAGCGCAACGGAGAATCCGGCAATCGCGGCGCAAAATGCTGCGCAACTGAGAAGACGACGAGCCGGTCTGGGAGGCATTCGAGAGTTCGGGCCGCTGCGTCGAACGAAGCGGCCCGCCTTTTCACTTATTGGAAGACCGCGCCAGGATTATCCAAGCTGTCGGAACCTTCAAGCTTCACCGTGCCGAGATCGAGTGCGGCAATAACGCGCTGCACCGTCTTGGTCTGGTCGACGAGACCGTCGATGGCAGCCTGAACGACGGCGTTGCCCTTCTTGTTGCCTTCGCCGATCATCTGGTCGTACTTCTCGACGTTCAGACCGCGCTTCGCCATGACATTCATTGCCTTGAGCGTCGCGTCGAGTTTGGCCTGCATTTCCTTGTCGAGCTTCTCGTCCTTGGCTGTGACGAGATCGTGCAGCGACGGTCCCTTCATCTTCGTGCCGTCGACGCGGGTGTAGTCGCCCGTGTAGGCAGCGGCGATGCCGATCGCGTCGTTGAGGTGCGAGTTGAAGGTGTTGTCCGAGAAGCAATCATGCTCTTCTTCCGGATCGTGCAGCAGCAGGCCGAGCTTCATGCGCTCGCCGGCCAGTTCACCGTAGGAGAGGGAGCCCATTCCGGTCAGAATGGCAACGAGACCGGCTTTCGGATCGGCTTCGACATGCTTGGTGGCTTCGCCCTCCGGAGCCCAGTTGTTGGTCATTTCCTGAAGGTCGGAGACCAGCAGCGTCGAGGCGGACTTCAGATATTCGGCACGGCGATCGCAATTGCCGTGCGTGCAATTCTTCAGGTCGTAGTCCGTGGCAGGGCGGTTGCCAGCTCCGGGACCGGTGCCGTTCAGGTCCTGGCCCCAGAGCAGGAATTCGATGGCATGATAGCCCGTTGCGACGTTGGCTTCGATGCCGCCGGCTTCGGCCAGCGCGCCGGACAGGAATTCAAGAGTCAGCTTGGACGCGTCGACATCCTTGCCGTCGATCTTGATCGTCTTGTTGGCGATGACATTGGCGACGTAGAGCGCGTTCTCGTCGCTCTCGGTGCCGTAGGACGCATCGACGTAATCGATCAGGCCTTCGTCGAGGGGCCAGGCGTTGACCTTGCCTTCCCAGTCGTCGACGATCGGGTTGCCGAAGCGATAGACTTCCGTCTGCTGGTAAGGGATGCGTGCCTTGATCCACGCGGCGCGGGCAGCCTTCAATGTCTTGTCGGTCGGGTCCTTGAGCAGGGCGTCGATTGCCGCGTCGAGGGCCTTGGCCGTCGTCAGCGAGTCTTCGTATTTGGCATGCGCAACGTCGGCGTAGTGTTTTACAACTGCAGCAGCATCCGGGGCCGCGTAAGCGGGAATGGCCAGCAGAGCGGCTGGGGCCAGCGCCAGCGCCACGGCTGCGCGGAAATTCTTGTTGAGTTTCATGATCCTCTCCTGTGCGGACTTTCCGTCTGAGGTCCGACGAAAAATCTCTTCGCCCAAAAGCAAACTGGTGTCAAACACTCTAGTTTGGAATGACTTTAAGTGTATTCGCGCGGTCTGACGAACCTGTTGTTGTTTTGACACCCCCTGCTTCTCCGTCATTCCGGCCTTGAACCGGAATCCAGCCCGCCGCGCGTCTGCGGGGCTGAAGAGTTTTTCGCGATCAAGGACTTGATCGCGCTGGATACCGGCATGAGGCCGGTATGACGGCGATGGGTATCTCGCCCCCAGAAAATCAATTGAGTTGACGGCTTTGTCAGAAGTCTGCCGGCTGAGCGAGGGCTCAGCCTTTCCTCTGCATGCGGCAGAAGAAGAAACCGTCCGTATCGGTGGAGGCGGGTGTCAGCGTGATGGTCTTCCCGTCGGACGAACGAGGACGTGGGCTGTCCTTTCCGAACAGTCCATCCCACGCAGGCAGGGCGCTGACAATCTCGTAGTCGCCGTTTTCTGCGGTGAAACGCCGGACCTGCTCCTCGTTTTCCTGCGGCAGCACCGAGCAGGTCACGTAGATCAGTTCTCCGCCCGGACGGACAAAGTCGCTCGCCTGCTTGAGCGCGTCCTGCTGCTGGGTCGTGCGCTCGTCGAGGTTCTTCGCGGTCAGGCGCCACTTGGTGTCGGGCCGCCGCCGCCAGGTCCCGGTTCCCGTGCATGGCGCATCGACGAGCACCTTGTCGCAGCGATCGCTCAGGCTCTTCAGAGCCTTGGCGTCATCGTGCACCTGGACATTGCGCGTTCCGGCACGCTTCAGCCGTTCGATGATCGGCGCGAGCCGCTTGCGGTCGGCATCATAGGCGTGAACCTGGCCCTTGTTGTGCATCGCCGCCGACATGGCGAGCGTCTTGCCGCCACCACCGGCACAGTAGTCGAGAACCTGTTCTCCGTCTTTTGGGAGCACGAGATCGGCAACGATCTGCGACCCCTCGTCCTGCACTTCGAACCAGCCTTTCTGGAACGAAAGCTCGGCGGTCACGTTTGGCAGCCTTGAGGCGCCTTCGCCGGCGGGAATCCGGATGCCGTAACGCGCGATCGCCGCCTCTTGTGCGCCGGCTCTTTCGAGCGCCTTGACTGTCTTGTCGCGGGTCGCCTTCAGGATGTTGGCGCGCAGATCGAGGGTGGGACGCCCGGCGAGGGCCTGCGCCTCGACGATCCAGTGATCGTTAAAGGCGCTTTCAAACGAGGGCTGGACCCATTCGGGAATATCGCCCTGGATGTGAGCGGGCGCGTCGGCCAGCTGGCGGCTGTTGAAAGCGGAAAGCTGAGCTTGCGAAAGCGGGCTTGGTGCGAACTTGTCGTCTGCGAGTTCCGCGGCGAGGCTTTCTGGCGTGAAACCCCATTGCCGGAACATCACGGCGTGGGCGATAGCGGATGCGCTGTCATCGTCCATCAGCCAGCCGTGGGAGAGGCGCATGCGAAGGGCATCGTAGACGATATTGCCGATCGCGGCGCGATCGCCCGATCCGGCAAACCGATGGGCAAGACCCCAGTCCTTCAATGCATCGGCGACAGGCCGTCTGCGGGCATCGATATCTGCAAGAACCGAAATCGCCCCTTCGAGCCGACCGCCCAACCGCATTCAAACAGCTCCTATCGCCTGGATCAAAATACCGGGCTTGTGAACAATCCGCAGGAAGCGCGACAGACGCAGCGGATAGTACACAAGTCTAGACCGCGTCGTAGACGCGATTGGCGGCAAGAGCAAGCGACCCGTTCGTGTACGGGCGAACGCTTAGCCTATGACTTCGTAGCAGACCTTTGCCGTGCCACTGCTGACCATGCCAATGTTCTGGGCGGCAGCGCGGGAGAGATCGAGGACGCGGCCGCGAATGAATGGGCCACGATCATTGACGCGGACGACGACGCTGCGTCCGTTTTTGCTGTTGGTAACTTTCAGCTTCGTGCCAAATGCCAGCGAACGATGTGCTGCAGTATTGATGGTCGGGTTCATACGTTCCCCGGAGGCGGTTTTGGAGCGAAGTGCGTACCATGAAGCGCCACCGCAACCATTTGCAGCAAATCCTTCAACGGGAAGGATAGTAGAGCAAGCTGCAATTGTTGCTGCGGCGATGACAGAACGGCAGATTTTCTTCAAAACGGATTGTCCCCTCAATTGTTGAACTCACGCCTTGTGGGCGGTGGGAGGGTTGAATCCGGCCAAGTGTGGCGAAAAAGTGCCCCCAATTATCACGGAATATTACAAAGTGTAATATACGTGATGGCTAGATGCGCGGCATGTGCGCCACAGAAAATCGAATGATTGGGAAAAAAGATAATGAAATCAAGTAAAATTAGAACGTTTTTTGCAAGGCCTGATCCACGCAACCAAAGATCACAAAATTAACGAAAATAATTTTGCGCGATTGCCATAATTAGTGCCTCATTTGCGCAAATTCAGAGGCCGTTAACCATAATCAGGCGCTATATTATATGCGCCGAATGCAGGAAGTAGAAATTTCCTACCCTGAAACCGCGCTATTTGTGATCGACAAATACAATCGCAAGACGAAAAGTCTGCCGCCCGCTCTCGCCCCGCAGGCAAGTCGTGATATGCAAGTCGACGGAAGTCGCTGCGGCATAGCATAAAAACGCCCCGGGCGTGTCGAAAACGGTGACACTCAAACGTCTTTAGCTTGCAAGCGCGCAAGCGGTGCGCGCCTCGTTCAAATTGGGCAGGGAGGCTGCGAAATCATGAGCATACCTTATCGTTGGATCATTGTTGCTGCCGGGGCGTTGATGACCTGCGTTGCACTCGGCGCGATGTTCTCCCTGGCAATCTTCCAGGAGCCAATCGCGACCGAGACCGGCTGGTCGCACGCTGGCATTGCGAGCGCGATGACACTTAATTTCATTGTTATGGGGATTGGCGGTTTCCTGTGGGGCACTGCGAGCGATCGCTTCGGCGCGCGGGTTGTCGTTCTGATCGGTGCTGCCGGCCTTGGCCTGGCCCTTGTGTTGGCAAGCCGCGCGGAATCGCTTCTGCAGTTTCAGCTGACCTACGGGATTTTGGTCGGGCTTGCCGCCAGCACCTTCTTCGCGCCAATGATCGCGACGACGACCGGGTGGTTCGAGGAGAACCGCAGCCTCGCCGTCTCCCTTGTCTCTGCCGGCATGGGTGTCGCGCCCATGACGATCTCACCTTTCGCACGCTGGCTCATTTCTGCCTATGATTGGCGAACCGCGATGCTGCTGATCGGCATCACTGCCTGGGTCCTGCTGCTTCCGGCAGCCTTGCTGGTTCGGCGCCCGCCGGCAGAGGCAGGGGACGGCGCGACCGCCACTGCAACAAGCGGGGAACAGCCTTCGCTCTCGCGGGTGTTCCGATCGCCACAATTCATTGTGTTGGGGCTGACGTTCTTCGCCTGCTGCGCTGCGCATTCCGGTCCGATCTTTCACATGGTCAGTTACGCGACGATCTGCGGCATAGCGCCAATGGCCGCCGTCAGCATCTATAGCGTCGAGGGACTTGCGGGGCTCGGCGGCCGGCTTCTCTATGGCGGGCTGGCCGACAGGGTCGGGGTGAAGCCGGTCCTCGTCGCCGGTTTGCTCGTCCAGGCGATTGCGCTTGCGACCTACCTCTTCGTCAGCAGGCTCGGCGAATTCTACGCCCTCGCCATTATCTTCGGCAGCGCCTATGGCGGCGTGATGCCGCTCTATGCTGTTCTGGCGCGAGAATATTTCGGGCCGCGCATCATCGGTACGGTGTTCGGCGCGGCGACGATGCTCTCCAGCCTCGGGATGGCCTTCGGTCCTCTTATCGGCGGATGGATCTTCGACACCTTTGACAACTACTCGTGGCTCTTCATCGGATCCGCTCTGGTCGGGCTCGGCGCAGCCGCAATAGCCCTCGCATTCCCGCCGCTCGCACGGGTAAAGGCCGAGCCGGCGCTCGGCGTCTCGATTTGAGGCGTCGCTATCCTCGCCAGCTGTTGCTCTGCATCAGCTGCGCGAGCGAGGCGGGATAGGTCGGGAAGGCGAAGGTAAAGCCCGCCGCCTTCAGCTTGGCGTTCGAGACCCGCTTGTTCTCGCCGTAGAAGGACCGCGCCATCGGGGTGAGCTCGGCAGTTTCGAAGGGCTGCTCCGGCGGCGGCTCGACGCCCAGCAGCCGGGCTGCTTCGACGATGACGTCCTGAGGCGGGCCGGGCAGATCGTCGGTCACATTATATATGCCGCCGAGCCCACGGTCGGCGAGGAACCGCGTCGCCGCGCCGATATCCTCAACCCGGATCCGGTTGAAAACCTGATCCTTCTTGATCAATCGCCGTGCGGTACCGCGTTCCAGATTGCAAAGGGCATTGCGGCCTGGCCCGTAGATACCGGAGAGGCGGAGAACCGCCGCCGGAACATTGATGGCGGCGCCGATGGCCATCCAGCCGTCTTCTGCTTCCAGCCGCTCCTTCGAGCGGCCGGAAACCGGCGTGCAGGGCATTTCTTCGGTGACCCAATTTCCCTTGTGATCGCCATAGACGCCGACCGTCGAGAGATAGCCGATCCACTGGAGCTTGGGCATCATCTCCTTCAGACGGTCGCCAGCGAGCCTGATCAGCGCATCACCATTATCGCGCGGCGCAATGGATTGGACGAGATGGGTCGCGCCCCGCATCGCCTCGCTCAATTTCTCGTCCAGCACGTCGCCGTCAAACACGAAAGCGTCGATGCCCTGGCCACGCAGGGCAGCTGCCTTGTCTTCCGAGCGCGTCGTACCGGAGACACGCGCGCCGTCCGCCATGAAAGCCTTGGCGATCGCCGTGCCCGAATAGCCGCAGCCGAAAATCATCACTTGCATCAAACTGCTCCCGCTAGGCGCCATTCACTCAGGACATCGCTATCCGACTCATCTGGCCTTTGTGCCGCAAAGGCAGAAAATTCGCCAGCCTCGAGAAGGCGCGACAAGGCCCAAATTGCCATGCCGCGTACGACCGGGGAGGGATCCTCTGACAGTTTCCGACACTGCTCGACAAATCGGCGATCGTTCGAATTGCCGGCGGCAATGAGCACATTGCGGATGAACCGATCGCGGCCGATACGCTTGACGGGCGAGCCGCTGAAGAATGTGCGAAAGGCGGCATCATCGAGGCCGAGCAGATACTCGATCGATGGCTCCTTCAAGTCCTCCCGGGCCTGCAGCTTCATCTCGGAGGCCTCATGGGCAAATTTGTTCCATGGGCAGGCGGCGAGACAGTCGTCGCAGCCAAAGATCCGGTTGCCGATCAGGGACCGCAACGCCGGGTCGATCGGTCCTTTGTGCTCGATGGTCAGGTAGGAGATGCAGCGCCGTGCGTCGATCTGGTAGGGACCGGGAAAGGCTTTCGTCGGGCAGATATCGAGACAGGCGCGGCAGGAGCCACAGTGGTCAATCTCCGGCGCATCGATGTTCAGATCCGCGGTCGTGAACATCGAGCCGAGGAAAAGCCATGATCCGTGCTCGCGGCTGACGAGGTTCGTATGCTTGCCCTGCCAGCCGAGGCCGGCCGCTGCCGCGAGCGGTTTTTCCATCACCGGAGCCGTGTCGACAAAGACCTTCACATCCGCCCCGGCGCGCGCCGCAAAGCGTGTTGCGATCTCCTTCAATCGCCCCTTGATGATGTCGTGATAGTCGCGATTGCGCGCGTAGACCGAGATTGCAGCCTTGTCCGGTTTTGTCAGAATCTCGCGCGGATCTTCATCCGGTCCGTAATTGAGGCCGAAGACGACGATCGACCGGACGTCGCTCCAGAGCGTGCGTGGATCGCCGCGCCTGTCGCGGGTCTCCGCCATCCACTCCATCGTTCCATGCCGCCCGGCGTCAATGAATTCGCCGAGCCGCTCCTTGGCTTCCGGTATGGCGTCGGGTCGCGTGATGCGACAGAGGTCGAAACCCAAGGCCTTCGCCTCCGACCGAACGAAGGCGGTGAGGGTATCGCGGCGTTTCTGGTCCTTGTTTTCCATGGCCATTGAAGGCCCTCGTCAGAAATCCAGGTCGGCGTAGTGCGAAACCGGGGTCAGGCCCCGCACGCGCTCGGTGAGCAACGGCCGGAAGGATGGACGCGACTTCAGGCGTTGATACCACTCCTTGACGAGAGGAGCTTCCGACCAGTCGATTTCACCGAGATAGTCGAGAATGGAAACGGCCGAGGCAGCAGCGAGATCTGCATAGCTCATGCGGTCGCCGGCCAGCCACTGTCGGGAGCCGGCAAGCCAGCCCAGATATTTCATGTGCTGGCGGATATTCGCCCGCGCCGTGCGGAGGATCTTGGAATCAGGCGCGCCGCCGCCCTGGTCCGCCGTCATCTGCAGCTTGTAGACCCGCTCGCGGGCGAGCGGCTTGGTCACGTCTGTTTCCATCTTCTGCATGAACCATTCCGTCAGCCGGCGAATCTCGGCGCGCTGGAATGGATCTTCCGCCAGGAGCCGGCGATCACGCTTGAGCACGCCGTGCGTCTCGTCGAGATACTCGGAGATCACAGCCGCCCCGCACAACGCCCGCATGCTGTCATCGACATAAACCGGCAGGGTTCCGGCCGGGTTGAGCGCGAGGAAATCCCGGCGCTTTTCCCAGGTCTGCTCCTCGATCAGGTCCGCCTGATAGCCGTACTCCGTCAGGATCAGCCGAACGAAGCGTGATGCGGATGACATGGGATGATGATAGAGCGTGGGCATTGATTCTCGGATTTTTTGAGGTGTGTGGCATGTTGCGGGAGCGCGATGATCATAGCGCCCTAGTCATGTCTTATTCGTTGAAGCTATAGGAGCTTGGCCCTTTCAATACAAGCGAGTCGGGTAGCCAACTCCCTGACAAAGGAGGTGGGCGTGCTCGAAAAACGGATTTTTGTTTTCCCGCCCTGCCTTCGTCACTTCCGGACGCCATAACCCCAATCAAAGCCCGACCAAACTCCACGGAGAGAATGTATGGATTATGTGAACTCTATAATTCTAGGCATAGTAGAGGGAATTACCGAGTTTCTGCCGATTTCGAGCACCGGCCACCTTATCATCGCTGAGCAATGGCTCGGCCACCGGTCGGACATGTTCAACATCGTCATTCAGGCGGGCGCGATTCTCGCCGTCACCATTATTTACTGGCGTCGCCTCCTGGATCTCGTCCTGGGCTGGCGTGATCCGCGCAATCGCACTTACGCGGCCAAGCTGATCGTCGCGTTTCTCATCACGGCGATCCTCGGACTGGTCGTCAAGAAGCTCGGCTTCCAACTGCCGGAGAATGCGACGCCGATTGCCTGGGCGCTGATCATCGGCGGTATCTGGATGATCTTTGCCGAATGGGCCGCCGCTCGTCGACCGCCTCACAAGGAGATTACCTGGCTCGTCGCCATCTTGGTCGGTATTGCCCAGGTGGTGGCCGGCGTCTTCCCGGGAACGTCGCGCTCCGGCGCCACGATTTTCGTTGCCATGCTGGCCGGCACCGGCAATCGCGCCGCCGCGACCGAATTCGCCTTCCTGGTCGGCATCCCGACCATGTATGCCGCAAGCGGCTACGAACTGCTGAAGACGTTCAAGGATGGCGGGGCTGCAAACGAGGATTGGACGAGCCTCGGCATCGCTTTCATCGTCTCGACGATTGTTGCGTTTATCGCCGTGAAATGGCTGCTGTCCTACATCAGGAGCAACCGGTTTACGGTGTTTGCAATCTACCGCATCATTCTCGGCGCTATCCTGCTCGGCATGGCGGCATTAGGCATGATCGCCTGAGACGCACTTGATCGACGCATCCGAGTCCTTGTGGCGCGGATGCGGATCAGTTCCACTACCGAAAGCAAGGCAAGAAAAAACCGGCGTGAAGAGCGCCGGTTTTTTATTATCGGCTAATCGAGCCGGTCTCGCAGGGATCGACACCGTAGGCCGGCGAGCACTCACCCTTCACCGCTGCAACCGATCCGGGCGCAATGAAGGAGCCTGCCAGAATAACCAGCGCCGCACACGCAAACAGGAGCGCGATTGACCTACCCATTGAAGAAAGCCTTTCAAAAGTCGTTAGTGCGCCGTCAAGGCGCTGAGTCCATTGGGAAACGCGCGGGGTGTGTAGTCAGTGGAATGACAAATAGCAATAAATGTTCCTGCTAAATTTGGTGTTAATTCCGCTAATTTTTACGTGCGACTTTTATGCAACGAGTGCCGGTCTGCTACAGGGAAAAAAGCGTTCACAACTTCTGCGATTCTGAAAAAACCTTCCACGTGAAACGCCGCCCGTGAAGGTCGCGAGCGGCGTGTTGCTTTGGGAAGGTCGCAGCTCTCAGGCCGCCTTGCCCGATCCGGTGTACTGCCCGTGCGGACGGTACTGCACGAGGTAAGAGCCGATGACCGAGTTCACCAGCGTCGGTGTGACGCCGATACCCTTCAGCGTCCGGCCTTCGGTTTCCGCTTCCTTCGAAACGACATTGTCCTTCTTCAGCAGACGCACCTGGTCGGAGGTGATCGGCGGTGTGACGAACGGAATGAGCGAAGCGATGCTGCCGATGAGCGAGGCAATGCCAAAGGGAAGCGAAACCAGACGATTTTTGCGCCAGGTTGTCTTGAGCATGACCTCGAGACATTCGCGGAAGGTCAGCACCTCGGGGCCACCAAGCTCGTAAACCTGGCCCGCGGTCACCTTGCCCTCGACTGCCTTTGCCACGGCTTCGGCCACGTCGACGACATAGACCGGCTGGAACTTCGTCTTGCCGCCGCCGACCAGCGGCAGCGCCGGCGCGATGCGCGCCATGTCGGCAAACTTGTTGAAGAAGCTGTCCTCGGGACCGAAGACGACGGACGGGCGGTAGATGATGGCATCCGGCTTGATCGCGTGGATCGCTGCCTCTGCGCGGCCCTTGGTGCGGGCGTAGGCTGAATCGGAGTGCGCGTTTGCGCCGATTGCTGAGATGTGGATCAGCTTGGCGCCGACGCCGCGAGCGGCTTCAGCGACAGCACGTGCGCCAAACTCCTGAACCGCCTCGAAGGAATTGCGGCCGGCTTCGTGCAGAATGCCGACGCAGTTCACGACAAAGTCGGCGCCCTCGACGGCACGGTCGATGGAGTTGCGGTAGCGCAGGTTTGCCTGAACGAAGGAGATCTGGCCGACATTGCCGAGCGGCTGCAGGAAGCCGGCGAGATCCGGGCGGCGAACGGCGACGCGGATGCGATAGCCGCGCTTTGCCAGTTCACGGACGACGTGCCTGCCGATGAAGCCGGACCCTCCGAACACGGTAACGAGTGGCGGCAGGTTGGCAAGGGTCATGACAGGCTCCTCGAAAGGCTCGGTTGTGTGGTCGATCTGGTTTCGTCTTAGACCAATCACGACGCGACGAAAAGGGTCATCGCGCGGCAGATCTCACGGCTGAGAACTCGTCTTAGATGCCTTCGACGACGATCATTTCGGCGTCGGCGATTTCCTGGCGGATTTTCGCAGCGATCTGGTATTCCGGCGAATTATAGCAATCGACAGCGTGCTGCATCGAGGGAAACTCGATCACAACGTTGCGTGCGCGGGACTTGCCCTCGAGCTCGGTGATCGCGCCGCCCCGGGCGAGGAAGTTGGCGCCATACTTATCGAAGGCCAGCTTTCCTGCTGCGACGTAGTCCTTGTAGCGCTCGACATCACGAACATCGACGCGTGCGATCCAATATGCCTTTGCCATTTCAGGTCCTCCCTGTTTGTCAGATTATTAAAGGGCCGCCGACATTTCGGCGAGGATTGCGCGAGCCGCTTCGCGGGGATGGGCTGCCTTCACGATCGGGCGGGCAACGACCAGATGGCTGGAGCCGGCCTTCAGTGCGTCAGCCGGCGTCATCACGCGCTTCTGGTCGCCCTTGTCGGCGCCGGCAGGGCGAATGCCCGGCGTGACCAGCGCCATATCGGGGCCGATGATCTTGCGCACGGCCGCCGATTCCTCTGCGGAGCAGACGATGCCGCCCATACCGGCGAGGTGGGCCTGTTCGGCGCGGCGCAAAACCAGCGTATGCGGATCGTATTCGTAGCCGGCCGCGACCAGGTCCTGCTCGTCCATCGACGTCAGTACGGTCACGCCGAGCAGGCAGAGGTCGGAGCCCTTGGCGGCGTCGACGGCGGCCTTCATCGCCTTCGGATAGGCGTGCAGCGTCAGCATCGACATGCCCATCTTGACGATGTTCTCGACACCCGATGCAACCGTGTTGTCGATGTCGAGCAGCTTCATGTCGAGGAAGATCTTCTTGCCGCTCTTGGCAAGATCACGCGCAAATTCCAGGCCGCCGGCAAAAGCCAGCTGATATCCGATCTTGTAGAAGACGACGTCGTCGCCGAGCGTATGGACGATTCTTTCGGCCTCGCCAAGTGTTGGAACATCCAGCCCGACGATCAGGCGTTCGCGTACGTCCATCTCACATCCATCCCTGCCACTCTTCGATAGGCGTCCAGTCGCACGACGGGCGTCGATCCGCAAGGCTGAAACAGTAGAGATTGCCACCGCCTCCCGGTTGATCGCCATCACGCCGGATCGGGCGGCCCTCAAGGTGGCACTTGAGCAGCGTGCCGACGCCTCCATGGCCGACGAATGCGATGGGCAGGGCGGGATTGTGCGACGCGAGGATATCTGTGACGGCGGAAACGACACGCCGCTGGGCGTCGATCGCACGCTCCCAGCCTTTGAAGCTCGCCTCGGGATGCGCAAAGAACCAGTCGGCCGCCTTCTCGAACTCGGGGGGCGGCATGAAACCGGTCGCCGAGCGGTCGTTCTCATGCATGTCGTGGACGATCTCGACGGTCACCTGCGCTGCGGCTGCAAGGATCTCGGCAGTCTCGATCGCCTTTGTCTCGTCGCTGGAAACGATGCGGCGCAGCTGCTTTGCCCAGCGGCGTTCGGCGGCCTTGTGGGCGCGTGCGGCGCCGATCTCCGACAGCCCCCATTTCGGCACGGGAACCGCTGCGTCGATCCTCACCTGCGGATGGGTGACGTAGAGGCCGAACACCGGGTCAGCCGCGTCGGTAGATCCAGAGCTGTGCCGGCGGAATGTTGCGGACGATAAAGTCGAAGTGCTGGATATGGTAGCGATCCGGCCGCGCGATGATCGGCGACACCGGGCCGTAGGAGATCTGGACAACGGGGCGGCCTGCCGGCAAGCGGTCGAGCAGGCTTTCGAGCAGCGCGATGCGCGCCTGCATCGGGAAATTCAAAAGCGGGACGGCGGATACGACGGAATCGAACGTCTGATCCTTCATCGATCCGAGCGTCTTGTCGAGATTGAACGCATCGCCGTTGATGAAGTTCACGCCCGGATAGAGCCGGACCAGGTGCTCGTAGAAATCCGTCGAATATTCGACGGCGACCAGCTTCTCGGGTTTCACGCCGCGACCAAGAATGGCCTTGGTGATTGCGCCGGTACCCGGGCCGAGCTCAAGGACCGGCAGTCCCGAATGCGGGTTGATGACGCTTGCCATCTTGCGGGCCGTTATGGAGGAGGTGGGAACAATCGAACCGACAGTCTTCGGCCCCTGCATCATTCCTTTGAAGAAGCGGATTTCTTCATCGAATTTTTTGCCCAGCCGTTCCTTTAGGCGCAACGCCATGCCCGTCCTCCTAGATATGCAACAAAACAGCCCGCTCTCTAATTGCAGTCAGTTCCGCCGAAAAACAAGGCCTGACGTCGCAATTGGCAAAGTTTGCACCGTAGATGCGACGCGCGGCTAGACGCGCATCGGCATCAGCACATAAAGGGCATCGTCGCCAGCCGTGTCGCGAATGAGCGTCGGCGAGCCGGCGTCGGCGAGCAGGAAGATCGCTTCATCGCCGGAAAGCTGCGCGGTGATATCAAGCAGGTATTTGGCGTTGAAGCCGATTTCCATCGAGTCGGTGTCGTAGCCGACCGCGACTTCTTCGGTTGCGCTGCCTGAATCCGGATTGTTGACGGTGAGCAGCAATTGGCCGTCGGAGAGGGCGAGCTTGACGGCGCGACCGCGCTCAGAGGAGATCGTCGACACGCGGTCGACGGCCTGAGCAAACGTCGTGCAATCGACGCGCATTTCCTTGTCGTTGTTGGTCGGGATGACGCGCTGGTAGTCCGGGAACGTGCCGTCGATGAGCTTCGAGGTCATGACGATCGAGCCGATGCTGAGGCGGATCTTGGCGTCCGAGACTTCCACGGTCACCATCGCATCAGGCACATCGACGAGCTTCTGCAGTTCGCCGACGGTCTTGCGCGGGATGATGATGCCGGGCATTCCCTCCGAGCCGGATGGTGCATCCACGTCGGCGCGGGCGAGGCGGTGGCCATCGGTTGCGACGGCACGCAGCTTCAGGTCACCCTTGCTCTCGATGGTGTGGAAGAAGATGCCGTTCAGATAGTAGCGGGTTTCCTCGGTCGAGATCGCGAACTGGGTGCGATCGATCAGCATCTTGAGATCGGTCGCCTTCAGTTTGAAGGTATGGCTGAAGGTGCCGGCGGTGAGGTCAGGGAAGTCCGACTCCGGCAGGCACTGCAACGAGAACTTGGAACGACCGGACTGGACGGTCATCGAGCCGCCGTCGGTGCTGGTCGCCAGCAGAACTTCGGAGCCATCAGACAGCTTGCGCACAATGTCGTAAAGAAGATGGGCGGGGACCGTAGTGGCGCCGGCCTGCTCGACATTCGCAGGCGTCGCTTCGGTCACTTCGAGATCGAGGTCGGTCGCCTTCATGTCCAGATTCTGGCCGTCGGCGCGCAGCAGGATGTTGGACAGAATCGGGATCGTGTTCCGGCGTTCGACCACGCGATGCACGTGGTTCAGCGACTTCAAAAGGTTGGACCGCTCAATTGTAATACGCATGGGATGCTACCGCTTTCGACCGTTACTGCTTGAGCGCGCATGTTGCGCGCCGCAAGGAATGCCTTTGCCCAAAAGGGACCATAGAGTGGATAGGGAAAATGGCAGGATTTTGAGACCGATTGCAAGAGGCGCGAATGGCCGCGCCAGTGCATTTGCCGTTTTCCGGTGCAATGCACACAGAAATTGCTGCGGCCTTGCCGAACGGCGGGGTCTCGCCCATAAAAGCGGAAACCAGAGGAGAGTATCGATACCTTGAGCAATGACGATGTGATGACCGATGGCGGCAGGCAACGCAGCTTCCGCCTGCATAATATGTCTGTTCCGGCACGACCGTTGGAGCCGGCGCTTTACCTCGTTGCGACGCCGATAGGCAATCTCGGCGACATCACGCTGCGTGCGTTGGAAACGCTTGCCGGCGCCGATGTGCTGGCCTGCGAAGACACGCGCGTCACCCGCGTCTTGCTCGACCGTTTTGGCATTCAGAACCGCCCCTATGCCTATCACGAACACAATGCCGACGAGGCTGGTCCGCGGCTCCTGCAGGCGCTGGAGGCCGGCAAGTCAGTCGCTCTCGTCTCGGACGCCGGAACGCCCCTGGTCTCCGATCCCGGCTATCGCCTCGCACAGAGCGCCATCGAGGCCGGCTATCGCGTCGTGCCAATCCCCGGTGCCTCGGCACCGCTTGCGGCTCTCGTGGGTTCCGGCCTGCCGAATGATGCGTTCTTGTTCGCCGGTTTTCTGCCGACCAAGGACAAGGCCCGTCGCGATCGGCTGGCGGAGTTAGAGGCGGCCCCCGCGACGCTGATGTTCTTTGAATCGCCGCATCGCATTGCTGCGACCCTTGCCGCCGCCGCCGATGTGCTCGGTGCAGACCGGTCGGCTTGCGTCTGTCGCGAACTGACCAAAGCCTTCGAAGAGTTTCGCCGCGGCACCCTAGGGACGCTGGCTGCCCACTACGCCGATGTCGACAACGTCAAAGGCGAGATCGTGTTGGTCATAGGTCCGCCTCCCGAACGGGTGGTCGAAGCTGCCGACGTCGATGCGATCTTGGCCTATCTGGCAAGAACCCTGCCGACCTCCAAAGCGGCAGCCGAGGCATCGAAGCTGACTGGCGTCTCCAAGAAGGAACTCTATCAGCGGCTTCTCGACATGAAGGGCGGCGATGGGCGATAGGGCTGCTGCTGCCGACCGCCGCAGGGCGCTCGGTCGGGGCCAGGTCTCCGAGTATCTCGCTGCTCTTTATCTTATGCTGAAGGGCTATCGCATCGTCGCGCTGCGCTATCGCACCAAGCTCGGGGAAATAGACATCATTGCAAAGCGCAACCTGGCGATTTTTGTTGAAGTGAAGGCGCGGCGCGAGGAGATGAGCGCGATCGACGCCGTGTCTCCTACAGCGCAAAACCGCATCAGAGCGGCCAGCGATCTGTGGCTACAGCGACAACGCGATTATGCTTTGCTTTCGCGGCGTTACGACATCGTGGCCATCCTGCCCGGCCGCCTGCCGCGAACTTTCCGAATGCCTTCTGACGTCATTGCAATCGCGTGCAAAAGGATCCGGCTGTAACAGTCCTGTCATGAAACCATCAAGGAGGCGTCATGGAAGGCCTCTATTGCACTCCTCACCCCAACAATTGGTGGAGAGGGATTAGCCATGTTCAAGAAAATTTCTATGGCCGCCATGGCGGCCAGCTTTTCGGCGTCGTCGTCCTTTGCTGCGACCAACATCACCTGGTGGCACGGCATGGGCGGCCGCAACGGCGAAGTCATCAATGAGGTTGCACAGAAGTTCAACGCTGCGCAGTCCGCCTGCGCCCTGACCCCGGTCAGCAAGGGCACATATGAAGAAGCACTTGCCGCCGGCATCGCGGCCTTCCGTTCGGGCGAACAGCCGAACATTCTGCAGGTCTTCGACGCAGGTGCAGCAACCATCATCAACGCCAAGGGCGCTGTCGTTCCGGCCGAAGACTTGATCAAGGACGCCGGCTACAAGTTCGACCGCAATGCCTTCATTCCCGGCGTTCGCTATTTCTACGCCGCCGCTGACGGCAAGTTCGTCGGCATGCCCTTCAACTCTTCCGCACCGATTATGTACATCAATCCGGAAGCGCTGAAGAAGGCTGGCGTCGAAGCTCCGAAGACCTGGGAAGAGTTCGAAGCAATTGCTCCGAAGCTCAAGGAGGCCGGCTATATCCCGCTCGTCCAGTCGCAGTTGACCTGGGAATTCACCGAGAACTTCTTCTCGCGCAACAACATCCAGTTCGCCACCAACAACAACGGCTACGACAGCGTTGTCGACACCAAGCTCAAGGTCACCGATCCGAACCTCATCATGATGTTCGACAAGCTGAAGGCCTGGTCCGACGAAGGCTACTTCAAGTACTACGGCGCCGGCTGGAACGACAACCAGAAGCCCTTTGAAGAAGGCAAGGTCGCTCTCTGGATCGGTTCCTCGGGCTCCTTCGGCGGCCTGAAGAAGACGGCAACGATGCCCTTCTCGGCAACCTTCCTGCCGTATTGGGGTGCGATCAAGGGCGCCGGCACCCACAGCTTCATCGGCGGCGCGGTGCTCTTCGCAATGTCCGGCAAGTCGGCTGAGGAGAACAAGTGCGTTGCCGACTTCTTCCAGTTCCTGACCTCGCCTGAGATCCAGAAGTTCTACCACCAGGCAACCGGTTACGTCGCCATCACCGAGGCAGCCTACGAGCTCGCCAAGAAGGAAGGCTACTACGACAAGGAGCCGGTTGCCGAAGTCGGTATCAAGCAGCTGAAGCTGGATGATGGCGAATGGTCGAAGGGCTACCGCCTCGGCTTCTACCCGCAGATCCGCGAAATCATGGAACGCGAATACGGCCGCATCTTCTCGGGCGAAACCTCCGTCAAGGACGCTTTCGACACCATCGAGAAGGAAGGCAACCAGCTCCTCGAGCGTTTTGCCAAGACTGCCGGCTGATCTAGCCCATTGCTGAAAGACAACGGTTCCGGGGGCGTTCGCCGTTTCCGGAACCGCTTTGCAAAAAGGTCCCGCCATGAAGCGCGTGCAGTTTTCGTCGCCAACGCTGCCTTATCTCTTCCTGCTGCCGCAGATGGCGGTGATTTTCATTTTCTTCTATTGGCCGTCCGTTCAGGCGGTGAAGTCCTCGTTCTTCCTTGAGGATCCCTTCGGCTTCGGCTCCACCTTCGTGGGCTTCGACAATTACAAGGGCATCCTCGAAAGCGCGGAGTACCGCTCGATTGCCGGCTTTACGGCGATCTTCACGGCGCTTGTCACGTTTTTCTCGCTGTCGCTTGGCCTCCTGCTGGCGGTCAAGGCGGACGCTGTCATTCGCGGCAGCTCGGCTTACAAGACCGTGCTAATTTCGGTCTATGCGATCGCCCCGCCGGTCGCCGGCCTGATCGGCATGATGTTCTTCGACCAGCACATGGGCCCCTTTGTGCGTTTCGCCGCCTTGTTCGGCTGGGACATGAAGATCGGCCTGAACTACTTCGACACGGCCTTTGCGATGGTGGTCGTCTCCGTTTGGAAGCAGATCCCGTATAATTTCATCTTCTTTCTCTCTGGCCTTCAGGGCATTCCCGTTTCCGTTCGCGAGGCCGCGGCGCTCGACTGCCGTTCGGGCTTCCGCCGCTTCTGGACCGTCATCCTGCCGCTCCTGGCGCCGACCGCCTTCTTCCTCTTCGTCATCAACGTCACCTATTCGCTGTTCGATACCTTCGGCATCGTCGACGTGATGGTGAAGGACAAGGCCGCCAACAATCCGATCACCCTTGTCTACAAGGTCTACATGGACGGCTTCCGTGGCAACGACCTCGGCGGCTCCTCGGCCCAGTCGGTAATCCTGATGATTGTCGTCTTCGTGCTCACGGTCTTCCAGTTCCGCTTCCTTGAGCGGCGCGTTCACTACAATTGAGGGGGCGCAATGTATCGTCTCAAGATAACCGATCACATTATCCTGCTCCTGGGCGTCTTCGTCATGATGGCGCCCGTCGTCGTCGCCTTCTTCACCTCGACGCACGAGGCGGCCGAAATTCACCGCAACGGTTTGACGCTCAGGTGGGGGAACCATTTCGTCGAGACCTACAATGCGGTCCTGAACCGCGAAGGTGGTTTCACCGGACAGGTGACCGGCACCCGGATGCTGATGAACTCGCTGATCCTCGGTATCGGCTTTGCCGTCGGAAAGATCGTGCTGTCGATGCTCGCCGCCTATGCGATCGTCTATTTCCGCTTTCGACTTGGAACGCTGTTTTTCTGGATGATCTTCACGACCTTGCTGCTGCCGCTCGAGGTCCGCATCCTTCCTTCCTATGAGGTGATGCACCAACTGCACCTCATCAACACCTATACCGGCCTGATCGTGCCGCTACTCGCCTCGGCAACCGGCACCTTCTTTTTCCGGCAGTTCTTCAAATCGATCCCGGACGAGCTGCTCGAGGCGGCGCGCATCGACGGCGCCGGCCCGATCAAGTTCTTCTTCGACGTCATCGTGCCGCTCTCGAAGACGATGGTGGCAGCCATCTTCATCATCATGTTCGTCTATGGCTGGAACCAGTATCTCTGGCCAATGCTGATGACCAATGACGAGAGCTTCTACACGCTGGTGCGCGGCATCAAGCAGATCCTGCTGGTCTGGGTCGGCGCTCAGATCCCCGATTACAACGAAGCCTTTGCGATCGCGATCCTCGCGATGCTACCGCCTGTCATCATCGTCGTGGTGTTCCAGCGCTGGTTCATCAAGGGCCTCACCGAAAGCGACAAGTAAAGGAAACGCCGATGGCCGCCATCGAAATCAATCAGGTCTCCAAGATCTATACCGGGGACGTGCATGCGGTGAAATCCGTGAGCATCGACATCAAGGACGGCGAGTTCGTCGTCCTCGTCGGCCCCTCCGGCTGCGGAAAATCCACTCTGCTTCGTATGGTCGCGGGACTGGAGGAGATCTCCAAGGGTGACGTGAAGATCGGCAATCGCGTCGTCAACAAGATCGATCCGGCCGAGCGCGACATTGCCATGGTCTTCCAGAACTACGCGCTTTATCCGCATATGTCGGTCTATGAAAACCTTGCCTACGGCCTGCGCAATCGCAAGACGCCGAAGGCCGAGATCGACGCCCGCGTCGCGGAAGCCGCGCGCATGCTGCAACTCGAAGCATACCTCGAGCGCAAGCCGCGCGCCTTGTCCGGCGGCCAGCGTCAGCGCGTTGCCATGGGCCGCGCGATCGTGCGCAAGCCGGCGGCCTTCCTGTTCGACGAGCCCTTGTCCAACCTCGACGCCAAGCTGCGCGTCTCGATGCGCGGCGAGATCAAGCGGCTGCAACGCCGGCTCGGCACCACCTCGATCTACGTCACCCACGACCAGCTGGAAGCCATGACGCTGGCCGATCGCCTGGTGGTTCTGAACGGCGGCGAGATCGAGCAGATCGGCGCGCCGCTCGAGGTCTACCACACCCCGGCCTCGACCTTCGTCGCGAGCTTTATCGGCTCGCCGGCCATGAACCTGCTCAAGGGCGAACTGCATGGCGACAAGCTCGCATTGGGGCCAAGCATGATCGACCTTGCGGGGCTTGCTCCTACATCGGGGCCGGTCACCGTCGGCATGCGCGCCGAGGACCTCCGCCTTGCCGGTCCCGGCGAACATGCCATGACCGTTGCGGTAGACTATGTGGAAGAGCTTGGTTCCCAGCGTCTCGTGCATGGAAATCTGGGCGACCAATCATTGACGGCAGTCCTGTCCCCTGAGACAGAGCTGAAGTCCGAGTTGCGGTTACGCGTGGCCACCGAGAAGCTGCATTTCTTCAATCAGGAAACGGGGAAGCGCATCGGCGATACCGTGTCTCCGCAGGTCGTCCAGGTGAAAACGGAAATCGCCTGACGCCTTGGGCTGATCACTCAAATTGTACCGACCGCCTGTACGGTGCCTTTACGACTCTCTGCTATCCCGACAAGGACTGGATAGCAGCGGGGGTTGCTCATGGGTATTCATGTGATGCTGGCGAGCGTGGTCGCGATGGCCGCGCGGGTAGTGCCCCTTCCGAGTCTTCCGCAACCGGCAGCAAAGACCTTCGTGGCGAAGTCCGGGGATAACTTCGTCATGCACGCGACGCCCATCAACCCGGACTGGATCATCGGCGGCGAGCCACAGGCCCGCACCGGCGAGCATTCGCGCAGCAATGATGATGCGGCATATACGGCGATCTGGGATTGCACAGCCGGCGAATTCCGCTGGCACTTCTACTGGGACGAAACGGTGATGATCCTTGAAGGCGGCGTCCATATTGTTGCCGAGGATGGCACGGAGCGGACGCTGGAGGCTGGCGACGTTGCGTTCTTCGCGGCGGGCACCTGGGCCTGCTGGCGCGTCGACAATTATGTGCGCAAGGTCGCATTCCTGAGAAAGCCGTTTCCGAAGCCGGTCGCGCTTGTCTACCGGCTTCGCAGCCTGTTGCGCGGCGAGGCGCCGAAGAGCGGCATCGCGGCCTGAGGAATTCGCCCGCTCATCGCCCCGGACGCCATTGATTGGCGTTGCTTTCAAGGCATCTGCAGCCTACATCTGTCCGGCATCAGCTAAGGGACGGAAATGGCCAAGATCAAGAATGTAGCGGTCCAGATGGACCATGTTGCCGGCATCAATATTGCAGGCGATTCCACCTTTGCGATGAGCCTGGAAGCCCAGACCCGTGGCTACAAGCTCTTCCATTACACGCCTGAGCGCCTGAGCTTCAGGGATGGCAATCTGTACGCCACCGTGGAGCCGATGGTGCTGCGCGACGTCAAGGGCGATCACTTCGAGCTGGGGGCGCCGGAACGCGTGGATCTGTCGACGATGGATGTGGTCCTGCTGCGCCAGGACCCGCCGTTCGACATGGCCTATATCACCTCGACGCACCTGCTGGAGCGAATCCACCCGAAGACGCTCGTCGTCAACGACCCGGCGTGGGTCCGGAATTCGCCCGAGAAGATTTTCGTCACCGAATTTGCAGATCTGATGCCGAAGACGCTGATCACCAAGGACGCGGCCGAAATTCGCAGGTTCCGGGACGAGATGGGCGACATCATCCTGAAGCCGCTCTACGGCAATGGCGGCGCCGGCGTTTTCCATTCGACCAGGGACGACCGCAACCTGTCGTCGCTGCTCGAAATGTTCGGTCAGCTGTTCCGCGAGCCCTTCATCGCGCAGCAATATCTCCCGGATGTCCGCAAGGGCGACAAGCGCATCCTGCTCGTCGACGGCGAGCCGGTCGGTGCCATCAATCGCGTCCCCGCCGAGCACGACAGCCGTTCCAACATGCATGTCGGTGGCCGCGCCGAGGCGACTGACCTGACGGCCCGCGAAATCGAAATCTGCAAGCGTATCGGCCCTGCGCTCAAGGAACGCGGTTTCCTCTTTGTCGGCATCGATGTCATCGGCGACTACATGACGGAGATCAACGTCACGTCGCCGACGGGCATTCGGGAGGTCCGCAAATTTGGCGGCGCCGACATCTCAGCCCTTCTTTGGGACGCGATTGAGCGCAAGCGCGCCTAGCGCTTGGCTTCGCCGCCTCATGCGCGGTGAGGAGAGCTCTTCCGCAAAATTATAATGAGTTTGTGAGCGCCCGGATTGGCATCGATCCGGGCGTTTCCTTACTTTGTTCTGCTAGTGCAACCAACCACAACCTGACTACAGCGCAGGCTTGAATTCGTTCTTTTATTGTTCTTGTTCCATTCTGTTTTCTATGAAAGATTGCAATTGTCGACAATGATACGTCGTTAAACTGTAGTGTAGTGGGATGCGGCACAGGGGATTGGGGCATGGTCGCACGCGTCAGCACGGTTGCATTTCAGGGCATTGAGGGTGTTCCGGTCGAAGTTCAGGTCGTGACCTAGATCGTTGGGCTTTCGGACAAGGCCGTTGCCGAAAGTCGAGAGCGCGTTCACGCGGCATTGCACGCCTCCGGCCTGGCTCTGCCAGCCAAGAAGATTACCGTCAATCTGGCACCGGCTGACTTGCCGAAAGAGGGCTCCCACTTCGATCTGCCGATTGCCCTCGGCTTGATGGCCGCTCTCGGCGCGATCCCTGCGGACGCGCTCTCCGGCTACGTGGTTATCGGCGAGCTCAATCTCGACGGCACGATCGCTCCCGTTGCCGGGGCACTGCCGGCGGCCATTGGCGCCAACGCGATCGGCAAGGGCTTGATCTGTCCGGCCGAGAGCGGTGCCGAGGCAGCCTGGGCCGGTCCCGATATCGACATCCTCGCGCCCCGCAGCCTCATCGCGCTTGCCAATCACTTTCGTGGCACCCAGGTCCCGCCCGTCCGGAACCGGCGATCCGCGCGAATACGGCGAACCTGCCTGATCTAGCCGATATCAAAGGGCAGGGGCCGCATTCACCTCGCTGAAGCAATTTCCTATCGCATCGCCGGTGGGCGGCTAAGCACGGCTGCCTGAACAGAAAGGGGCGCCGAGGCGCCCCAGATGCTGCAGAAAAGGCGTTGCCTAGCTTCCAAGGCCATCGAACAGCGCGGTCGAGAGATAGCGCTCGGCAAAGGACGGAATGATCACAACTATATTTTTCCCAGCATTCTCGTCTCGTTGGCCGACCTGGATAGCAGCGGCCAGTGCTGCGCCGGAGGAGATGCCAACGGGCACGCCTTCGAGCCTGGCGACTTCGCGGGCAAGTTCCAGCGCCTCGGGGCCGCTTACCGTAACGATCTCGTCGTAGATATGGGTGTCGAGGATTGCCGGCGCGAAGCCTGCGCCGATGCCCTGGATCTTGTGCGGTCCCGGCTGGCCGCCGGAAAGGACCGGAGATTCCGTCGGCTCGACGGCGACCACCTTGATGCCGGGCTTCTTCGACTTCAGCACCTGGCCGGCGCCCGTAATGGTGCCGCCTGTGCCGATGCCGGAAACCAGGATGTCGACCGTACCGTCGGTATCATTCCAGATCTCCTCGGCCGTCGTGCGGCGGTGGATTTCCGGGTTGGCCGGGTTTTCGAATTGCTGCGGGATAATCGCATCCGGGAGCGTCGCAGCCAGTTCCTCAGCCTTGGCGATCGCACCCTTCATGCCCTTCGGACCTTCCGTCAGCACGAGCTCGGCGCCAAGCAGCGCCAGCATCTTGCGGCGCTCGACGGACATGGTTTCCGGCATGGTCAGGATCAGCTTGTATCCCTTCGCCGCAGCGGCGAAAGCCAGCGCAATCCCGGTATTGCCCGATGTCGGCTCGATGAGGGTCGTCTTGCCGGGCGAAATCTTGCCCTGCGATTCCAGAGACTCGATCATCGCGACGCCGATGCGGTCCTTTACGGACGCGATCGGATTGAAGAACTCAAGCTTGGCCAGCAGGTTCGCCTTTACGCCTTTCGCCTTGGCGAGCTTGTCGAGCCGCACGATCGGTGTATCGCCAATAGTTTCGGTGATCGAGGAATAGATGCGGCCGCGGCCAGGTTTCTTCGACATTAGGCTCTCCCTGGGTGAAATGTGCGGAGAGAATAGGGTCAAAGGCGCATGGAAACCAGTCTGGCTTCACCCGCTTGAGGCCATCCTTTGAGAAAAAAACCTTTAAGAACCGAACTTTGCCGGTTGAATTTTTCACGCCGTACGGGTGGCGATAAAGGCTGCCGTACCGGCCAGAATGCCTGCCGCTGTCTTGTTCAGCGCCTGCAGCGCGCGGGGCTGCTTGAGCATGATACGCGCCCGCGACGCCAGCAGCATATAGGGCACCAGAACCACGAGCAGGACGACGAAGGTGGTTGCCAGGAGGGTGCAGTATTCGCGAGGTCCGACGCTGTTGATATTAATCAGCGTCGGCACCAGGGCGACGTAGAAAAGCATGGTCTTGGGGTTGCCGAGCGTGACCAGCAGTCCGGACAGGAAGCTCATGCCGGCACTGCTTGCCTTCTTGGCCGCGATGTCCTGGGGCAGCAGCCCGGCGGTCCATAGCTTGTAGGCGATGTAGCAGAGATAGAGCGCACCGGCGACCTTGATGACGATGAAGACCTCGGTGAAGGTCTGTGCCACGAAGGCGAGCCCGAGGATGACGGCAGTCAGATAGGTCATGTCGCCCAGCACGAGGCCGAGGCCCATGAAAAACGTCTCGCGAAAATTCGAACCGAGCGCGCGCGCGACGATCGCCGTGATGCCCGGTCCCGGAATTGCCGCCGCGATGAACAGCGCCGCAGCGTAAGCTAAAAGGGCGGTGAATGACATGATGTGGACTCCTGCTTCAGCCGCCTTCTACGCCTGCGGCCCGCTCCATTCAAGGAGCGTCGTTCTGTCATCATGCTGCGGTCGCTTGTCGCTATTGACGCTGCCTGTCGCGGTTCTAGTTCCAAGGCGGTGATTATGGCTGGTGGAGCCTGCATCCCCCCACCGCGCCGACACCTGCCACCCGCCGCTCGCCAAAGGAGACACTGATGAGCCCCACTGCCGCCGAAAAGCGCAAAATCGCCCCGCTCGCCACCCCCACCGACCTGAAAAGCAATGCCATTCAGGATATTTCGGCCGCCCTGGCGGCGCTGCTGGCGGATGTCTTTGCGCTCTACATGAAGACCAAGAATTTCCACTGGCACATGTCGGGGCCGCATTTTCGCGACTATCACCTGATGCTCGACGAGCAGGCCGAGCAGATCTTCGCCACCACCGATGCGATCGCCGAGCGCGCCCGCAAAATCGGCGGCACGACACTGCGCTCGATCGGCCATATCGGCCGCCTGCAACGCATCAACGACAACGATGCAGACTACGTCACGCCTGAGGACATGCTGGCGGAACTGCGTGATGACAACAAGCAGCTGGTCTCGCTGTTGCGCGAGACGCACGATGTCTGCTCAGAGCATAATGATTTCGCGACGACAAGCCTGCTGGAGGTCTGGATCGACGAGGCTGAGCGCCGCACCTGGTTCCTGTTCGAAACGACCCGGCAGCAGAAGTAGCCGGTCCTTTAAACCTGAAAGGCTCTAAATCATCAGCCCGCCCGCGTACGCAACAGCTGCGCGGGCGTCCAGCCAAGGTTCATTCCGGCCGCAGCGACCAGAATGACGGCAGCGCCGACGAGCTGCAGCGGCTGCAAGGCGTGTCCGAAGGCCAAACGGTCCACCAGGATCGCCGCAATCGGATAGATGAATGACAGCGCTCCGATCAGATGGATCGGCAGCTTCTGGATCGCGCCATAAAGCAGCACATAGATCAGACCGGTATGCACGACACCCAGGGTAATCAGGATCGACCATGACTGGCCATTTGTGGGCAGCTCAGAAAAATTCACCGTCGGCAGCAACATCAGCACGCCGGTCGCCACCTGGATCAGCGCGATAAGATGCGGCGGCGTTCCTTTGAGCCATTTTGCCGCGATCGCCGCGAGAGCGTAGAAAAAGGCGGCACCGAGCGCCAGCAGGATACCGAGGCCATATCCCTCATGGCCACCCGCCGCGGCCGGCTTGGCCTCGACGATGGCCGCCATGCCGGCAAAGGCCAGCGTCAGCCAAAACAGCTTTGCGGCGGTGATCTTTTCGCCGAGGAACAGGGCGCCCAGCGCAAGCAGCATGAAAGGCTGCGTGTTGTAGACGGTCGTCGCGATCGAAATCGATGCGTGGCCGTAGGATGCAAAGAGCAGCAACCAGTTGAGCACGATGGCCACGCCGCCGAGGACAGCGATGCCTGCCGATTTCAGGCTGATGACGCCCGGTCGCAGCAGCCCTATTGCCGCGCACACGACAAGCAGGCTGATCGCGCCAAAGAGGCAGCGCCAGAACACCACGCCGCTCACCGGCTGGCCGGACATTACCACGAACCAACCGATTGTCCCCGATATCAGCATTGCGGCGGTCATTTGGGTCGTGCCGGCGCGGATTTCGCTCTGCATCACATCTCTCCATCTCGATGGATGAAGACTATTGCGGCAGTGCGCCGCATTATATAGTTTGCATTAGGTTGGTTGCGGCTCTTTCCTATCATTGTGAGGTATAATGTCTGTATCGCCTAATGATAATGTGATCGACGATGTCGACCAGAAGATCCTGGAGGCGTTGGCGGAGAACGCCCGCATCTCGTTGAAGGAACTGGCCCAGGCTGCCGGGCTGTCCTCGCCCAGTGCCGCTGAACGCCTCCGCCGCCTGGAAGAGCGCGGGATCATCGCCGCCTTCACGATCGACATCGACCCGGCCGCGCTTGGATATCCGCTGCAGGCGATCGTGCGCGTTCGGCCGCTGCCCGGGCAATTGCATGTCGTTCAGCGGATCATCCAGGAGACGCCTCAGTTCGTGGAATGCGACAAGGTGACGGGAGATGACTGTTTCATTGCCCGGCTCGTCGTCCGCTCGATGCCGGAGCTCGACACGATCCTCGACAAGGTTGCGGAGAAGGCCGAAACAAGCACCTCGATGGTCAAGGCATCGCCGGTCAAGCGGCGTCTGCCTCCGCTTTCGCGCGAGCGGTAGCTCAGAAGTCGGCCATCGGCGAGAGCATGGCTGGTCGATCGAAGGCGATGGTGCCGGGCGCTCGGATCATCAGACGCGTGTGGCTCTCAAGAGGCTTCGCCTGTCCACTCCAGTCAAGCTTGTCCGGGCAAAACAGCACATCGACGATCTCAGCCTCGACGTCGAGTGCACCAATGATCGTCGCGAGCGACGGGATACTGCCGCCGACGACGTCAAGCAGCATGACATGTCGCGGCGCGTCCATCTTCCATGCAACTGCGGCCCGTTCCCGTTCCAGCCAGCTGATCCTGACGCCAGGATCGAGCTGGGTGTTGATCAGAAACATCGCGGCGCTCTCGCAAACGGCGAGCACGTCCGAGACCGGCTGACGCGTCTTCAAGGCGGCGCTTAACATCTCCAGGTCTGCCGTTTCTCGCGGATTGAGACGCCGGGCCGACCTCTGTGCTTTCGGTATCGTCGGTGCCTTGCCGGAATAAGCGTGCAGCGGCAGCACGCGAAAGCCGTAAGGTCCATAGAGCGCCGGCTTGTCGGTGTAGAGCACGATGGCTTCGAAACCCTTCTCCTCGCACCAGGCGAGCGCCTTTTGGGTCAGGTCGCGATACAACCCGCGCCCACGCCAAGGCGGGCGAACTGCACCGGACTGGAAGGCGGCAGCATTCAGCGGTCGACCGTTGATAACAAGCGGCATTGCAAAGGCCGAAAGATTGGCGGCAAGCAGGCCATCGCCGTCAAACCAGCCGAAGGGCATGCTGCTCGGGTCCGGCCCGCCCATTTGCTGCAACGGGCCGATATCGATAGCGAATGTGTCCTTCAGGAGATCGACCAGTGCCTGCCAGGCCTTGAGGTCGCCGAAATAGTCTCGGCGGAAGGTCAGGCCGGAATGATCGATACCCTTGGAGGTCATACGCCGGTCGAGCCGAAGCCACCAGCGCCGCGCGCCGTGGCACTCGCCTCGGAGATTTCGCAGATATGGGCCTGGATTGCCGGCGCAATCACCATCTGCGCGATGCGCATGCCCCTTGTGATCTCAAACGGCTCTTCGCCGAGATTGATCAACAGGACTTTTACCTCGCCGCGATAGTCGCTGTCGATCGTTCCCGGCGTATTGAGGCAGGTGAGGCCGTGCTTGAAGGCAAGGCCGGAGCGCGGGCGTACCTGGCCCTCGAATCCTTCCGGAATTTCGAAGACGAAGCCCGTCGGCACCATCGCACGCTTGCCAGGCTGTAGAATGGTCGGCGCGTCGGCATCAACGGCGGCGCGCAGGTCCATGCCGGCCGCCCCCTTGCTTTCGTAAGTGGGCAGATCGAGGCCCTGGCCATTGGCGAGGCGGATGATGTTGAGCGTCGGGCGCGTATCGGTATGGATTGTCATGGGGCATTAGTTTGCGCCCGATGCGCCAAGGTCAATTGCAATGACGGGCTTTAATCGCTAGATACGCCGCAATTCCACAGGATTCACATCATGGCCGAAAGTCTCGCCGAGGCGGTCTCCCGCCGCCGCACATTCGCTATTATCGCGCACCCGGACGCGGGTAAGACCACGCTCACCGAAAAACTGCTGCTGTTCGGCGGCGCCATCCAGCTTGCCGGCGAAGTCAAGGCAAAGAAGGATCGCATGCAGACGCGCTCCGACTGGATGAAGATCGAGCGTGAGCGCGGCATTTCCGTTGTCACCTCGGTCATGACGTTCGAGTACAAGGACAATGTCTTCAACATTCTCGATACGCCCGGCCACGAAGACTTCGCCGACGACACCTATCGCACGCTGACGGCCGTCGATGCCGCGGTCATGGTGATAGACGCCGCCAAAGGTATCGAGCCGCGGACGCTGAAGCTGTTCGAAGTCTGCCGCATGCGCGACATTCCAATCATCACCTTCATCAACAAGATGGACCGCGAAAGCCGCGACCCGTTCGAAATCCTGGATGAAGTCGAGGAAAAGCTGGCGCTCGATTGCGCGCCGGTGACGTGGCCGATCGGACGGTCGAAGACCTTCTGCGGCTCCTATCACCTCGCAACGAACGAGGTGCGCGGTGCCGACACGCAGGAGATCATGACGAAGGTCACCGATCCCGAGATGGTTGCCCATCGCTTGCCGGAAAACGAGCGCGACGCCTTCGTCGAGGAGACGACGCTGGCGATCGAGGCCTGCAAACCCTTCGACAAGAAGGCCTTCCTCGAAGGCCATCTGACGCCGGTTTTCTTTGGTTCGGCGCTGCGCAATTTCGGCGTTCGCGACCTCATTGACGCGCTCGGCGAGTTTGCGCCGCCGCCGCGCGACCAGGTGGCCGATATCCGCACCGTGCAGGCGACCGACAACAAGATGACCGCCTTCGTCTTCAAGATCCAGGCCAACATGGACCCGAACCATCGCGACCGCATCGCCTTTGCCCGCATCTGCTCCGGCAAGCTC
This sequence comes from Rhizobium sp. IBUN, assembly GCF_000510625.1. Taxonomy (NCBI): domain Bacteria; kingdom Pseudomonadati; phylum Pseudomonadota; class Alphaproteobacteria; order Hyphomicrobiales; family Rhizobiaceae; genus Rhizobium; species Rhizobium sp. IBUN. The sequence continues at coordinate 133,240 of NZ_AZNV01000003.1, forward strand.
GAGCGCGGCATGAAGGCTCGCCTGTCGCGTACCGGCAAACAGCTCGGTCTCACCGCGCCGCAGTTCTTCTTCGCCTCGCAGCGCCAGCTGGCCGATACGGCCTACGCCGGCGACGTCGTCGGCATTCCCAACCACGGCACGCTGCGCATCGGCGATACGCTGACGGAAGGAGAGTCGCTGGTGTTCCAGGGCGTGCCGAACTTCTCGCCGGAAATCCTGCGCCGCGTACGTCTGGAAGACGCCATGAAGGCGAAGAAGCTCAAGGAAGCGCTGCAACAGATGGCTGAAGAAGGCGTTGTCCAGCTGTTTTCGCCGGAAGATGGTTCGCCGGCTATCGTTGGCGTTGTCGGCGCCCTGCAGCTCGATGTTCTGAAGGAGCGCCTGATGGCCGAATATGGCCTGCCGGTTTCCTTTGAAATGTCGCGCTTTTCCGTCTGCCGCTGGATTTCGGCCGATCAGCCGGCGGAGCTCGAAAAGTTCATCACCGCGCGTCGCGGCGATATCGCGCGGGATCTGGATCATGATCCGGTGTTCCTGGCGCAGGACAGCTTCTCGCTGCGTTACGAGGCCGAGCGCTATCCGGCGATCAAGATGGCCGCCCTCAAGGAATATCACGCCGTCAAGGCGGCGTGATATTGGATTGGATACAACGATCTGCCATGATGCCGTTCCGAAAGGGAGCGGTTCATGGTTCGCGAGAATGAAATCAGGGAAAATGAGGTCGCGGTTGAAGTGCCCCCGGCGACCGACGCTGGCCTAGTGTTCATCGGGCGTATCTCGACGCCCTGGACCTCGCGCATGGAGACACCGCGCCAGGGGCGGCACGACGGTCCGCTCTGCAAAATCGAGATATTCGAGCCTTGGAGACAGGCTCTCAGGGGCGTGGAAGCCTTCGAGCGGCTGGAAATACTTTATTGGCTGGATCGGGCGCGGCGCGATCTTGTTCTGCAAAGCCCCGCCAATAGCGGAAAAGTCCATGGCACGTTTTCGCTTCGCTCGCCGGTGCGGCCAAATCCGATCGGTACCTCGATCGTCAAGCTGGAAGGGGTCGAAGACGGCGTCTTGCTGGTGCGGGGGATGGATTGCCTGGATGGGACTCCGCTTCTCGATCTGAAGCCCGATCGCACGCTGTTCAAGCCGATCGCGCCGCCGCAGCCTGGCGATTTCCAGACCGGCGACGACGTAGCACATTATTGCAGGAAAGCCTGACGGTCAGTCGACGGCGATCATGACATCAGAGGCCTTGATGACCGCATAGGCGTCGCCGCCTGCGGCAAGCCCGAGTTCATCGACCGCTTCGTTGGTGATTGAGGCCGTGACGATGGAGCCGCCGCCGATATCGATCCGGACGTGCGCCGTGGTCGCACCCTTCTTCACCTCGACGATCTTTCCCTTCAAGCGATTGCGTGCACTGATCTGCATCGAAGCCTCCTGTTTTGCGTGCGGAGTGTGGTGGCTGAGGTGTGCTGCTGCAATTTACTCGCCGCGCGGGTAGCGCTGGCTTTCCTCCAGTACGTTCAGATCCATGTGGTTGCGCATGTAACGCTCTGACGCCTTCTGCAGTGGCTGGTAGTCCCAAGGGTAGTACGCCCCATTCCGCAACGCTTCGTAGACCACCCAGCGGCGTGCCTGGCTTTCGCGCACGGCGGCATCGAAATTCTGCAGGTTCCAGCGTTTCTCGGCCAGGGCTGTGAGCTTCGCCAGGACGTCGGCATACCCGGTATCGCCGGCGAGGTTGATCAGCTCTTTCGGGTCCGCCTCCAGATCAAATAGCATCGGCGGGTCCTTGTCGCAGAGCGTCAGCTTGAAGCGGCCATCCCGCAGGCAGACGAGCGGCGCTTCCGATCCTTCCGCGGCATACTCCATGGGCACCGGGCCACGACCGCCAGTGCCTGTCGCAAGTGGCGTCAGGTCCTCGCCATCCGTCCATGGCGCCAGCTTGGCAATGTCGATGCCCGCCAGTGCCGCCAGCGTCGGGGTCACATCAAGCGTCGAGACAGGCTGCCGGATAGAGGCCGGTGTCCAGCCCAGCGCCGCGATCGTCAGAGGCACCCGCGATGAACCGTCGAAAAAGCACATCTTGAACCAGAGGCCGCGGTCGCCAAGCATGTCGCCGTGGTCGGAAACGAACAGAACGATCGTATTGTCCGCCATCCGCCCGCGCTCGAGCACGTCAAGGATCTCGCCGATCTTGTCGTCGATGTAGGAGATACTGGCGAAGTAGCCCTGTCGCGCGCGCCGGATCTGTTCCGGCGTGATGTCGAAGGCATCATAGTCACAGGCTTTCAACAGACGCTGCGAGTGCGGATCCTGCTCGTCGAACGGAATTGTGCCGACCTCAGGATCCAGCGCTGGGGAATTCTCGTAGAGGTCCCAGTACTTGCGGCGCGCGACATAGGGGTCGTGCGGATGCGTGAAGCTTACCGTCAGGCACCAGGGGCGGTCGTCGTGACGGCGCGAGAGGTCGTAGAGCTTGCGGGTCGCGTTGTAGGCGACCTCGTCATCATACTCCATTTGATTGGTGATTTCTGCAACGCCGGCGCCCGTCACCGAGCCGAGATTGTGGTACCACCAGTCGATGCGCTCGCCGGGCTTGGTGTAGTCAGGCGTCCAGCCGAAATCGGCGGGATAGATGTCGGTCGTCAGACGTTCCTCGAAGCCATGCAGCTGGTCGGGGCCGACGAAATGCATCTTTCCCGACAGGGCGGTATGATAGCCCGCCGCCCGCAGGTGGTGCGCGAAGGTCGGGATATCGGACGCAAACTCGGCGGCATTGTCATAAACGCGAGTCCGACTCGGCAACTGCCCGGACATGAAGGACGCCCGTGCCGGGGCGCAAAGCGGACTTGCCGTATAGGTGTTGGCGAAGCGCACCGAACGCTCTGCCAGGGCCTTCAGATGAGGCGCGTGAAGGAAATCAGCCGGTCCGTCTGGAAACAGCGTGCCATTGAACTGATCGACCATCAGAATGAGAATATTCGGGCGCGCCATGCGTATCGTCCTTCATTTGCGAGAGCGGGAACTTAGCCGTGTCTGCGGAGGTCTTCTGGTTGGCATCGACTGCTTAGAGTTCGAGAGTCCCTCACGTTTGCCATCTGTTTGATTTATTGATTATCAATATCGCATGACCTGTGAAGTAGGCATTTTTTGACGTCTCCTCTAAGGAATTTTTATGGAAAGCCGTCGTCTCGATCTTGGGTGGATGCGCATCTTCGCGGAAATTGGCAAGACTGGGAGCCTGTCGGCGGCGGCAAGTGTTCTTGGCCTGACTCAGCCGGCCGCGAGCTATCAGATCCGTCGTTTGGAGGAGCAACTCGGCGTCAGCCTGTTGAAGCGGCAGCATCGGGGAGTGGAGTTGACGCCGGAAGGCCAGCGTCTCCTCGATGTCGTGGCAAAGTGTGTCAGCGACATCGATGAACTGGCGCGGCGATTCCGCAACGAAGCAGATCGGCCGATCATCCGGCTGCGCACGGATTATGCGTTTTCCGCGCTATGGCTGATTCCGCGCATGCATGCGTTCCGCGCCCTTTACCCGAACGTCGATATTCAGATTGTCGCGACGCAAAGAGTGCAGCGCGACCGCTCTGATGACGGAGACGTTGCCGTTGTCTTTGGTACGCGCGCGGAGTTCGAGCGCCAGGCCGTTCTGCTCTTGCCGGAAAGGGTCACGCCCGTCTGTACGAAGGGCTTCCTTGATCGCCATGGCGCTATCGTCACGCCGGCTGACCTTGCCCGCGCACGCCTGATCCATCTCGATGCGCCGGAGCCTTCGCCTTGGTTCGATTGGCGGCGGTACTTCGCGCAACTCGGGGTCAGTCGCAATCCTAACGCGGGGCAGGGCGATCTGAGCTTCAACACATACTCTCTGGTCGTGCAGGCCGCTATCGGTGAGCAGGGCGTTGCCATCGGATGGATGGGCCTCGTCGACCCGCTGCTCGCGTCGGGGATGCTGAGAACCGCAGGCCCGACGCTGGAGGCGCCGGACCGGGGTTACTGGCTGTTGCCGCCGCGAACACGCGACGCTCAAAGCGATCTGCTCACGGCATGGCTTATGGCAGAGGCGGGAATCGTCTGAACTCGCGCTCAGGCAGCGAGGTCATTGAGGAAGTCGTCGCACCAGCGCGACACGTCGTGCTCAAGCAGATAGTCCATCATCCGCTGCCAGCGCTCGCGGCGCTCTTCCATCGGCATGTTCAGGGCGCGCGCCAGCGCGTTGGCCGTTCCTTCGATATCATAGGGATTGACCAGCAGCGCGCCGCTCTTCAATTCGCGCGCCGCGCCTGCAAAGCGGGAGAGCACCAGAACGCCTGGATCTTCCGGGTCCTGCGCTGCGACATATTCCTTTGCCACGAGGTTCATGCCGTCGCGAAGCGGCGTGACCAGTCCGACTTTGGCGAGCCGATAGAGACCGGCGAGGATTGGGCGGCTGACGGAGCGGTTGATATAGCGGACCGGCACCCAGTCCACGGTTCCCAAGGCACCGTTGACGCGGCCTGCCTGCTCCGCGACGGTGCGTTGCATCTGTTCGTATTCCGGCACCTCCGAGCGGGACTTCGGGGTGATCTGGAGATAGGTGACCTTGCGCTGGTGGGCCGGATTGTTGACGACGAAGCGCTCGAAGGCATCCAGCCGCTGGGTGATGCCCTTGGAGTAATCCAGCCGATCGACGCCGATGATCAGGTCGCGGTCCTTGATGCTCTGCCGCGCCCTCTGCACCATGTGATGGCTGCCGGCCCTCTTGGCGAACTCGGCAAAGGCTGCCGTCTCGATGCTGATGCCGTAGGCTCCGCCCTTGAAGACCTTACCATTCGCCGTGAAGCGGCCGTCGCCGATGGCATCACCCATATCCTCGCGGCGAAGGCAACCGGCGAAGTTCTCCAGATCGTGGTCCGTCTGGAAGCCGACAAGATCGTAGGCCGCAAGTCCGTGCATGATCTCCTCGTGAACCGGCATGGTGTAGAGCACATCGGCGGGCGGCCAGGGAATGTGCAGGAAAAAGCCGATGCGGTTCTTGAAGCCCATCTGCCGCAATTCCGCGGCCAGCGGAATCAGATGGTAGTCATGTACCCAGATGATGTCGTCAGGCTTGAGCAACGGCGCAAGCCGATGCGCGAAGAAGCGATTGACGCGGAAATATCCCGCCATCTCCTTGCGGCCGTATTCCGCAAGGTCCAGCCGATAGTGACAGATCGGCCAAAGCACGCGATTGGCGAAGCCGAAGTAGTATTCCTCGACGTCCTTGCCGGTGAGATCGGTCAGCGCATAGGTGATCTTGCCTTCCTCCGTCAGGGAGAGCGGGCCGGGCTCGTTGTTTTCGCTCGACTTGCCGGACCAACCCATCCAGATACCGCCGCGTTCTTCCAGCGCCGCCTTCAGCGCCACCGCCAGTCCGCCGGCCGAGGCTGCGCCCTCCTTCACGGGAGCTGGCACGCGATTGGAAACGATGACGAGACGGGACACGAAAATTCCTTTCCTGGGAGGGCAGCACCTGGTGCTTGGGATCAAACGGCGAACTGCGCGATCAGTTCCCGCACCGCCGACGCCGAAGGCAGCGTCAAGGCGGCGGTGGTGTCGGAGGGCGAGCCGACCCGAACGGAGAGGCCGCCCTGGCGATTGGCGACACGGAACATCGCCTCATCCGTGACGTCGTCACCGATGGTGATCGGACGCCTGCCGGCAAATGGCGGCATCGAAAGAAACGCCTCTATGGCCTGACCTTTGTCGGCGCTGGCCGGTCGGATTTCGAGAACCATCTTGCCGCGCTGCAAGGTCCAGTCGGGCCCTACCTTGGACAGCATCGCCTCCATGATCGGCTCCACCTCTGTCTGCCTTTGCGGCACAAGGCGATAGTGAGCGGCAACGGCGGCGCCTTTGTCTTCCACGATGACGCCGTCCAGGCTTTCAGCCGCCCTGCGAAGATCCGCTTTCATCGCTTCGAATGCGGCAGTGGTCTCGGCCTTTGCGACGCTGCCATCAGGTCGGCGCAGTTCGGCGCCGTGTAAGCCGGCGATCGGAAAACGAAATGGCGCAAACAGCGCGTCGGCATAGGCAAGCGCTCGCCCTGTTACCAAGGCAAGCGCACCGCCAAGCCTTCGCGAGACCGCGTCAAGCGCCGCCGGCAAAGACGGCGGCACGACAATCGCGTCCGGCATCCCGGCCAGGTCAAGCACCGTCCCATCGATATCGAGAAAAAGAGCGCAGTCTTGAGGGGAGGACGAAAGGGCGCTCAGCAATTCCGTCTGCCCCGAGGCCGGTTGCGGCATCGTGGCAGGAAATGGCTTACTGGGGTATGACATGGTGACTTACCTATGTCGGCATCGGCCGAAGGCAACCCATTTTGGCGTAAAACGCGAGAAAATCTCAGGTTTTCGCGTTGGATACCCAGTTCATTCAGCCGGCATTGCAGCGGAACGTCCGGCGAAGAAGGCCCTGGCCCCGGCGGTGAAGGCAGCGCGCTGGTCGGCCCGCGTATAGAACATGTGGCCGCCACGATAAACCTTCAGTGCCACGCGCTCGCCGGCAAGCGACGCCGGCAGGTGGTCGACAACATAGCGGCTCACCCCATAGGGCGTCACGAGATCACTATAGCCATGGGCGATCAGCAGGCGGAATTTCGGATTGGAGGCGAGAAGCTGGCGGATATCGTCGGTAACGCTCGCCTGACGCATGGAACCGCCGCCACGCCCGCCCCATTCCCACTTGCGATTGATATCGCTGTCGAGCAGCGAATAGGTCATCTCGGTCTTGAATCCGAGTTCACTGCGCGCATAGTCGGCGAAGGCCCCGCCATAGGCGCGGGTGAAGCCGTCGAGGATGGCGTCGTCGCCGCGATCGGAGTCTGATTCCGGATAAGGATCGGGCGTCGAGAACGCCGCGTCGTAAGGGCTGACAACGCGCCCGTCCTGCCCTTCTGATTGCTTGGCGTAAGCATTTCCGAGGAAGCCACGGTTCTTCTCAACGACATCTGAGGGGATCCCGGTCATGCCGGCAATTTTCTCGTAAAAGGCCTTAGCGGCTTCGCCTGTTGGCGTCGGGCCGGCGAGTGTCGTGAGATAGTCGCCAAGCGCAAATTTCTCCGCATCGCGCTGCTGCCCTTCATCGAAAGCGTTGCGTCTGTCCATGTGCGCTGCTGCAAGCGAGGGGAATTCGAGTGCCGCGCCGAGCGCAAACTGATCAGCATTGAACATCAGTTGCCCCTCGAGCAGTGGCGAAAGCATGATCGCGCCCGAGACGATAATGCCCTGGCTGTCCTTCAGGGCGCCGGCCACCTTGGCGGCGCGAAAGCCGCCATAGCTCTCGCCGAGAAGATACTTGGGCGAACCGGATCGATTGTTGTGAGTGACATAAAGAGCGATCGCCTTCGCGATGCTCTCTGCGTCGGAATTGACGTTGTAGTATTTGGAGGCGTCGTCGGCCTTGGCGGTCCGGCTCCAGCCAGTTCCGATCGGATCGATGAAAACAAGATCAGTAAAGTCGAGCCAGGTGTGCGGGTTGTCGACCAACTTCGCGTCGGCCCCATCGTCGCCTTTCGGGCCGAAGTCCAGGATACGCGGCCCCATCAGGCCGAGATGCAGGAATGCCGACGCCGCACCGGGGCCGCCATTGAAGGCAAAGGTCAGCGGGCGGTCGGGGGCGCCGTTCTTGGCGATATAGGCCGTGTAGAATATTGCGCCTGATTTGGTGCCGTCTTGCGCGAAGAGATCAAGCGTTCCGGCCGTGGCCACATAGTCGAGCGTCCGGTCGCCGATCTTCAGTGTGTGTTGGGTGACCGAGTCCTCCGGCAGCAGCTTCAGTACGCCGTCGCTCGATGAGGCCCGTGTGGCAGGTTCGCCTCGACCCTCCTGCGACACGGCGGGTGCGAGTGGCGCCAGCAAGGCTGTTGCAAGCAGGATGGCGGATAGGAAACGCAAAACTTGACCTCTGACGGAAGCGGTATTGGAGGCGTAACCTAAACATCGCCGTCTGGCGGGAGAAATCAACAGATGGTGAGGGGGCGTTAGTCCATTTTTGCGATCGTCTGCGCATTCACATATTCCGCGCGGCCGGCGTTCCAGCCGTTGATCGCAGCCCCCGCGCCAAGCGCGACGAAAAGCACGGCCGACCACGCAAAGCTGCCGGTCCAGCCGCGGATGAGCCCGACGACCAGCGGGCCAATCGCCGCAAGCAGGTAGCCCACGCATTGCGCCATGCCGGAAAGATGGGCCGCCACATGCGGATCGCGGGAGCGCAGCACGATTGTCGTCATGGCGACGGCGATCAGGCCGCCCTGGCCGATGCCCTGCAGCACGGCCCAGACCCAGATCGTCGAGAGCGGCGCGAACAGTAGGCCGAGCAAGGCGACGACGGCGACGGCACAGAGCGACGCGTTGATCAGTCGCTGATCCTTGCCCCTCACGGCGATCTGCGGAGCTACAAGGCAAGCCGCGGCCTGAACCATCACCGATACCGAAACGATCGCTCCCGCGGTGAAACCGTCAACGCCGCGCTCGCGCAGGATGGGAACGAGCCAGCCGAATACGCAATAAGCCAGAGCAGACTGCAGGCCCATGAAGAGCGTGACCTGCCATGCCAGCCGGTCTCGCCAGAGTCCTTGGACGGAAAAGCCGCTGCGCTTGACCTGGCTCTTGGTGGACAGCACTTGCGGCAACCAGATGATCCCGACGATCAGCGCGGGCAGCCCCCAGGCGGCCAGTGCGCTGGAGAGCGAGTCGCCGAGAATGTGCTCGAGCGGCAACGTGAAGCCCGCAGCACTTGCCGCGCCCGCGCAGAGCGCCATCGTGTAGAAGCCGGTCATCAGCGCGGCGCGATCGGCAAAGTCACGCTTGACCAAGCCAGGCAGCAGCACGTTGCCGACAGCAATGGAAGCGCCGGCGAGCGCGGTGCCGATAAACAGTAGCGGAATGGATGAAAGGCCCCGGAGCGCTGTCCCGAGGGCCAGCAGGATGAGTACCCCCAGAAGCGTACGCTCTGCTCCGATTCGTTGGGCAAGCCGCGGCGCCACTGGCGAAAAAGCACCGAGGCAGACGACGGGCAGGGTGGTCAGCAAGCTGGCGCCGAGCGACGAAAGGCCGAGTTCCGTCTTGATTTCGGGCAGCAGCGCGGAGGCGCTGGAGAAGACCGGCCGCAGATTGAAGGCGATCAGGACGAGACTAACCCCGAGAAGGAAGCGTGCCGCTGCACTGCTGCCCACTGGGGGTTGTGGTTGGGGAACGCTATCGGCTTCGGCATCGATAAGTTGCTCGTCCGCGAGGTCGTAGACCTCCGCGGAGTCCTGAAGGGGGGTGGTCATGAATGGAGCATCCGGTCGAGAGCGCTGATGATGGGAGCCATGAAGCGGCGAACGGCCGCGTCGGCCTGTTGCGGATCGCCGGTGGCGATCGCGTCGATGATGTCGGCGTGCGCCTGCAGATCAGGCTCGGGAATCTCATTGTCCAAAGTCGCCGCGATCGTTTCGGCGATCGAGGCGGAGAAGAACTGATAGATCTCAACCATCGCGCGGTTGCCGGAAGCCGCAATGACGGCTTGGTGGAAGGCAAGGTCGCGTTCGACGAAGCCGCTTTTGTCGCCGCCTTCGAAATTGCCCCGCTTGGCGAGAAGCGCCCTCAATTCCGCAATGGTTTGCGGAGTTTGTCGTACCGCGGCCAGCCGCGCCGCCTCGACATCGAGTGCACACCGGGCCTCGAAGAGATCACGCAGACCGGCACGACGCGCCATGGTGAGCGGCAGCCTCGTATCGGTGGTAGACAGCACGTAGGTTCCGGAGCCCTGCCTGGTTTCGAGAAGGCCCTGCGACACCAGCACGCGGACGGCTTCCCGTATGGTGCCGCGGCTGACGGAGAGCATGGACGACAGCGTTGCCTCGTTGGGCAGTTTTTCCCCAACGGCCCAACGCTTTCCCAATATCTCGGCGCGGATTGCCTCGATGGCCGTGTCGGCAAGCTTCGTTTTTGCGAGTGGTTGCATCGTCGGTATTCGTAAAGTCATCTGATGACTTTACGAATACGCCAAGATCGTGGGCGTCGTCAATCCTGTGATGTAAAATGAAAAGGGTCGCTCGAGGCGACCCTTTCCATGAGTTCTGGCCTGTAAATGGCCGGACCGTCAAAGCGATCCTAGGAAGGTGGGGCTTAGAGCGAGGGCTGCCTCGCTTTCATCACCACTTCCATGCCTTTTACGAGGTCTGAAATCTCATTAGACATTGGATCACCTTCCTTTCGTTCTGTTGTCGATGGAAAGAAGGTAGGATGATTCGTCCGCGATGCAAGAAAAAACCTCGGCCGAGTCGCTGCCACATCTTCAGGAATGCCCGATTTCATTTCCTCGCTGTCGGGAATACGCCAACGTTTACAATGAAATGTTGTTTCGTTGTGTCGATATACAGATTTAGTGGTAGCGCTTGTGGATAAGCCGGCTCAATGTGCGGCCTTGATGAAGGTGCCGTTCTGCAGTTCTCGCATCGCCTGCATGATCTCCTCTCGCGAGTTCATGACGATCGGCCCATGCCAGGCGACCGGCTCCTCGATTGGCTTGCCCGAAACGAGCAGAAAGCGGATGCCTTCGTCGCCGGCCTGCACGGTCACTTCATCACCGCTGTCGAAGACGACGAGCGTGCGGTTGCTGGACATATCGCGAATGTTCAACTCCTCCCCGTTGACCTCCTTCTCGACGCGGACGCCAAACGGCTTGGAGGCGTCGCGGAACGTGCCGGAGCCTACGAAGATATAGGCAAAGGCGTTGCGATAGGTGTCGACGGGCAGGCGCTTCTTCTTGCCCGGCGGCACCGAGACGTCGAGATAGATCGGTTCGGCAGCTACGCCGTCAACCGGGCCCGCCTTGCCCCAAAAGTCGCCGCAGATAACGCGTACGGCGGTGCCGTCGTCGTCGACCACGACAGGAATGTCGGCGGATTTGACGTCCTGATAGCGTGGCGCCGTCATCTTTAGCGACGAGGGCAGGTTGGCCCACAGCTGGAAGCCGTGCATCCGTCCGGCGAAATCGCCCTTCGGCATTTCCTGGTGCATGATGCCGCTGCCGGCCGTCATCCACTGGATGTCGCCGGAGCCGAGCAGGCCGCGATTGCCGAGGCTGTCGCCGTGCTCGACCGTGCCGGCGAGCACGTACGTGATCGTCTCGATGCCGCGATGCGGATGCCAGGGAAAGCCACGGATGTATTCGGCCGGATTGTCATTGCGGAAATCGTCCATCATAAGGAACGGGTCGGTCATTGACGGATCCCCGAAGCCGAAGACGCGATGCAGCTTCACGCCGGCGCCCTCCATCGTCGGAGTTGCGGTGCTCATATGCTTTACGGGACGGATCGACATGGCATCCTCTCGAAGGGTTCGACTTGCCCGGGACTATAGCCGCCTGACCGGCATCCGCAAAATCAGCCTGCCCGGCAACGCACTGTTCACAAAAGAAGATGCGCCATTGCGCAATGTGATCGCGTCCGCCGCCGGAAATTTGTCATCTTCCGCTTGCAAGCCACGAGGCCGTTCAGGTCTTATTAACCATCGGGTTCGACAATCACTGTCGCGTTTCGGCATTCTCCCGCCTCAGGGCGGGCTCGGGAGTGGAAAGAGCATGTGTCGCTGGGCAGCCTATCGTGGAGACCCCCTCTATCTGGAGGAACTGGTGTCCTCGCCCGCGCACTCCTTGATCGAGCAGTCGCATTGCGCCACCCGCGCCAAAACCCCCACCAATGGCGACGGCTTCGGCATCGCCTGGTATGGCGACCGGCTGGAGCCAGGGCGCTACCGCGATACCTTGCCGGCTTGGTCCGACTGCAACCTGAAGAGCCTTGCGCGGCAGATCCGGTCGCCGTTGTTCTTGGCGCATGTGCGGGCCGCCACCGGCGGCGGCACGCGGCGCGACAACTGCCATCCCTTCACCTTCGGCAACTGGTCCTTCATGCACAACGGCCAGATCTCAGGCTTCGAACGGCTGCGCCGTCCCATGGAGGCCATGCTAGACGATGAGCTTTTCAACGCGCGCGGCGGGACCACCGATTCCGAACTGATGTTCCTGCTCGCCCTGCAGTTTGGCCTGCGCCAGACGCCGATGGCAGCCATGGCGGAGATGATACGCTTCGTAGAGGGCCTTGCCGAAAACGTCCTGGGTTCAGTCTTGGTGCGCTACACGGCCGCCTTTTCCGATGGCAAGTTACTCTATGCGATCCGTTATGCGACCGACCGCAAGGCGCCGACGCTCTACGCGTCTCCTGTCGGCAGGGGCTATTGCCTGGTGTCCGAGCCGCTCAACGACGATGTCGATGCCTGGGCGGAGATCCCGGATGGCAGTGCCGTTACGCTTGCCGACATTGGCCTCGATATCGCACCGTTTCGTCCGGCGCTGGCCGTGGCAAAGACCGCCCCGGTCGCGATTACTGCTTGAGCCGTTCAGCGATCATCGCCGCGAGCTTCGTCGCAACCTCTTCCTTCGCAAGGTCTGGCCACTGTTCGATGCCGCTGTGAGCGACGATCTTCACCCTGTTGCGAACGCCGCCCATGATGCCGGTTGCGGGCGAAACGTCGTTGGCGACGATGATGTCAGCCCCCTTGCGTTCGAGTTTCGCCATGGCGTTGCTCTCGACATCCTGGGTCTCCGCCGCAAAGCCGATCACCAGCTTCGGCCGCAGCGTGTGATGACCGACGGTCTTCAGAATATCGGGATTTTCAGTCAGCGCGAGCGTCGGGATGGATTCGCCCGGATGCTTCTTGATCTTCTGGTCGGCGGCCGAGGCAACACGCCAGTCGGCGACGGCCGCAACCATCACCGCGACATCGACGGGAAGCGCGGCGAGAACAGCGTCGCGCATCTGGTCTGCGCGCTCGACGTGAATGACCTTCACACCCATGGGATCAGGGACCGAGACTGGCCCGGAAACGAGTGTCACATCTGCCCCAAGGGCGGAGAGGGCGGCGGCAATCGCGTGCCCCTGACGGCCGGAAGAGCGATTGGCGATGTAGCGCACAGGGTCGATCGGCTCATGAGTCGGCCCCGAGGTGACAATCGCCTTGCGGCCGGTAAGCGGCCTCGGTCCATCGTTGAGCAGCGCTTCCGCGGCCGCGACGATCTCGAGCGGCTCAGCCATCCGGCCGACGCCCGCTTCGCGGCTCTCCGCCATCTCGCCTGACATCGGTCCGATAAAACGGATATGGTCGCCGCGCAGGGTCTCGACGTTGCGCTTGGTTGCCGGATGCGCCCACATGTGCGGGTTCATGGCGGGGGCGGCGAGTACCGGACGGTCGGTCGCAAGCAGCACCGTCGAGGCAAGGTCGTCCGCAAGCCCGTTCGCCATCTTGGCGAGCAGGTCCGCCGTCGCCGGCGCAATCAGCACGAGGTCGCAATCGCGCGCCAGCCGGATATGGCCGACATCCTGCTCGTCCTGGCGGGAGAAAAGATCGGTGAACACATGATCGGCGGCGAGCGCGCCGACGGCAAGCGGCGTCACGAATTCCTGCGCCCCCGTCGTCATCAGCGGTCGCACGGACGCACCCCGCTCTCTGAGCCGTCGGATCACGTCCAGGCTTTTATAGGCCGCGATCCCGCCTGAAATGATGAGGAGGATGCGTTTGCCGCTGAGAACCATGGCTTTTTCCCATCGATTATCTGATTGCATCAAACCCTAAGCCTTTGGGGAATAATAAGCAATCGGCACCGGAAGCGCGTTGGTCGCAGTGACAATGCTGCCCTCTTGTGGCATGGAGCGAAGCATGGGGACCATGCGAAGCATCTTGCGGGATCGGGTATCGGCCAGCGCCGTCGCGCTGCTGGTCGCCTGTCTATTCCTGATCCAAGGACTGCTGAGCGGCACTGTGCAGGGTTCCATGGCGGCGTCCGCCGTCGATCCCTTCGCAATCATCTGCTCTTCAAGCGGACACGGTTCCATCGACGATGCCGGACATGGCAACTTGCCGGCCAAGAAGGCGCCCGAGTGCCCGTGCGGCACGCTCTGCCGTCTGGCATCGGCTGCCATGCCGGCAGTTCTCGCCGCGCAGGCGGCGGTCCTCTACGTCGCAGTCGAAACTGCAATCGACGCAGCGATCCGAACCGATGCTGACGTTTTGCCCGCTTTACGCGGGCGGATCGCTGAACCGCGAGCACCTCCCATTACCGCCTGACGTCATCGCTCGACCTCGCGCGCGTCACGCCGAGGTTCGATTTTCCTACGTTGGGAGTCCTCCATGTCCGATCTTACCATCGGTCGCGAGAGCGTCAGCGCCTCCGCGCGCTCCGCCTTCGACCTCTATCGCGCCGTCTGGCGCTGGCATTTTTACGCAGGCCTTCTTGTCCTGCCCTTCATGATCACGCTGGCGATCACCGGCGGCCTCTACCTGTTCAAGGATGAGATTGACGCGGTGATCCATTCCGAACTCAAGCGCGTCGAAGTGCAGCAAGGCGCAAACCGCGCGGCACCTTCCACGATGGTGGCTGCTGCCCGTGCTGTTTACCCCGGAATTACAGTCAAGTTTACCGACCCTGCCACGCCCGATGCCTCTGCCGAAGTCACCATCGGCACCGAGGCGGAAGGCAAACTTGCCGTCTACGTCAATCCGTATACCGCTAAGGTGCTGGGCGCGTTGCCGGATCGCGGCACTGTCATGTGGACGATCCGCTACCTCCACAGCCTCAAATATTTCGGCAACTACGCGCGTATGCTGATCGAGATCGCCGCCGGATGGTCGATCCTGTTGGTTGCCACCGGCGTCTACCTCTGGTGGCCACGCCTACAGACAGGCGGTGTTCTCTCCGTTCGCGGCACCCCTAAGCGGCGGGTCTTCTGGCGGGACACTCATGCGGTCACCGGTATCTTCGTCGGCTTCTTCATCGTCTTCCTGGCCATCACAGGCATGCCTTGGTCGGGGGTCTGGGGCGGCAAGGTCAACGAATGGGCCAATGGCAACAACTTCGGCTATCCCGCGGGCGTGCGGGTTGCCGTACCTATGTCCGACGAGCATCTCGACCACGTCGCCAAGACATCCTGGTCGCTGGAGCAGGCGCAAGTACCGCACTCGTCAGGGCACGCCCATCATGCACAGGCGATTGGCCTCGATGACGCCGTAGCCACCTTTGATCGTCTTGGCCTGCATCGGGGTTACGCCGTCAACATACCAACCACAGCGGATGGGGTGTTTACCGGATCGGTCTATCCCGACGATCTTTCCAAGCAGCGGGTCGTGCATCTCGACCAATATTCCGGGACGCCGCTGATCGACATGAGCTATGCCGACTACGGTCCGCTCGGCAAATCGCTCGAATGGGGCATCAACACTCATCTCGGTCAGCAGTTCGGGCTTGCGAACCAACTGGTGCTGCTTGCCGCTTGCGCGGCGATCATCCTGCTTGCGGTTTCGGCGGCCGTCATGTGGTGGAAGCAACGCCCAGCGGGCTCGCTCGGCGTCCCGCCGATGCCTGCTGACAAGCGTGTTGTCCGCGGCCTGATCGCGATGCTCGCTGTTTGCGGAGTGTTCTTCCCGCTCGTTGGCCTGTCGCTGGTCGTCATGCTGGCAGCGGACTGGGTCTATATCAGGAGCAGGACGAAGCGTTCGGCGTAAGTGCGGGCCGCGATCCGGTGCTTCTGCTCCCCGCCGTCGTCCTCATGATGCCGGCTGATGAACACGGAAAGGCCGCGGAGGAGAGGGGTCCGCGGCCTTCTCAGGCATCCTCTGATGGATCTCGGTCCTCAGAGGTTACTCATCCCGCCATCGATAACGAGCTCACTGCCGACGATGTAGGGAGCCTCGTCGGAGGCGAGGAAGATGATGGTTTTGGCGACTTCGCCGGCATCGCCGAACCGGCCGACCGGGATCTGTGCCGCCCTTGCCTTGGTGTCGGTTTCCGACATGCCGAGCTTGCCATAGAGCGGTGTCGCGATGGGCCCGGGGCTGACGGCGTTGACGCGAATGCCGCGGCCGATCAGTTCACCGGAGAGCGTCTTTGCAAGCGTCAGCAGCGCGCCCTTGGTTAGGGCGTAGACGCTCGAATTCGGCATGCCGATATGGGCATTGATCGACGTGTTGAGAACGATCGAAGCCTGGTTCGAAAACAGCGGCAGAAGGGCCTGGATCAGAAAGAAAGGTCCCTTGACGTTGATCGCGACCGACCTGTCGAAGGCTTCCTCGCTCCATTGTTCGAGCGCACCGAACTCCGCCACGCCGGCGTTGACGAAAAGAATGTCGAGATGCCCGAAGCTCTCCTTGATCGCGCCGGCGACGACCTTCTGGCCGGCTGCGTTGCCGGCATCCGCCTGGATGACCAACGCCTTGTCGCCAAATTCGGCACGGGCCGCCGCGACGCTCTTTTCGCTGCTGCCGGTGATGGCAACGCGAGCGCCGTCGGCGATGAATTGACGGGCGGTTTCGAGGCCGATGCCGCTGGTGCCGCCGGTGATCAGGGCTGTCTTGTTCTGTAAGCGTGCCATTGTCGTGAGTTCCTGTGTTCCCGTTGGGCGAGCGCCCGTTGCTGCCTTGGATGATGTGATGAAAATGCCGTCGCGATAATCCGCCCTTTTTCGGAAAGCTTGTCCAGTCAGAGCGGATAGTCGAACGCAGGATCAGGTGCGGGTGATCGATGCGCCACCATCGACCAGCGAGGCCGTACCGGTGACGAAGCTCGAGTCGTCGGATGCGAGGTAGAGTACGGAGCGCGCAAGTTCCTCAGGCGCTGCGACACGCTTCAGCGCATGCAGGTTGGTGATGAAGCTCTGCTTGCCCTCAGTGTCGTTCATCTCGCGATACATGTCGGTATCGACCGCACCCGGCAGAACCGCGTTTACGCGCACGTCCTTCGGGCCGAATTCGGCAGCGAGCGCCTGCGTCAGGCCAATAAGGCCGGACTTGCTGGCGGCATAGGCGGCAACACCCGGGAAGGCGAAGCTGTAGCCGACGAAAGTCGAGGTGAAGATGACGGAGCCGCCGCCATCCTTTTCCATCTGCGCGATCTGATGCTTGGCAGCCAGGAAGGAGGCCGTCAGGTTGATCGTCAGCGCTTCGGTGAAACCGGCCTCGGAAACACCGGTGCTCGGGCCGGCTTCGCCAAGGATGCCGGCATTGTTGAAGGCAATGTCGAGCTTACCGTAGCGCTCGACGGCGGTGGCGACCAGCGCCTTGTGATAGTCTTCCGAGCGGACGTCGCCGGCAACAGCAACGGCATGTCCGCCGGCTGCCTTGATCTCTGCGACCAGGTTTTCGAGTTCAGCCTGGCGGCGGGCGCCGACGACGACCTTGGCGCCTTCGGCCGCAAAGAGCTTGGCCGTTGCGCGACCGATGCCGGCACTTGCGCCAGTGACGATGGCGACTTTTCCATTCAAGCGGTTCATTGTTCCATCTCCAGTATGGGGTTGGGATGGCGATTGCCGTCCCTTTCGATGGGCAGAAGATGGCATTTTCTTTTCGTTCGGATTAGTCTCCAAATGGTGGAACTCGAATTCGGATTTGCCGAACGATGATCAGGGTTGAGGGAATAACGGCCTTCGTGGCGATCGTGGAATCCGGCTCGGTCAGCGAGGCTGCCCGACGCCTGCGCCTATCGAAGTCTGTCGTCAGCGAGAGGCTTGCGGAGCTTGAAAAGTCGCTTGGCGGTGTGCTCCTGCATCGCACCACGCGAAAACTCACTTTGACGGAAGACGGTACGGCCTTTCTGGAGCGCGCGACGCGGATCGTTCAGGAAATCGAGGACGCCACCGCCGAGATGGCGGTGCGCCGAGGCACGTTGTCCGGCCCGCTGCGCATTGCCGCCCCCGTTACCTTCGGGCGCATGCATCTTGGCCCCGCGCTATACCCGTTTCTGGCCGCGCATCCGGAAATCCGATTGGTGCTCGACATCGACGACCGCCGCGTCGATGTCTCCTCGGAAGGGTATGATGCCGTGGTCCGGCATGGTCCGATCGTCGACTCCCGGTTGGTCGTGTGGAAACTCAGTCGCAGCCGTCGGCTTTTGGTCGCGTCACCGGATTATCTCAGCCGCCATGGTGTGCCGAAGACCCTTGCCGATCTCGATGGCCATAAAGGCATCTTCTACACCAACCGGGGCGTTGCGGACTGGCGGTTCCAGACGCCGGATGGAGCCATCGTCGTGCGGGCAAGCCAGGCCGTCGGCATGAACAATGGGGACATGATCCGCGATGCCGCGGCTGAGGGTCTCGGTATCGCGCTTCTGCCAGCCTTCATTGCTGGGCCTGCGATCAGTGTGGGACAGCTGCAGGAGATCGATGTCGGCTACAGGCCGGAAGCCGAGTTCATCTACATGGCGCATCCGGAGGGGCGCAATCCGTCCGCCAAGCTGCGCGCTGTCGCCGACCACCTGCGCAAGACCTTCGGCGATCCGCCTTATTGGGATCCTGCCGGCTGATCAGACGAGGCTCATCATGTTTGCGGCGACGCGCGACCGCTGCGCCTTCAGCATCGCAAGCCCGAGACGCGCCACCAGCGGCGGCCCCTCGATCTGGCGATAGGCGACCCCGTCGAGTGTCAGGTGGGCAATCGAGGCTGGCACAATCGATACGCCGAGATCGGCGGCGACCAGATTGACGACGGATGGGATCTGCGGCGCCTCCTGCGTCACGACAAGCTCGAAACCGGCATCGCGGCAGCCACGCACGATATCATCATAGAGACTGAGGCCAACCGTCCGCGGAAACAGAATGAACGGCTCGCCGGCAAGCGCCGACACGGGCACCTTCTCGTATTTCGCAAGCGGGTGGTGCGCCGGCAAGGCAATCAGCATCGGCTCATCTGCCAGGCGTTTCAGCGTGACGTTCTTCGGATCCTCCAGGCCGGGCCTGATGAAGGCAACGTCGATTTCCTCACGCAGCAGTTTCTCCATCAGCCAGTTACTGTTCATCTCGGTCAAGGAGAGGCTCACCTCTGGCCACTGCGAGCGAAAGCGACGGATCGTGCCGCTGACCGCCGTGTTGAAGGCTGAGGATGCCGTGAAGCCGAGCGCCAGCCGACCGGTCTCGCCTCGGGTGGCGCGCTGGGCGGCGAGCTTCGCCTTCTCGGCGGCCGCGATGGCAGCGCGACCCTCCGGCAAAAAGGCGCTCCCAGCCTCCGTCAGTTCCGCGCCATGTGGGACGCGATGAAACAGTGCCGCCCCGATCTCGTTTTCAAGATCGCGGATCTGTTGGCTGAGCGGCGGCTGTCCGATGCCGAGGTTTGCTGCGGCGCGGGTGAAATTTCCCTCTTCGGCGACGGCGAGAAAATAGCGGATATGGCGCAACTCCATCGGTATCTCCAAAAGCTATGAAGAATGTCATTTTCATATATTGGACAAATGGCGCGCTGCTGGCTAGATCAAAAGGCGTGAAAGGTTGGTACCCCCAATGCAACGCGCCGCAAACAGCTCGCCAGACGCCTCCGAAACCCATCCCCGTCCGAATCTCCACCTCGTGCGAACGACGACGGAAATGCAGGAAAAGCAGTTCTTGCTGCGCGGCACGTCACCTTATCGACGTGCCAGCCTCGCCCTCTTCCTTTCCGGCTTTGCTACCTTCTCGCTGCTCTATTGCGTGCAGCCGCTGATGCCGATCTTTGCCACGGACTTCGGCGTGAGCCCGGCAGCGAGCTCGCTCTCCTTGTCCCTATCAACAGGCTTTCTCGCCTTCGCGATCTTCTGTGCCGCTGCCGTCTCCGAAAGCTTCGGCCGCCGCAGCCTGATGTTCGCCTCGCTGCTTGGCGCGTCCGTCTGCACGATTGCCTGCGCCTTGGTGCCGAGTTGGCATGCCCTGCTCGTCATCCGCGCGCTTGAAGGGCTGCTGCTTGGCGGCGTGCCGGCCGTGGCGATGGCCTATCTCTCGGAAGAGATCGATCCCCGCGGTCTTGGCGCCTCGATGGGTCTTTACATCGCCGGTAATGCTTTTGGCGGCATGGCAGGCCGCGTCGTCACCGGCACATTGGCTGAGTTCTTCTCATGGCGCATTGCATTGGGTTCGCTTGGCGTGCTCGGCCTTGCCGCGGCAATCGGCTTCTTCCTGCTGCTGCCCGCGTCGCGCAATTTTGCGCCGCGCAAGGGTTTCGATGTCCGCTTTCACGTGAGGGCCTGGGTTGGCCATATCGGCAACCCGGCGCTGCCATTGCTCTTCGCCATCGGCTTTCTCGCCATGGGCAGCTTCGTCACCGTCTACAACTACATCGGTTTCCGTCTCGTTCAGCCGCCATACAATCTCAACCAGACGGAACTCGGCCTGATCTTCACGGTCTATCTGTTCGGTATCGCCGCATCCTGGCTCGCCGGCCTGCTTGGAGATCGCATCGGCCATTTCATCGTGCTGCCGGCCGGCATTGCGATTGCGGCGGTCGGCGTCGCGGTCACGCTGTCATCCTCGCTGCCGCTGATCGTCTTTGGCATCGTGTTGCTGACATCGGGCTTCTTCGTCGCCCACTCGGTGGCGAGCGCCCTCGTTGGTCGCCTTGCCCGCGGCACCAAGGGGCACGCGTCCGCGCTCTATCTGTTGTCCTACTACATCGGCTCCAGTGTTGCCGGTTCGGTCGGTGGCTATTTCTGGGGTGCCGATGGCTGGAACGCCGTCGTTGCCTTCACGCTGTCGCTGCTGGCGCTTGGCATGGTCGCGGCGCTCACCGCCGCCAAGCTGGCGAAGCGGTAATCATTTGCGAAAAATAAGCCGACTAAACGTTTTTCAGCGTGCGGCGTGGCTGCTGTGACCGGGCCATGCCGCTCCACAGATACCAGAAGACCGAGATCAGGATGATCACGCCGCCGATGATCGTGGAAAGCGTCGGCGTCTCTGAGAAGGCGAGCCAGACCCAGAGTGGGCCGAGCACGACGTCGAGCAAACCGATCAACCCGGCCTCGCTCGAGGGAATATAGCGGCCGCCGGTCATGAACAGTAGATAGGCGATTCCCGATGTCGTCGACCCGAAGACGGCAAGCACGAGGATCTCCTGCAGGCTCGGTATCGCGTGCGACATCAGTGGCAGGCAGAGCAGCACGCAGAAGCCGGATCCAAGCGCATTGACCGGCGCCAAGCGCAGTGCGGGGTAGCGCCGCGCCGCGACGAGCAGGATGCTGAAGGTCAGCGTCATCAAGAACGCCAGCGCGTTGCCAGTGATGTCCTGGGGCCTCGCGCCGAAACCTGCAACGATCAGAACGCCAACGAAGGCGATCATACTGGCGATGAGCACACGCCTGCTGATCTTCTCCTTCAACCAGACATAAGCGATGGCTGCCGCGACGAACGGGACGGTCGCATAGATCGCCAGCACGTTGGCGACGGTCGTCAGCTTCAGCGCGCCGATGTAGCCATACATCGATATAGCGGCCATGAGACCGAACAGCGGATAGAAATAGAGCGGTACCTTGCCGGGTTCCGCACTGATCCGCTTCTTTGCCAGAATGATGATCGTGAGCGCCAGACCGCCAAACAGCGAGCGCCATCCGAGCACGGTCCAGACATCGAGATCGAGCGCGCGGACGAAGAGCCCCGCGGTGCTCCACATGATCGTAGCAATGCTGACGAGGAGTATACCGTAGGTGCGGGGCTGCATGGCGGGTCCGTTCATTGGAAGGGCAGCGTCGAATCAACACTCGATCTCTATCAGAGGCGCACGACCTGCGATCGATCGGTTGCGCCACGCCATAGCGTAATCGGACAGAAATGCTTCCGAGACAGGTGCCTTAGCGCTATCCGAGCCTAATGTAGGGAACGTCCTTCTTGGCCACCTCGTCGAGCGCCTCGTCATAGCCGGCATCGGCATAGCGCATGACGCCAAGCGCCGTGTCGTTGGTAAGCGCATGGTCGAGCCGCTCGTCGGCAGCGTCGGTGCCATCGGCCACGACGGTGAGGCCGCAGCTCGTCATGTAGCCGGCATAGCCGCCCCCGCCGGAATGCACGGCCACGAGATCTGCCATCGACGAGCAGAGCATCATCGCATCGATCAGCGGCCAGTCGGCGATGGCGTCGGAGCCATCCTTCATCCGCTCGGTCATGATGTTCGGATGCGCCATCGCACCGGCGTCGAGATGATCACGCGAGAAGGCGACAGGACCTTTCAGTTCACCGCTTGCGACCAGTTCGTTGACCCGGCGGGCCAGCATCGTGCGTTCACCGTGACCGAGCCAGGCAATACGCGCCGGCAGTCCTTCGAAGGGCACGTGCTTGCGCGCCAACCGGATCCAGTTGGTGATAATCTTGTTGTCTGGGAACATTTCGAGCAGCAGATCGTCGATCAGGGCGATATCACTTTCCGCGCCTGAGAGTGCCATCCAGCGGAAAGGGCCGATTGCCCGGGCAAAGAGCGGTCGCAGATAGGCTTCGGTGAAGATCGGAATGTCGAAAGCGTTGGCGACGCCGCCTTCCTTGGCCTGTGTGCGGATAAGGTTGCCATTGTCGAAGACCTCGGAGCCCTTCTTCTGGAAGTCCAGCATGGCAGTGACGTGCTGCACGATCGAAGCTCGGCTTGCCGCCATCAGCTGTCCTTGACCGTCCTCGCGCAGTTCGCGAACCTGCGCAAGGCTCATGCCCTTCGGCACGTAGCCGTAGACGAGGTCGTGCGCGGAGGTCTGGTCGGTGACGATATCCGGCACGATGCCGCGCCGCGCGATCTCGGGATAGATTTCCGCAGCATTGCCGACGAGACCAACCGAAAGCGCCCGCTTGTCCTTCACTGCAGCATCGATCATCGCAAGCGCCGTATCGAGATCCGGCGCGATTTCCTGCAAGTAGCCGATCTCCTGGCGCTTCTTCGCGCGCTCGGGATCGATGTCGACGCAGAGGATGGCGGCCCCCGCCATGCGGCCGGCGAGCGGCTGCGCGCCGCCCATTCCGCCGAGTCCCGCCGTCAGCACGAAGCGTCCGAAGAGATCACCGCCGAACCGGCGCTCGGCAATGCGCATGAAGATTTCATAGGTGCCCTGGATGACGCCCTGGCTGCCGATATACTGCCACGCGCCCGCCGTCAGCCCACCCCAGCAGATCAGCCCCTTGCGCTGCAGCTCGTAGAAGACCTCGGCCTTCGCCCATTGCCCGACGATGTTGCAGTTCGCCATGATGACAAGCGGCGCCTTCGGATGCGTCTTCACGAGGCCGATCGGCTTGCCGGACTGGATCAGCAGCGTCTGGTCCTCGTCCATTTCGGTCAGTGCCTTGACGATGCCCTTGTGCGCCGCCCAGTTGCGCGCTGCCTTGCCGAGCGCGGCATAGACGATGAGATTGTCCGGATCCTCACCGACGGAGAGAACGTTCTCCAGGAGCCGCAGCAGCGCCTCCTGCCGCCAACCCTTGGCGCGCAGCTCCGGCCCGCCCGGTATCGGAAATTTCGGGTGACGTGGATTGGGCTTCGGCATCTTGGTCGTTCCTCTATCTCTGTCTTTTTTGGGTCTCTTAGGCCCAAGCTCCGTTCACTTGGCGGGCAGTGAGCGCACAAAGGCCGTCGCGGCCTCCAGGAGGCGGCGCCGCAAATCGTCATCGCCGTAAATCTCCGCGCCGACCCGGATCCAGCCGGGCATGGCGCGACCGCCGGAAAGCATCTGCACGGCGCCGGGCAAATCGAGCGCCCAGCCGTCATTGCCTTTGCCGAGGCGGACCAGCATGCCGTCTTGTCGGGCGCCGCAAAGGAGATTGCCGTCGAGCAGAAAGGCCAAACCACCGAACATCGGCTTCTCGCTGAGACCGGACATAGTACCCAGCTCTTCCCTCAGCAATTCCTCGAGGCCGACGTCCCGCGCCATGCGATCAGGCCTTTGCCGCGAGCGCGTAGCGGGCAAGCTCGATCCCCATCGCCTTCTCCACCGGGGGATAGACGGTCGGGTCGAGAACGCTTGCCGACAGCGGAATGATGCTCATCGGCACATGCAGGATGAAGACATGCATCCCACCCTTCAACTGACCGACGCTCAGCGGCTCGCCCTCGGGCGAGAGCGTTGTGATAACCGAGGGGAAGGTGGCGATCCGTTTGCCCTCGATGTCGTCGACGGCCATGTATTCGTTCATCACATGCATGGTCACCGCCTTGTCGCCGGAGCCGACGACGATCGTGCCGATGTCGAAGGCCTCCTTGGTAT
The DNA here is from genome assembly GCF_000510625.1 of Rhizobium sp. IBUN. NCBI lineage: Bacteria > Pseudomonadati > Pseudomonadota > Alphaproteobacteria > Hyphomicrobiales > Rhizobiaceae > Rhizobium > Rhizobium sp. IBUN. The sequence continues at coordinate 157,258 of NZ_AZNV01000003.1, forward strand.
AGACGACGTCCTTCTTGGTGATGATCCCTTCGGCCAGGATGTGCCCGCCTGTTGTCTTGCAGATGGCATCGATCACGGCTGACCCGCCGTTCTTCTCAGCCGCAATGATCGCCTCGCCCAGCGCCAATGCCATCGAGATGCCGCCAAGTGCTGCGTGGGTACGCACATAAGAGGCGCGCAGCGGATTGCGGCAGCTGGCGATGAAGCCGCCCGACTGGTCGGAAGCCGCCCGCAGGATCGGCGAGATCTTCGCCGTCGCCCCCTTCACCACAAGCTCGATGTATCGGCTTTCGGCGCGGTTTCCGCCGACCGCCGTCTGGATCATCTGCGCGGGCGAGCCCGCCATGCCGATCGAGCCCATGTCGCCGGTCGGATGCGCGCGGATATCGCCGACGGCATCGACGACCTTTGTTCCGAGAATGGCGGAGGGCAGCCAGCCGTTCAGCGTCGACGACTTGCCGTTCTGGCCGATGATCAGGCCGGACAGTTTTTCGCCGAGTTCGTCCTGCAGCAGCTGCACCGCCTTCACATAGTCGATGCCCTGCATCTCCCAGGGTGTCGTGGAAGCGGGCGCGCCGATCGCGGCGGCCGTCGCGATCCAGTCGTCGTCCTTCAGCTCGTCGATCGACACAAGTTCCGGCTTGCCGACGTTGACCGCTGCATAGCCGAGCATGCGTCCGTGATCCGCCCAGCCGCCGCCGCCGGCGGCATAGACCGACCCGCCCTTGACCGCTGCTTCTACGTCCTTCTCAACGAGTATGCGTCCCATCAGGCATTCTCCTGCTTCAAGCTCTTGTCCATGTCCATGACGGCTTCGAAAAGCACGGCCGCCCCAAGCGCGATGTCGTCGTTCTCGGCCCACTCGTCAGCGGAGTGGCTGCGCCCCTCCTTGCAGGGTACGAAGATCATCGCGGCGGGCGCTACCTTGGCAATCCAGGCCATGTCGTGTCCGGCGCCCGATGCCATGCGCCGGTGCCTGGCGCCGACGGTTTCGCAAGCCCTTTCGAGCGTCTTTAATAGCCCGGCATCGCTCGGCGTCGGATAGTTGTCGGAGACGCGCATCGGGCTTTTGATGGACACTCCGTAAGCGATGGCTAACTTTATGACATGTTCGTCCAGCCACTCGCAGAAGGCCTCCATGTCGTTGCGAATCTCGGCGCGCCCATCGATCAGCAGGACGACCTTCGAGGGAACGACGTTGGCGGCATTCGGCTCGATCCCGAACTCGCCGACCGTCGCCGCAAAATGCCCCGGCGTCTTCGCGCGGGCGGCTGCGGCATTGCGGATATCGAGGACCAGTTGCGCGGCGGCGACCAGCGCATCCGAGCGGCTATCCATCGGCGTCGTCCCGGCATGGTCGGCGCGGCCTTTGACGATGATCTCAATCCGGGTGATCCCGGCGATCGCAGTGACGATGCCGATATCTTTCTTCTCGTTCTCAAGGACCGGGCCCTGCTCGATATGAAGTTCGAGAAAGCCCGAAATATCGGGCCTGTTTTGCTGCTGCAGCACGCCCGGGCGCCCGCCGACCTCGGCAATCGCCTCGGCGAGGTCGCGTCCATCACTCGCGCGCGAAAGCCAGGCTTCCGGCAGTTGCCCGGTCATGCCCCGGCTGCCGATACAGGAAACGCCGAAGATACTGACCTCCTCCGCAAGGAAGTCGACGATCTCCAGGTCGTGATCGAGCTCGATGCCCCGATCGCTGAGCGCACGCGCGACCTCAATCGCCGCCACCACGCCGGCAATGCCGTCGAAACGCCCGCCATCCGGCACGGTGTCTGAATGCGAACCGAGCATGATCGTGCCGCGCCCGTCGATGGCGCCCCGCCGCTTGCCGATCAGATTGCCGGCGGCATCGATCCGGGTCTCAAGGCCAGCCGCTCGCATGCGCGCTTCGATATAGGCGCGCCCCTCGAGAAAGAGCGGCGAGAAGGCACGACGGGTCCAGGGACGGCCGGGCTCGGTGATCCTGGCCAGAGCGTCGATATCCTCGGCGATACGACCTGCGTTGACCGGCAGGTTTCTGGTCATTCTGCGGCTCCGGCGATCACCTGCCTCGGCAGCGGACGCACAAATCGGCCGGTCCCCGGTTCAGCCAGCACCGTCGCGCCATGGGTGATCTTCTCCCCGCGCAGATAGGTCGCGGCGACCGTCCAGGGAAGGCGGATGCCGTTGTAAGGGCTCCAGCCGACCACGTTGTTGCCGCTCGCAGCTGCGTCATAGACCGTTTCGCGCGGCTCAAGTACGACGATATCGGCGTCCTTGCCTGGCGTGAGCGCTCCCTTCACGTGGTCGAGGCGGAAATGCTTTGCCGGGTTCTCTGCCATCAGCTTGGCCGCGAAGGTCAGCGGGATACCGCGCTCGGCGGCACCCTTGATGAAGAGCGGCACCATCACCTCGAGCCCGGGCACACCGGACGCGTTCGCCAGCATGTCAGGATTGGTCTTGCGATTTTCGGACCAGCTGACGTGATCCGTCGAAACCAGCCAGACATTGCCCTCGGCAACCCTGCGCCACAGCGCCTCGACCTCGGCACGCGGCCGGATCGGCGGATTGATCTTCGCCTTGCCGCCGAGGCGTTTGACGTCGTTTTCCTCGTCCAGCGTCAGATAGTGAATGCAGCATTCCACCGTCGCCTCGAAACCGTCACGGCGATAGGCGCGCGCGATGTCATAGCCGCGTCCGAGCGAGCAATGGACCACATGCGAGGGACATCCCGTATTGGCGCCGGTTTCAAAGATGGTGTGCATTGCCAGCAGTTCGGTGATCGGCGGCCGCGACAACCCATGCGCCCGCCAATCGGTGATCCCGCTTGCTTTCACGCGCTCCATGTAGGCGCGGACGGCCTCGTCATCCTCGTTGTGGACGCCGGCGGTCAGCCCGGTCGGCGCAATTGCGGCAAAGCATTCGTCCAACAGGGCAGGGGGAATGCGCGGAAAACGTTTCGGATCCGTACCAAACGTCGAGAACTTGAAGGCGGCAACGCCGGCATCCACCATTTCGGCGACCCGCTTGGCGCCTTCCTCGGGATCCACGGTGCCGTAGAGTGCAAAATCGACCCGCGCCTGCGGGCCGGCTTGGGCGATCTTCTTCTTTACCGCTTCCGCCGAACAGACAAGATTGCCTTCATCGTAGGGCATGTCGACGATCGTCGTCACGCCGCCGGCAGCAGCCGAGCGCGTCGACCAGATGAAATCCTCCTGGTTCTTCTGCGACAGAGAGTGAACTTGGGCGTCGATTGCTCCGGGCAGGATCAATGCCTTGCCGAGGAGATGGCGTTCGCGGGCGGCAGGCGGCACGCCGAGGCCGATTTCCGCAATCTTGCCGTCGCGGACGGCGACGTAGCCGGTTTCCAAGATACGCTCCGGCAGAACGACCGTGCCTTGCAGAACGAGATCGAAATCAGCCATGCCGCTTTCTCCGTGGCAAATATTGAAGGATCAGATGGCGACCGGTTCCTGGGTCAGACGCTGCTCGATACGCTCCAGTGAGCCGAGCGCAAAGAAATCGTCGAAGGATGCGATCGGCACCTCTTCGATCAGCTTGGACATGAAGGCGTCGGAGCCGAATTCTTCCTCGATCGCTTCCACCTCGGCAGAGAGTGGCCGGTCGACCGTGTAAAAGTCCGCATGCTTGCGAACGACGTCATAGAGCATTCCGCCGACACCTTTCGGCTTGTCGCCGAGAATGTCCACGGCTTGGGCCGAAAGCAGCGCCTCGAGAGCGGCGAGGCGCATCAGTGCCCGCATCTGGCGCTCGAAGCGCTCGATTACCAGCGGCAGGAAGGCAGCCTCATCCTCGAGGCCGGCCGCAACCACCAGCGACTGCGCCGAAACCGGGTTCGACATAGACAGGACGCGGGAGAAGATTTCGCCGGCCAGCTTGATGATCGGGCCAAAGCCAGTGGCGATGCGGCCAGGCGGCACGAGATTGACCGGCAGGTCGCGGCGCTGGCCGTTGCCGAGGAGGACGCAGCGGTTGAAAGCATTGCGGGCGGCGTGCGCCATGCAGAGAGCGGCCGATTCCAGCAGGATCGTCACGTCGAGCGGCAGCGATCCGCCCGAGGTCATCACCCGCCCCTCGACGACGACGGGGTTGTCGTCGGAGCGTCCGGTAGCGGCGAGGATCTTGTGACCCGTCGTCAGCAGGTTCTCGATGACTGCACCGAAGACCTGCGCGATCATGCGCAGGCTCAACGGATCCTGGACATGAGTTTTGACTGGCCATTGCCAGGCGTCCGACGCATTGCAGAGCCAGGAGCCGATCAAGGCCTCCCGGGAGGTGCCGACATGGCGAACGGAAAGCCACGGATCGCGGGAAGCGCCGAGCGCGCCTGATGCCATCATGCCGGAGGCCAGCAGCACGCGTATGGAGGCCGCGGCACTGCGGGTCGCATCCGCCGCCGCGGCGAAGCTGACGGCGTTAACGCTGAGCGAGGCCAAGCTGTCGCGCGGGGCCATCGTAAAGGGCTTCATGCCGGCGGCGGCGAAGGCGTCAGCAGCCTGCATGCGCTTGCCGCGATAGACCGCTTCCCCGACGCCGGTCAGCACGGCGCCGATCTGTCCCATGAGACCGATGTCGGCGCAACCGATCGAGCCGGTGCGGCGGACGACCGGGATGATGTCGGCTTCCAGCATTCGCATATAGGCATCGACGAGTTCGCGCGTGCAGCCGACCTGTCCGGTCAGCGCGGTATTGATGCGGATGGCCATCGCATTGCGCACGACCGAGCTCGAAAACGGTGTCCCGGTGCCGAAGTGATGCGCACGCACCAGCCCGAGATTGAAGGCGTCCAGATCTTCTGGAGACCACTCGACATCCTTCATGGCGCCGACGCCGGTGGTCGCCCCGTAGACGGGCATCCCGGCCTTGATCGCGTCCTCGACGATCCCCCGGGCAATCTCGATGCGGGCCATTCCGGTCGCGGAAGCTGAAAGCGCCACCTTGCCCGATCCCATCCTCACCATCTCAGCAAAGCTGAGCGGCTGCCCGGAAAGTTCGATGCGGGGGCGTTCATGCTTCATCTGCCATATCTCCTTGAAAAGTGAGAGTATGCGACGGCGCTACCGAATGGGATATCCCAAATATCGAACACAGCATGCATTGCTGCGACGGATCAGGTGACCACCCAGGCTATATAGAGAAGAGCAAGCGCGATAATCCAGAGGGCGACCCGACCGGAGCGATTATGGCGCGCCTCGGATTTGCCGATCGCCTCGGCCGTTTCCGCGTCGAACCGCAATCCATTCTCGCTCATCTGTAGCAGCTGATGGTGAAACTTCTCGGTCTTGGCGGCAATCTCCGGCGCCGCTTCGGCAAGCTTCACAGCCGCCTTCAGCCCGTCCTTGAGATCGGTGACGATGCGCTTCGGGCCGAGATTGTTGCGGATCCAGTCGCCGACGACGGGTTCGGACGCCTTCCACATATTGAAGCGTGGATTGAGCATGCGCGACACGCCTTCGACCACGACCATGGTCTTCTGCAGCATGACCAGTTCCGGTCGCGTCGCCATGTCGAAGAGTTCGGTCACCTCAAACAGCAGCGTCAGCAGCTTGCCCATCGAGATCGTCTCGGCAGGCTGGCCATGAATCGGCTCGCCGATCGCGCGGATCGCCTGCGCGAAGCTCTCGACATTGTGGTGGCCTGGCACGTAGCCGGCTTCGAAGTGAACTTCCGCGACCCTGATATAGTCGCGGGTGATGAAGCCGAAGAGAATTTCGGCGAGGAAGCGGCGCTCCTTTTTCCCCAGGCGTCCGACGATCCCCATGTCAACGGCGACGATATCGCCGTGTTCGTCGACAAAGAGGTTACCGGGATGCATGTCGGCGTGGAAGAAGCCGTCGCGCAGCGTGTGGCGGAGGAACGACTGGATCAACGTGTCCGCGAGCAGGTTGAGATCGTGGCCGGCGGCGCGCAGGCCCTCGACATCCGACATCTTCACGCCGTCGATCCACTCCATTGTGATCACGTCGCGGCCGGTGCGCTCCCAATCCACCTTCGGCACACGGAAGCCCGGGTCCTTCTCGGTGTTTTCAGCAATCTCGGAAAGGGCCGCGGCCTCCAGCCGCAAGTCCATTTCGACCTTGGTGGTCTGCTCCAGTGTTTTCGTGACCTCCACCGGCCTCAGGCGCCGGCTAGAAGGCATGAAGCGCTCCTGCATGTGAGCGACGAGGTACATCGCCTCGATATCATGCGTGAACCGCTGGCGCACGCCGGGGCGGACGACCTTGACCGCTACCTTCTTGCGTCCGGCAGGCGTATCGACCTCGGCGGGGTGCACCTGGGCAATCGAAGCCGCTGCAATCGGCTCATCGAAGCTCGCATAAAGCTCCTCGATCGGGCGGCCGAGAGACCCGGCGATGCTCGCCTTGGCCGCTACGAGCGGAAAGAATGCCATGCGGTCCTGAAGCTGCGACAGATCGTCGGCAAACTCGACGCCTACGACATCCGGACGCGTCGCCAGGAACTGGCCGATCTTCACGTAGGAGGGGCCGAGCCGCTCCACCGCCTGCGCCAGCCGGTCGCTGCGCTTCTTCGATTTCGAACGATTGCGCGCGAACAAGCCGACAAACGACTTGGCGATGCCGACGGACGGCGGAAGATCTTCCGACGGCAGGGCCGAAATTACACCTTCGCGCACCAGAATCCAGCCGACGCGCGAGAGCCGGAAATATGCCCCCAGAGTGCTCATGCCGGATTGCCTGCCTGCGAAAGCCAGCGGGTGAACGATGTGCCCTCAACCATGCGTCAGAGCTTCCAGCCGGAATGAAGGGCTGCGATGCCGCCGGTATAATTCGTGAAGCTCACGCGCGAGAAGCCGGCATTGCGGATCATCTCGGCGAAGTTCTCCTGGTTGGGGAACTTACGGATGGACTCGACGAGATACTGATAGGGCTCGGCCTCGCCGGTGATCGCCTTGCCGAACTTCGGAATGGCGTTGAACGACCAGCTGTCGTAGACGCGGTCGAGCAGTGGCATGTCCACTTCGGAGAATTCGAGCACGAGCAGCCGGCCGCCGCGCTTCAGCACGCGATGGGCTTCGCTGAGCGCCACGTCGATGCGAGGCACGTTGCGGATGCCGAAGGCAATCGTATAGGCGTCGAAGCTGTTTGCTTCGAACGGCAGGTCCTCGGCGTTGGCCTCGACGAAAGTGAGGTTGTCGGAGAGCTTCTTCTTGGCGGCACGTTCGGCTCCGACGGCGAGCATCGAGCCGTTGATGTCGAGCACGGTTGCATGGGCCTGTCGGTTCGAGGCCTCGACGATGCGAAACGCGATATCGCCGGTGCCGCCGGCAACGTCGAGAACCTTGTAGCCGGGTTCCTTGCGCGGATTGAGGGCTGAGATCATCGCATCCTTCCAGACGCGGTGCATGCCGACCGACATGACGTCGTTCATGATGTCGTAGCGCTTGGCGACCTTATGGAAGACCTCGTTGACGAGGCCCTGCTTTTCACCATCCGCCACTTCGCGGAAGCCGTAGGATGTTTCCATGCCGCCTTCGGCGGAGGTACGGCTTTCTGACATCGAAATACTCCATCTATCTGAAATCGGCGCGGCGACCATAGCGAACGGACCCGCGCAGCGCTATCTGTGGGCCACGGTCAAAGCTGCGGCACCTTGGCGCTATAGCGCACAACGCCCGTGGTTGAAACATGTTAGATATAGATGGGTTAAGATGCCGGAATTGCCAGAAGTCGAAACCGTCAGACGCGGGCTTGCCCCCACCATGGAAGGCGCGCGGATCGCCCGCCTGGAACTGCGCCGCAAGGACCTGCGATTTCCCTTTCCGGACGGTTTGGAGGCGCGGGCAACCGGTCGCGAAATCGTCGCGCTCGGTCGCCGCGCCAAATATCTGCTGATCGATCTCGATGACGGCACGACGATCATCTCGCATCTCGGCATGTCAGGTTCCTTCCGCATCGAGGCAGGACCGCTATCCGATGCTCCCGGCGAGTTTCATCATGCCCGTTCGAAGGATGAAAAGCACGACCACGCGATCTTCCACCTGGAAGGACCGAATGGCATCAGCCGCGTCATCTATAATGACCCGCGCCGCTTCGGCTTCATGGATATGGCGCAGCGCTCCGAGCTTGATCTCAATCCCTTCCTCTTCGGCCTCGGGCCGGAGCCGACCGGCAACGAACTCAGCGCTGCCTATCTGGCGGAACGATTCATGGGCAAGGCGCAGCCGCTGAAGAGCGCGCTGCTCGATCAAAAGAATATTGCCGGGCTCGGCAATATCTATGTCTGCGAGGCGCTGTGGCGCGCGCATTTGCGCCCCACCCGGGCAGCGGCGACTGTCGTCACCAAGACCGGTAAGCCGAGCAAGCAGATGGACCTCCTCGTTGCGTCGATCCGCGACGTCATCGCCGACGCCATCAAGGCGGGGGGCTCGTCCCTGCGGGATCATATCCAGACGGATGGGTCTCTCGGGTATTTCCAGCACTCTTTCTCGGTCTATGATCGCGAAAGTCTATCTTGCCGCACGCCCGGTTGCGGCGGTACGGTCGCGCGCATCGTTCAGGCGGGGCGCTCGACCTTCTACTGCCCTGACTGCCAAAAATAACGGGAGGATTGTCCATGGCCTACGAAACGCTGATCGTCGAAACTCGCGGAGCGGTAGGGCTCATCACATTGAATCGCCCGCAGGCGCTGAACGCGCTGAATTCGACAGTGCTAAAGGAGCTTCTACAGGTTCATGAAGCCTTCCAGGCCGACGACGCTATTGGTGCGATCGTTTTGACTGGCTCCGAGCGTGCATTCGCCGCCGGTGCCGACATCAAGGAAATGCAGCCTCTCGGCTATGTCGATGTCTATAGCCGCGATCTGATGAGCGGCTGGGACGACGTTGCCAAGGCGCGCAAGCCTGTCATCGCTGCCGTCAGCGGCTTTGCGCTTGGCGGTGGCTGCGAGCTTGCAATGATGTGTGACATCATCATCGCCTCGGAGACTGCCAAGTTCGGCCAACCCGAGATCACCCTCGGCGTCATCCCCGGCATGGGCGGCTCTCAGCGGCTGACGCGCGCCGTCGGCAGATATAAAGCCATGGATCTGATCCTCACCGGCCGGATGATGGATGCCGCCGAAGCGGAGCGGGCGGGACTCGTTTCACGTGTGGTGGCGCCCGAGCGCCTGCTGGACGAGGCGCTGGAGGCGGCCGCCAGGATTGCCTCGCAGTCGCGTCCTTCCGTTCTGATGGCCAAGGAAGCGGTCAACCGTGCCTTGGAGACGACCCTGGACGAAGGTCTGCGCTTCGAGCGCCGGCTTTTCCATAGCCTGTTTTCCACCGAAGACCAGAAAGAGGGGATGACGGCCTTCATCGAAAAGCGTAAGCCTGCCTTCAAGAACCGCTGAGCCTTAGAGAAAGGCGGCGTTTCCTTGAAAATGCGCGTTGACGTGGGTCGGCTTTAGGGTTATATGCCCGCCCACGGTTCGGGAAGCCACTCCGGTTTTCCGATTATGCTCCCGCATTACTGTATGAAGTGGCCGCAAGGCCCGCGGTGATGACGGAGTTTGTTCGAATTCTTAGAGAGGCATCCATGGCCAATACAACTTCGGCGAAAAAAGCGACCCGCAAGATCGCCCGCCGTACCGACGTCAATAAGGCTCGTCGCTCGCGCGTTCGTACTTTCGTTCGCAAGGTCGAAGAGGCAATCGCATCTGGTGATGCTGCCAAGGCTAAGGAAGCTTTCCTGGCCGCGCAGCCGGAACTGGCTCGCGCCGCAAGCAAGGGCGTTGTGCACGCCAACACGGCTTCCCGCAAGGTTTCGCGCCTCGCAGCTCGTGTGAAGGCTCTGTCGGTTTCTGCGACCGCATAATCTTTCGTTAATAAACGCAGCATTATGATTAGCCCGGCAACTTTGTCGGGCTTTTTCGATTCCGCCGACTAGCTTCCGTATGGTTAATTCGGCGACGATTTCATGTCGAGCGTGTGACATGAAAAATTCAATTAAAACAAATACTTGTTGTAGGATACTTCAGGTGTGCTCGACTCGGGCCCTACAATCTGCGGTCTGAGCAGAGTCAAGAAGCTTTTTTATTTTTTTCTTTTTATGCGTGTCAAAAATGCCCAGAATCGGAATCCCCTTGATTCAAAAGCGATTCTTTTTTGACATCAATGTGACGCCCAAAAACTGCAGCCGGAGTCAACGGCCCGCTCTTAATTTTGCGTAAAATTCATCGTTGATTCCCGCATTCGATCCTGCCTAAATGCCGATCAACAAGGGGTCCAGACATCACCTGTAAAGGCTTGGTCTGAAACTGCCACGTCGGCAGGGCGATGATCCTGTGCCACTTGTTACGGAGAGTCAAAGTCTTCGGTTTTTCACGCAGTTAGGCATTTTTGACCGCGATGTGGCTGTCGCGGAACGGTAATGTTTTGTGTGTTGGTTGCACGCGTTGCGTGAAGCCGAATGGGAAGAGAAGTCGTGGCAGGACGATTGGAAGCCGGTGTTACGAGGAACGGCATCCAGTCCGAGGGAACGCAGTCGAACCGCATGATGCGGCGCGCACTTTCCCGGGAGCATCTTGCGAGTGGGGCAGTATTTGAGTGAACCGGCAGGCGAGTGGCTCATGAGGGTGCCACTTTCTAGCCATAGCGGGGAAATAATCGGGCGACGAAACAAAGTCGGCCGACGAATGGAAGGCGGCATGATGCAGATGAATACAATGACGGCGGATGTCCTGGAGAGTGGGGACAATGAACCGCAGGCGTTTGGCTCTATTTGCGCCGAGGCGGCAGGGGAAAAGGGAGACATGAAGCATGGTGTACTTTTCGAGCGTGTCAGCGCCCGTCTGAAGGCGCAGGTCGGTCCGGATGTTTATGCAAGCTGGTTTGCACGGCTGAAATTGCATTCGGTTTCAAAGAGCGTCGTGCGCCTGACGGTGCCGACAACTTTCCTGAAGTCCTGGATCAACAATCGGTATCTTGAGCTGATCACCAGCCTGTTCCGGGCCGAAGACTCTGAAATCCTGAAAGTCGAAATTCTTGTTCGCACGGCAACGCGTGGCGTTGGTAAGCCGGCTGAAGAGCCGGTTTCCCCGGAGCCTGTTGCCGCTGCGCAGACGCGCCGCCCTGTGGCGCAGCATGCCGGCCAGATTGCGCAGCAGGCGGTTTCGTCCGCTGCCGCAGCCCGTCCGGCCACCTCCGGCCAGCCGCTCTTCGGCTCGCCTCTGGATTCCCGCTTCACCTTCGACACCTTCGTCGAAGGCAGCTCGAACCGCGTGGCACTTGCCGCCGCCAAGACGATTGCGGAAGCCGGACAGGGCGCTGTCCGTTTCAATCCGCTGTTCGTCCATTCCAGCGTCGGCCTCGGCAAGTCGCATCTTCTGCAGGCGATCGCCAATGCCGCGGTTCAGAACCCGCGCGCACTGCGCGTCGTCTATCTGACGGCAGAGTATTTCATGTGGCGTTTCGCAACCGCGATCCGCGACAATGATGCTCTGACGCTCAAAGACTCGCTGCGCAACATCGACCTTCTGATCATCGACGACATGCAGTTCCTGCAGGGCAAGATGATCCAGCACGAGTTCTGCCACCTGCTGAACATGCTGCTCGACAGCGCCAAGCAGGTCGTGGTCGCTGCCGACCGCGCTCCCTGGGAGTTGGAATCGCTCGATCCACGTGTCCGCTCGCGTTTGCAGGGCGGCGTTGCCATCGAGCTCGATGCGCCGGACTACGAAATGCGCCTCGAAATCCTGAAGCGTCGCCTCGCCGTAGCTCGCGTCGAGGATCCGTCTCTGGAAATCCCGCCGGAACTGCTCAACCATGTTGCCCGCAACATCACTGCGAGCGGCCGCGAACTGGAAGGCGCCTTCAACCAGCTGCTCTTCCGTCGCTCCTTCGAGCCGAACCTGACGGTAGAGCGCGTGGACGAGCTTCTTGCCCACCTTGTTGGTTCGGGTGAGCCGCGTCGCGTCCGCATCGAGGATATCCAGCGCATCGTCGCACGGCACTACAACGTGTCGCGCCAGGAGCTGGTCTCGAACCGCCGCACCCGTGTCATCGTCAAGCCGCGCCAGATCGCCATGTATCTGTCGAAGACGCTGACGCCGCGGTCCTTCCCGGAAATCGGCCGTCGCTTCGGCGGTCGCGATCATACGACCGTGTTGCATGCCGTTCGCAAGATCGAGGAGTTGATTGCTGAGGATACGAAGCTCTCGCATGAGATCGAGTTGCTGAAGCGCCTGATCAACGAATAGTCGGGAAACCTTCTGTGCTTTGACGGCCGGGGCATTGCTCCGGCCGTTTTCTTTTGCGCACAATCTTCTGTACGCTGGCTGTGAGGGGCGTGTGCCGCGTGCGCAAAAGGGGAGGGAGTTGATGAGTTTCGACAGGATTGCCGTTCTCGGGCTGGGCAAGATCGGGCGGTTGGCAGCGACGCTCCTGCACGAGGGGGGCTTCGACGTTCTCGGCATCGATATTCAGGCGCCGACAGAGAGCCTTCCGTTCCAGTGCATGAGTGGGGACGTTTCCGACCCCACCACCATCGGCGAACTGCTGTCGAGTGTCGAGGCCGTACTTTCCTGCCTGCCCTATCACCTCAACATCGGCCTGGCGCGCGCTGCCCATCTTGCCGGGATCCATTATTTCGACCTCACGGAAGACGTGCCGACCACTAATTTCATCATCGAACTATCCAAGAACGCGCGCGGGCTGATGGCGCCGCAATGTGGCCTCGCCCCCGGCTTCGTCGGTATTGTCGGATCGAGCCTTGCGGATGGATTCGACAAATGCCGTTCCATTCGCATGCGCGTCGGCGCCCTGCCGCAGCATCCGACCGGTCTCCTCGGCTACGCCTTCAACTGGTCGCCCGAAGGCGTGGTCAATGAGTATTTGAACGACTGCGAAGTGATCGAGGGGGGCATTCGCAAGCTCGTCTCGCCGATGGAATGGCACGAGACGATCTATGTCGAGGGTGTGAAGCTGGAGGCCTTCACGACATCAGGCGGCCTCGGCACCATGTGTGACACCATGCTCGGCAAGGTCGAGAACCTCGACTACAAGACGATGCGCTATCCCGGACACATGGATCTGATGAACTTCTTCTTTCACGAACTCCTGATGCGCGACAGGCGCAAGCTTGCCGGTGAAATCCTCACCAACGCCAAGCCGCCGGTCGAGGATGATGTTGTGTATGTCCACGTGGCAGCGGAGGGCACGGAGAACGGCAACCTGCGCCGCAAGGAGTTTGTGCGCGCCTACTATCCGATCGAGATAGCAGGCGCTCGCCGCACGGCGATTGCCTGGACGACATCGGCCTCGGTGGTTGCCGTGATCGAAATGGTGCGCGAGGATCTGCTGCCGTCCACCGGCTTCCTGCATCAGGAATACATTCCGCTGGAGATGTTCCTCAACATGCCGACGGGCAGTCTTTTCAAGACCGGTGCGCCTGGACGTTAGCCCGCCAAACTAGTCCAGTATGCCCCCTCGAACGGGACCGCAGCGAAATGCTCGTTGATTTCGGCGAGGCTGCCCGCCGGATCGAGATCGCCGAACAGGTCAGGCCTTACCCAGGATGCCACGGCTTCCGCCGCCAGCACATTCAGCGGCACGGCGTTGAAGAAGTTCCACATGCCATGCACATTTCCCTCGCGCACAGCCTTCAGTGGGGCAAGGGCGGGTGCCTTAACGGTTTCCTGGAGCGACCGACGGGCTTCTGCGGGAGCGACGCCAGGGCCAATCGAGAAGACGGTGTAGACGCCACCCGGCGAGCCTGTGGCGATATAGACGTCCGGCTCCGCCGCGATGATGTATTCCGCCGTCACCGGCCCGCCCTGCGGCGGTAGGTTCTTGTCCGCGATGCTGCGTCCGCCGGCAAGCGTGATCAACTCGCCGAGGCCGGTCCGGCCGATCGCCCAGCTGCCCCGTGTTGCGCTCGGGAAGGCGTCCATCAGCACCAGCGGCGCATCCTCGCCTCTCCCTGCCGACTCCGCCTTGATGCGCTGCACCCGCTTTTCGAAGAACTGCGCATAATCTTCCGCTTGCCGATCGCATTCCAGAACGCGGCCGAGGAGGCGAATGTCTCGCGGGGTGTTCTTCAGTGGATCGAGATTGAAATCGACGACGATGACAGGCACGCCGATCGATTGGAGATAGTCGATGGCACGTTCGCCTTGTTCGCCATCGGCCTGCCACCTGCCCATGATTGCAAGGTCCGCCTCCAAGGAGAGTGCGACCTCAAAGTTCATGCCATCCGCCTGCCCATTGCTGACGAGCGGGACCTTGTCGAGGGCCGGAAACTTGCTGCGAAAGGCGTCGTAGATGAACGGATTGTCCGTCTTCATGTCGGTCGCCCAGCCAGCAAGCAGGCTGACCGGATCCGGATGGATCAGCGACAGCGCGAAAAGATTGAATCCCGTTCCGAGGATGATCGACTTCGGCTTCCTTGAAATCGTCACCGTTCGACCGACCGCGTCGGTCACGGTCAGCGGCCAGCGCGTCTCGGCCTTCAAGAGAGCCGGCGCGCAGAGCGTCGTGGACGCGGCGGCGAGAAAGCCACGTCTCGTGATCGTGGAAAGGGTCATTGTACGTTCCTTTGGCTCGGAAGAGCGCAAGGCTTGCCGCAGCTAGGCACGCCGGGCAGCATGTAGCGCAAGCAGCATATCTTCCGCCGGGCGACGCGCTCACCATCCTCCTCGACATATCGGACGCTGCCGCAAAGAGGATTGACGCCGCCATCCGGCAGGCAGCCGCGCACGAACACCGTGAGATCGGGGCCTTCAGCTGGCCGGGTCAATCGCAGCGCATAGTCGAGATAGACAGCGGCATTGTTCCAGCACAGCTTGGCCGAAATACCGCAAGCGTTGAGTTTCGCGACCGCCTCGGGAAGATGTTGCTCCAACAATGGACCTATCGCCCCGAACCCGTCGTCCTCCTCGACCGAGGCATGCCCGCCCCGGTGTGGAACGCCGAACGCCCGTGGCAGCCCGTTCTCCTGCAATGCGATGGTCATCTCATCGAAGGCGATCGGTAGCGCCTGCGCGGCGAGGCGGCGCGCCAGCACGTAGGGGATGGAAAGAGTGGAGAAGTAATATAACGACCACATCGAGACGACTGCGCGCCTGTCGCTGTCTCCACATGCCTCGGCATAACGATCAATCGCCTGCCTGAACCCGCCGTCACCGAAGAAGCGCGGCAGCGGTACCCCGTCCGATAGCTCGGTTGAGAGTACCATCTTCTCGCTGCACCACGCATGCTCGCCGGCGAAAGCCGGCGAGAGAATCGAGGCGCTCTGGCCTCGATCGGCGACATGGTGCTGTGCGCTCGCCATCAGCTCACCATGTGTAGCGCAGGCTGCCGATCACGGCGCGGCCCTGGTCGCGATAGCAGAAGCCCGCCGAGCAGACGGCCTCCCGGCGGTCGAAGAGGTTCGTGGCGTTCACCTGCAGGCTCAGGCCGTCGTATTTCTTGTCCAGCGCCGCGAAATCATAGCTGATGGCGGCGTCGAAGAGGACGCGTGAGCCGTTCTGCGCCGTGTTGGCGTCGCTGGTGTAACTCTTGCCGTGATAACGGGTGCCGAAGCCGATGCCGAGGCCGTAGACCGGGCTGCTCTCCTGGAATGTGTAATTCGCCCAGAGCGAAGCCATGTGCCTCGGAACCGACGAGACGGAATTGCCAACGGTCCCGGTCGTTCCTTCCAGGATCTCGGTATCGGTGTAGGTATAAGACGCGACCAGCGACAGGCCGTTGTCGAGGCTCGTGTTCGCTTCGAGTTCCAAGCCACGGGAGCGAATCTTGCCGCGCTGCACCTGAATGTTCGCCGGTCCTGTCGGCAGGTTCACGACCTCGTAGTAGAGGCTATTCTTCTGGTCGATATTGAACAGCGCAGCCGTCAGCAGCGTGTTGCTGTTCGGGAGCAGGTACTTGACGCCGATCTCTTCCTGCTCGCTTTCCGTCGGCTTGAAGGGCTGGTCCGTCTCCTGGTTGATACCGGCATTGGGTGCGAAGGCGGTGGAGTAGCTGGCATAAGGTACAACGCCGAAATCGGTCTCGTAGCCCAAGCCGACACGGCCGGAGAATGCCTTGTCCTTTTGCGAGAGGCTGGTCAGAGCGTTCGTGCTGAGGTCGGTATTGTCGGTGTCGGTGGAAACCCAGTCGTAGCGCCCGCCGACGGTGAGTATCCATGCGTCATAGCGGATTTGGTCCTGCAGGTAGGTGCCGACCTGCCATTGATCCTGGATGGTGCGCGTGTCGAAGTCGATCGGTGCAACGGGCGCTCCCGCGGTCGGATTGTTGGTGTCGAGCGGCGGCGACACGCCACGACCATCGAGCGAACGCCAGCGCAGCTTGGTCAGGTCCAGGCCCGCAAGCACCGTATGGTCGACCGCCCCCGTTTCGAACTTGGCTTCCAATTGATTGTCGATGACGAAGGCCGTCAGCCGCTCGTCGAACGTGCCGGCGCTGCGGTCGAGGAGACTTGGATCGACCGCGTTGGGGGCGTAGGCAAAGGCCCAGTCGGCGTCGATGTTGAGCGTCGATGCGCGGGCGTTCTGGCGGAACACGAAGACGTCGTTCAGCCGGTGCTCGAATTCATAGCCGATGCGCGCCTGGTTCTGGACTGAATCGTTGAAGGCCGGATTGCCTGCGAAAATGTCGGTTACGTTGCCGGCCGGATCGTTATAGTAGGCCGCCGTGCCGCCGGTCTTGGTTCGGGAATACTCCCCAAGAATGGTAAGCTTGGTATCTTCGTCCGGTTTCCACATGAAGGCCGGCGCGATATAGACGCGGTCGTCGGGAACGCTGACCTGTTCCGTGTTGGCATCGCGGTAGAGGCCCGTCAGGCGATAGTAGAAGGGGTCCTCGTTGTTGACGGGACCCGAGAGGTCGAACTGGGTCTGATAGCGCTGGTCGGTGCCATACTGCAGCTGAACTTCGTGAAAAGCGTCTTCCGTCGGCCGCTTGGTGATGAGGTTGTAGAGACCGCCGGCGCCCGTTGCTCCATACAGCGCTGAGGATGGTCCACGCAGGATTGAGACACCTTCGAGGCCGTAAGGCTCGGTCTTGAAGAGTGACGAACCTGCGCCGGGCTGACGAAGGTTATCGCGGAAGATCCCGGTATAGGTCACGTCGAAGCCGCGCACCGAGAATGAATCGAAGCGCGGATCGAAGCCGTAAGCACCGACACGAGTGCCCGGTGTGTAGGCGACCGTATCGAGCAGGCTCTGCGGATTGCGGTCCCTCAACTGCTGCTCGGTTACGGACGAAATCGACTGAGGAATCTCGATGAACGGCGTGTCGGTCTTCGTGCCTGTCGCGCTGCTCTTGCCGACATAGCCGTCAGCCTGGATCACGCCTCCGCTGCCGCCATTGACGATGATATCTTCGAGAACCGTCGCTCCGTCTTGCTGCCCCGCGGCATCCTGTGCCGCAGCCGGCGCGAGAAGATGGGCGAGCACCACGCCCGTCAAAGCTGATGTGGAAAGGAATCGAGAAGAAAATTGAAGATTATTCATTGGCTTATCACACCGGAAGGCTCATTGCAGAATTTTATCTGGAGTGTAATAGTCAAGAAAAAGCCCGAAGAAAACCCTATTTTATGATTAAAATGCTCCACTTTTTAATCAGCATGACAAATCAGCCACAGTCAGGTCAGGCCTGTGCCTCGGTCAGCAGCCAGCGGCGAAAGGCCGCCGCTGCCGGTCGCTCGAGCGCAGGGCCCGGATAGACGAGGTGGAAGGCAAGGCGGCTTGCGATCCCAAGCGGGAAAGGCGTGATCACCGCACCTTCCTTCAGGTCCCGCTCCAGAAACGAGCGTCGCATCAAGGCAAAGCCGAGCCCGGCTTTCATCGCGTCATAGGCTCCGTTGCCATGCATGAAGATCGGCCCGCGCGACGGATCGACCCCCGTTGCGCCGGCCGCTTCCAGCCAGAGCTGCCAGTCATGGCGATAGACGTCATGGATCAGTTGGAAACCAGCGAGAGCGCCGGGCGACGGATTGCTCCCCAGTTCAGCGGCAAGCTTTGGCGTGCAGACCGGCACGAGTTCGTCATCGACGAGCCGCTCGCTGATCAAGCCGTCATACCCGCCGAGCCCGTGGCGGATTGCGAGGTCGATGCCGTCACGCTGAAAGTCGAGCACGCGGTGCGATGCGCTGATGCGAACGTCGATTTCAGGGTGCATCGCTTCGAAACGTCCGAGACGTGGCACCAGCCAGTAGGTCGCAAAGCCCGCCGTGCAGGTGACGTTGAGGACGGTGCCGCGTCCCCGCGCCGTGATCGCTGCCGTCGCCTCCCGGACCAGACGGAATGCTGCCCTAAGCGTCGAAAAATAATCCGCGCCCTCAACCGTCAAGGCCAGCGCGCGCGTCTTGCGCTCGAAGAGCTTGACGCCAAGCGATGCTTCCAGGTCACGGATCTGCAGGCTGACGGCGCCCGGCGTGACGTTGAGCTCTTTTGCCGCAAGCGTCATGCTGAGGTGTCGCGCGGCGGCTTCGAAGGCCCTAAGTGCTGAAAGAGAGGGAAGATAGTCGCTCATGGTTTAGCTCAGCTATATCATGTAACGAGAAAGACTCGTTTGTCTCCTGCCAGGCATCGCAATAATATCAGCATGAAAGCCGTCGAAAAAGCTGATTTAAGCTGCGCGATGAGCGAGAATTAATCGAGAATGGCCGCGTTCGAGACGCGCAACAATCGGGTGGTGGCAGCCAGCGGCTGGATGTATTCCGGTCAGGCTGACTAGGGAGAAGATAATGCAGCAGAAACAAATGGGCCTTGCCGAGTGGGGAATGCTGCTGGTGTTGTCCCTGTTATGGGGCGGCTCCTTCCTCTTCAACGGTATTCTGGTGAAGACCCTGCCGCCGTTCACGATCGTCGCGGGCCGGGTCCTGATTGCCGCACTTGCGCTGAACCTTATCGTCCGAGCCACCGGCCATGCGATGCCGCGCGACGCTAGGTCCTGGGCTGCGTTCTTCTGCATGGGCATCCTGAACAACATGATCCCGTTCTGCCTCATCGTCTGGGGCCAGACGCACATCGCAAGCGGCCTTGCCTCGATCCTGAATGCCACGACGCCGCTCTTCGGTGTCGTCGTCGCGCATTTCCTGACAGCGGACGAAAAGATGACCGGCAACCGCCTGCTCGGCGTCCTCGTTGGCTTTGCTGGTGTTGCCTACATGATTGGCTTCGACGTGTTGCGTGATCTCGGCTCGAACGTGCTGGCGCAGCTTGCCGTGCTCGGTGCTGCGCTCTCCTACTCCTTCGCCGGGATCTTCGGCCGACGCTTCCGCCAGATGGGCATGGCGCCGCTCATTCCCGCCGCCGGACAGGTTACCGCTTCGACCATCCTGATGCTGCCGATCGCGCTCGTCGTGGATCAACCCTGGACTTTGGCCGCCCCGTCACTCGAGACCTGGATGGCCTTGCTGGGCCTGGCCTTGCTGTCGACGGCGATCGCCTATGTGTTGTTCTTCCGCATCCTGGCAACGGCAGGGGCGACAAACCTCATGCTCGTGACCTTCCTGATCCCGGTCAGCGCCATCCTGCTCGGCGCAGCTATTCTCGGCGAGCAACTGCACGCCAAGCATCTGATCGGCATGGCGATGATCGCGATCGGCCTTGCGGCGATCGACGGGCGGTTGTTTTCCCTGGGACGAAAGCGGCCGGCCTAGCAGGCGAGGTCGGCTACGACGGAATCGAGGATCAGCATACCCGACGGCGTGCAGCGAAGCCGGGAATTGCCGATCCGCTCGACGAAGCCGTGTTCCAGCAGGAATTCTTCACGCTTTGGGTCGAGATCGCGGCCTGAAAGCTGTTGCCAGCGGGCGAGATCGACACCTTCCTTCAGGCGTAGTCCCATCAACAGCAGTTCGTCCGCCTGCTCCTCGTAGCCGAGTTGTTCCTGATCGAGGATGCCGTGGCCGTCGCGCTCGACGAGATCGAGCCAACTTTCCGGCTTCCGCTCGGTCGCCGTCGCGATCTTCATCGCGCCGCGCGTCAGCCGCCCGTGGGCGCCGGGGCCGATACCGGCATAGTCGCCGTAACGCCAATAGGTGAGGTTGTGGCGGCTCTCCGCGCCGGGGCGCGCGTGGTTGGACACCTCGTAGGCCGGCATTCCTTCGCGAGCCGTGATCTCCTGCGTCGCTTCGTAGAGCAATGCCGATTGATCGCCGTCCGGAACGACAAGCTTGCCCGCCTTGTGAAGACCGTAGAAGGGCGTGCCTTCCTCGATCGTCAGCTGGTAGAGCGAGAGGTGATCGACCGCGTAGGAGATCGCCTCCTTCAGCTCGCGCTCCCATTCCTCGACAGTCTGGTTCGGGCGAGCATAGATCAGGTCGAAGGACATCCGCGGAAAGATGTCGCGTGCCAGCTTGATCGCATTCAGCGCGTCGGCAACGTCGTGCAGCCGTCCGAGAAACTTCAGGTCGCGGTCATTCAAGGCTTGGACGCCAAGCGAGACGCGGTTGACCCCGGCGGCGCGATAGCCCCGGAAACGCTCCGCCTCGACGCTGGAGGGGTTCGCCTCCATGGTGATCTCGATACCGTCTGGCATATGCCAATGCTTGGCAATACCATTGAGAATGGCCGAAACCGTCGAAGGGTTCATCAGAGAGGGCGTGCCGCCGCCGAGGAAGACGCTCGTCACCGTCTTCACCCCGCTCAATTGGCGCACCGTTGCCATTTCCTTCAGGAAGGCCGCAGTGAAGCGCTCCTGATCGACCGGCTGGTGGCGGACATGGCTGTTGAAATCGCAATAGGGGCACTTGGCGGCGCAGAACGGCCAATGCACGTAGA
Source organism: Rhizobium sp. IBUN (assembly GCF_000510625.1). NCBI lineage: Bacteria > Pseudomonadati > Pseudomonadota > Alphaproteobacteria > Hyphomicrobiales > Rhizobiaceae > Rhizobium > Rhizobium sp. IBUN. The sequence goes on from NZ_AZNV01000003.1 coordinate 177,988, forward strand.
CGCCGAAGCCGGGTTCGCCGGTATCGGGCAGAAGAGCGGCATAGCGCATCAGGTCAGGCTGTTCCAAAGTGTCCACGTGTGCCCTTAGGCTTCCAGGCAGGTTTCGACGAAAATCTTGAAGGCGCGGGCGCGGTGCGACAGGGCCTCTGCGTCGCCCGGCTTCCAGCCGTGTTTTTCTTCCCCGCTCATCTCTCCAAAGGTAGTGTCATAGCCCTCGGGTTGAAAGACCGGATCGTAGCCGAAGCCTTGGCTGCCGCGCGGCGGCCAGACGACAGCGCCCTCGACTTCACCGCGGAAGAGCTCCGTATGGCCGTCCGGCCAGGCAAGGCAGAGCACGCTTACGAAGCGGGCGGTACGCTGTTCCGGCTTTGAAGCGCCGGCCTTGTCCAGCGCCGCCTCGACTTTCTCCATCGCCATCGCGAAGTCGCGGGTCCCGTCGGGCTTCTCGGCCCAGTTGGCGGTATAGACGCCAGGATCGCCGCCGAGCGCATCGATGGCGAGGCCGGAATCATCCGACAGCGCCGGAAGTCCAGCGGCTTCTGCAGAAGCGAGCGCCTTGATCTTTGCGTTTTCCTCGAAGGTGGTGCCGGTTTCGTCAGGCTCCACGAAGTTCAATTCAGCCGCCGACTTCGCGGTGAAGCCGAAGGGGCCGATCAGGTCCTGGATTTCCCGGATCTTGCCGGCATTGTGGCTGGCAACGACAATGGTCTTGGTTTCGAGCTTGCGCATGATTGTCCTATTCGATGCCCCAGATACGGGCTTCAGCGCATTCAAGGCTGTTGCCCGCTGGATCGCGGAAATAGATCGATCGGCCGCCCTGCGGCCAGGTGACTTCGGATTCGATGGCAACACCTTCGGACATCAACCGGGCGGCAATCGCATCGAGATTTTCGCCCGAGACGCGGAAACAGGCGTGTCCCGCACCTGTCGTGCCATGAGGCGGCACCTGCAGCGCGGTCGGTGAGGGCGGCTTGATCGTTTCTTTCGGATTGAAAATCAGCAGCACGCCGGGGCCGCAGCGAAAGAAGACATGCCGGTTGCCGCTCCGCGAGATCTTCGAAAGACCGAGAACGCCTTCATAGAAGGCTTCGACCTTGTCGAGATCCTCAGCATAGAGCGCCGTCTCCAGCATGCCTTCCAGCACGTCGTTCATCCGGCGATCGCCTGCTTTTGCATCGCCACGAGTTCGGCAATGCCCCCCTTGGCGAGCGTCATCAGCGAAGCGAACTCCTCGTCGGTAAAGGGCGTGCCTTCGGCGGTGCCCTGAATTTCGACGATACCGCCAGTGCCGGTCATCACGAAGTTCGCGTCGGTCTCGGCCGAGGAGTCTTCGAGATAGTCGAGGTCAAGGACCGACTGGTTTGCGAAGATGCCACAGGAAATGGCCGCGACATGGTCCTTGAGCACGCGCTCGACCTTGAGCATGTTGCGGCTCTCCATCCATTTCAGGCAGTCGTAGAGCGCAATCCAGGCGCCGGTGATCGAGGCGGTGCGCGTTCCGCCGTCCGCCTGGATGACGTCGCAATCGAGGGTGATCTGGCGCTCGCCGAGCTCCTTGAGGTCGACGACGGCGCGCAGCGAGCGGCCGATCAGGCGCTGGATCTCCTGGGTGCGACCGCCCTGCTTGCCGGCCGCAGCTTCGCGCTTCATGCGATCGCCGGTGGCGCGCGGCAGCATGCCGTATTCGGCCGTAACCCAGCCCTTGCCGGTGTTGCGCAGCCATGCCGGCGGCTTTTCCTCGACGCTCGCCGTGCACACCACATGCGTATCGCCGAACTTCACCAGACAGGAGCCTTCCGCGTGCTTGGAGAAATTGCGCTCGAAAGAGACCTTGCGCATCTGGTCGGTTTTTCTGCCTGAGGGCCGCATACTATTCTCCTAATCATCGTGCCGAAGACCCAAGCAGGCTTCGGGTAGATCATGCGTGCTATGGTGTTGAGAGCTTCTACGATTGGCAGCGTCCATTTGCAATTTCCCTTTTGCCGCTGCGGAGAGATTGGCTATATTTTGTCGGATCATCGTCAGCACGGGTACGCAAGGTTTCATGGAGTTCAGATCGACGTCGGTTTCAGAGGCAGTGGCTGCGCTGGATGAACGCTCCAAGGAAATCTTTCGCCGCATCGTGGAGGGCTATCTGGAAACGGGCGAACCGCTCGGTTCCCGCAACCTTTCGCGAATCCTGCCGATGTCGCTGTCGCCGGCGTCCGTACGCAATGTGATGAGCGATCTGGAAGAACTCGGCCTCATCTATTCACCGCATGTCAGTTCCGGGCGTCTGCCGACGCAGATCGGCCTGCGCTTCTTCGTCGACGCCTTCATGCAGGTGGGCGATCTCTCGGCCGAGGATCGTGCCAACATCGATCGGCAGGTGCGCGCCGAAAGCCGCGACAATCCGATGGAATTGATGATGAACGAGGCGAGCCGAATGCTCTCGGGCATTTCGCGCGGCGCCGGACTTGTCATCACCTCGAAAAGCGATCCTGTGCTCAAGCATGTCGAGTTCATTCGCCTCGAGCCGACCAAGGCGCTTGCGGTGCTCGTTGGCGATCACGACCAGGTGGAAAACCGCATCATCGAGCTTCCGGCAGGCGTCACATCATCGCAATTGACCGAGGCCGCAAACTTCCTCAACGCGCATATGACCGGCCAGACGCTGCCGGAACTGCGCAATCAGCTGAGCCGACTGAAGGACGATGTCCGCCGCGAACTCGACACGCTGTCGCAGGATCTCGTCGAGCGCGGCATCGCTGTGTGGTCCGGCAGCGCGGACGAAGGCAAACCGGCTCAGCTCATCATTCGCGGCCGCGCCAATTTGCTCGCCGGTCTCGCCGGTGCCGACGATCTCGACCGCCTGCGCATGCTGTTCGACGACCTCGAGAAAAAAGACAGCTTGCTGGAACTCCTCAATCTGGCCGAAAGCGGGCCAGGTGTGCGCATTTTCATCGGCTCGGAGAACAAGCTCTTCTCGCTCTCCGGCTCGTCGTTGATCGTTGCGCCATATCGTGATGATGACGACCGCATTGTCGGTGCCGTGGGAGTGATCGGGCCGACGCGTCTCAACTACTCGCGCATCGTCCCGATGGTGGATTATACCGCTCAGCTTATGACGCGACTGTCACGCAGCGCGAAGTAGCGCAGCTACTCAGGCAACGTGTCGCCCGAGCCGCCCATCTCCGCGGGCATGTCTCTATATTTGGGCAGGCCGTCACGAATGCGCAGCACGCTCTCCTGATAGTTCACGTGCAGCGCCGGGGTGTAGTCGAGATCCGGCAGAAGTGCCGCGTAGACGTCGGTGACGCCCCAGGTCGGGTGCTCGGTGTAGAGATGCCCACCGCACAGCTCGCAGAACTTCCGCACGCTGGTATCGGACTTCTGATAGCCCTCGACATGCTCTCCGCCTTTAGTGACCCGGACAGCCTGCGGCTGCCAGAGCGTGAAGGCATTGACCGGCCCTGCGGACCAATGCCGGCAGGAGGCACAGTGGCAGTATCCCATCGCCACCGGTTCGCCGGTAGCAACAATCTCCACGGCGCCGCAGAAGCAGCGCCCGGAATAGCTTTTCTGATCGCTCATGGTAGCAGCTCCCTGACCCAGGATTAGGCCGAAGCAAGAAAGATTTAGGTAGCTCTAAAATAAAAGAACTTTAGCGCGAGCAAGTCAAGCTGGCCCTCTCGCTCAACCCGGCATGAGTTGCCCCGCATCGCGCGCTTTTCAGTCACGCAGACTTGATTTTTGCCCGTCAAAGCTCGATATCGGGCACATCCTAAAAGACACCAATCACCGGAGAACGTCATGACTGACGAAACGACGAAGAACGGACCTGACGCAGCCGCGGCCGAAGCCGCAGCGGACGCTGCCGCAAACGTCGAGAACGAAGCCACCGCACAGCCCGATCCGCTGGAACTTCTGAAGGGCGAGAACGCAGAGCTGCGCGACCGTTATCTGCGGCTTGCTGCCGAGATGGATAACCTGCGCCGCCGCACCGAGCGGGAAATCAAGGACGCCAAGACCTATTCGGCTGCTGGCTTCGCCCGCGACATGTTGGCCGTTTCGGACAACCTGCGCCGCGCCATCGATGCGATTCCGGAGGAAGCAAAGGCTGCCGCTGATGCCGGCCTGACAACGCTGATCGAGGGTGTCGAGATGACGGAACGCTCGATGTTGTCGGCGCTCGAGCGCCACGGCGTCCGAAAGCTGGAGCCGGTTGGCCAGAAGTTCGATCCGAATTTCCACCAGGCCATGTTCGAAGTACCGAACCCTGAGGTGCCGAACAACACCGTTGTTCAGGTCGTTCAGGCTGGCTACACGATTGGCGAGCGTGTTCTGCGCCCGGCCATGGTCGGCGTCGCCAAGGGCGGACCGAAGCTGGTCGAACCCGAAACCAATTCGGTTTTCGACCAGAAGGACGCCTGATCCCTCAGGCGCCCGTCAAACAATCCGAAATCAGATGCGGGCGAAACGCTCGATCAGCAGATCGAAAAAGCCGTCCGCATCGACATCGCGCATGACCTGCGCATTGCGCTTGCGGTGGGTCACGTGCCACCAGTCGACGACGGTCATGCCGGCAGTCAGTTCCGACTTCACCTCGATCTCGACATTGCAGGTCCGCCCCTTGAAAAGCTCCGGCTTCAGCAGATAGGCGATAACCGTCGGGTCGTGCAGCGGGCCGCCGTCCGAGCCGTATTTCTCGACATCGAAGCGTTCGAAGAATTCCAGCATCTCGACCATGGCGATGGCCGGGCGTGTGCCGAGATCAGCCATGCGCTTGACGCGGTCCTTGCGTGTCAGAAGCTTGTGCGTGACGTCGAGCGGCATCATCACGATCGGAACGCCGGAGCGGAAGACGATGTCGGCTGCCTCAGGATCCACGTAGATGTTGAATTCGGCGGCCGGCGTAATGTTGCCACCCTCGAAGAAGCCGCCGCCCATCATGACCAGTTCATGGACGCGCGGGATGATGTCGGGCGCCTGCTGGAAGGCCAGGCCAATATTGGTCAGCGGCCCCAGCGTGCAGAGCGTCACTGCGCCTTCCGGCTCGCTGCGCAGCGTCTCGACGATGAAATCCACCGAATGCTGCGTCTGCAGCGGCATCGTGGGCTCGTCGAGAACCGGACCGTCGAGGCCGGTCTTGCCGTGCACGTGCTCCGCTGTCACCAGCTTGCGCGCAATCGGCTTGTCGGCGCCGGCAAAGACCTTCGTATCGGTGCGACCACAGAGCTCGCAGACGATGCGCGCATTGCGGCTGGTGTAGGACAGTGGCACGTTGCCGGCGACCGTGGTGATGCCCAGTACATCGAGCTCTTCCGGGCTGCCAAAGGCCAGCATGATGGCGGCTGCGTCGTCCTGACCGGGGTCAGTGTCGATGATGATCTTTCTAGGGTTTGCCATTCCGATCGTTCCCATCCTCGTGGTGCGCGTCTTCGTGGCATGCACCGTTTGTTTATATTCCCGTCGCAAATCGGCACAGCCGGCGCGGGCAGGATTTGATGCGAGGCGGCGCCTGCTTTGTCAAGGTCGGACCCTTGCCGGCTTCCGCGGAGCGAGCATGGACGTCCGCCTTGCGCCCGGGCTCGGCAGTTCCCATATTGTCGGCAGTCGGATGCTGCATTTCAGGTCCGGCAAGGTCGCTTGAATCAAGGACTTGAAAGATGAGCCGCATGATGCCTTTCGCGAGCCCGCTGCTTTTGGGCTTTGACGCCATGGAGAAGACGCTGGAGCGCCTTTCCAAGGCGAGTGATGGCTATCCCCCCTACAATATCGAGCACGTTGCTCCTGACCGCGCTTCCGGCGATCCGGAAAGGCTGCGCATAACCCTTGCCGTCGCGGGATTCGCTGAGGACGACCTCGATGTCTCCGTCGAGGAAAATCAGCTGTCGATCCGCGGCCGTCAGGCAGAGCAGGGAGAGCGCGATTATCTCTATCGCGGCATCGCCGCGCGTCAGTTCCAGCGGACCTTTGTTCTGGCCGACGGCATGCAGGTTTTGGGCGCTTGCCTCAAGAATGGGTTGCTGTCGGTGGATCTCATCCGCCCCGAACCGAGCCGCATGGTGAAGAAAATTAACATTTCGGTCTCACAGTAGGACAACGGCGCATGTTGAGCCGTTGGTCCCTTCTCTTGGAGGTACAGGAATGTTGATGAAAGAAGCCAATTCGCACCTGACCAAAACCGAACTTGCCGGCATCGGCAACGGCGAGGTCGCCTATATCCGCAAGATGCGCAACGAAGAAGTTGCCAAGTGCTTCCCGGAAGCGCCAGACATCGATCCGAGCGTTGACCTCTGGGCGCTATTCGGCGCCGATGGCACGCCGATCCTTTTGACGGATAATCGCTCCAGCACCTTCTTCAAGGCCGCTGAGGATGAGCTGAAAACGGTGAGCCTGCACTAGGCAGGCTCAGACGCGCTTGAATGTGAGATAGGCGGAAGATCTGCCTTCACGCCGTGCCTTGGCCTCGTAGCGCGTGCTCGGCCAGCCCTCGTAGGGCGTCAGCCAGTCTGCCGCATTCTGTGCTAGCCATTCGAAGCCGCCATGGTCGCGGCATTTGAGCAGCGTCCAGTTGACGTAGGTATCGATATCGGACGCAAAGCAGAACAGCCCGCCCGGCTTCAGCACGCGGTGGAATCGGTCGAGGTTCGTCTTCGACACGAAGCGGCGCTTCCAGTGCTTCCGCTTTGGCCACGGATCCGGGTAAAGCAGGTCGATCTGGTCGATCGAGGCGTCCGGCAACCAATCCAGCAATTGCGTCGCGTCATCGTTGTAGACACGAACGTTCTTGGCGCCTGCCTTGTCGACGCTCGTCAGCAGCTTCTGCATGGAATTGATGAAAGGCTCGACCCCGATAAAGCCGGTCGAGGGCATTTCCACGGCGCGATGGATCAGATGCTCGCCGCCGCCGAAACCGATTTCCAGGCGCAGCCTTTCGGTCGGCACCGGAAAGAGGGTCTTCAGCGGCTCGGGCGGAGCCGCTGAAAGATCGATGAGGAACGCCGGAAGCAAGGTGTTCAGTCGCTCTGCCTGATGTTCACGCAGAGCCTTTCCCTTGCGGCGACCGAAGAAGGCTTCGGTCGCGCGTCCGCGACGCTCCATGTCGGTCATGCTGCTTCCTTGACCTTGACGGCGTCCTTGAGCGCCTTGACGAGGTCGGTGCGCTCCCAGGAGAACGAGCCGTCGCGGCCAGCCTTGCGACCGAAATGACCATAGGCCGAAGTCTTGGCATAGATCGGCTTGTTGAGGTCGAGGTGACGGCGAATACCCGTTGGCGACAGGTCCATGTTCTTGCGGATAGCGGCTTCGATCTGGTCTTCCGTCACGCCCTTGCCGGTGCCGTGCAGGTCGACATAGATCGACAGCGGCTGTGCGACGCCGATAGCGTAGGAGAGCTGGATCGTGCAGCGGTCGGAAAGACCTGCGGCAACGACGTTCTTCGCGAGGTAGCGGGCAGCATAGGCAGCCGAGCGGTCGACCTTGGTCGTGTCCTTGCCGGAGAACGCACCGCCACCGTGCGGAGCAGCGCCGCCGTAGGTGTCGACGATGATCTTGCGGCCGGTGAGCCCGGCGTCGCCGTCAGGACCGCCGATGACGAACTTGCCGGTCGGATTGATGTACCAGTTGCAATCGCCGGCGATCGGCAGATCGCCGAGGGCTTCGCGGATATAGGGCTCGACCACCGCGCGAACCTTCTTCGAATCCCAGCTTTCGTCGAGATGCTGGGTGGAGAGAACGATCGACGTGACCTCGGCAGGCTTGCCGTTCACGTAGCGCACCGTCACCTGGCTTTTGGCGTCCGGGCCGAGCTTTGCAACTTCGCCGTCGCCCTTCTTGCGGGCAGTCGCGAGCAGCTGCAGGATCTTATGGGAGTAATAGATCGGCGCCGGCATGAGGTCAGGCGTTTCCTTGCAGGCGTAGCCGAACATGATGCCCTGGTCGCCGGCACCTTCGTCACCCTGCTGGTCGGCGGCACTATCGACGCCCTGGGCGATGTCGGCGGACTGCGAGTGCAGGAGCACGTCGATCTTCGCCGTCTTCCAGTGGAACCCGTCCTGCTCATAGCCGATGTCCTTGATGGCGCGGCGGGCAGCGGCCTTGAACTTCGAAGGGTTGATGACGTCGTTGCCGTTCTTGTCCTTCTTCATCAGGCTCGGCGGCAGGCGCACTTCACCGGCGATCACGACGCGGTTGGTGGTTGCCAGGGTCTCGCAGGCAATGCGCACGCCCCAGGGGTTGACGCCGGTCTTGGCGGCTTCGCGGTAGACCAGATCCACGATCTCGTCGGAGATCCGGTCACACACCTTGTCCGGGTGACCTTCGGCAACTGACTCGCTGGTGAAAAGGTAATTCGCGCGCATTCCGGGATTCCCCTCAAAGAACAAAAGCTGCCTAGTAGGTACTCAGTTCGCATCAGAAAAACAAGCGTAGAAGGACATAAATATATCTTTATATCTGCTGCAAAGTGGCAAATTTTGCCCCAAAAATGCCAAAAGCGGCCGTTGCGACCGCTTTTGTCTCTGCTCCGAATTTTGAATGGCGGTTATTCGCTGTCGGCTTCGGCGGCGAGTGCCTTCACCAGCTCGACGACTTTGCGGCGAACCTTGGGATCGGTGATTTTTACAAAGGCGCGGTTGAGTTGAAGCCCCTCGGACGACGAAAGAAAGTCGACCACATAGTTGGAGCTGGAGGCTTCCGCCATGCCGGACAGGCCGGAGGATTGTTCGCCCGGCGCGTCCTCGAAGAAGAAGGAAACCGGAACGTTCAAAATGCTGGAAATATTCTGGAGGCGGCTGGCGCCGACACGGTTGGTGCCTTTTTCGTATTTCTGGATCTGCTGAAAGGTGATGCCGAGGCTCTCTCCGAGCTTTTCCTGGCTCATTCCGAGCATCGTTCGCCGAAGGCGAATGCGACTACCAACGTGGACGTCGATGGGGTTCGGCCGCTTCTTGTTCTCAATCATGGTCCTGCCCTAACAAAAATTTTCAACCTTGTTCAAACCGGCATGCCCAAACCCATCCCCAAAACGCCACGTTGCAAAGTCTTGATTAACCACCTTGAAACATACGCTAAGAACGCCGATCCGAACCACTATGCAATTTTAGGGGTTTTCGGTCAATTCTGCTTGAAAACTAAACCAAAACGCGAAACCAGCGCAATTGCAAACAGAAGTATCTCGATCAACCGGAAGTACGTTTGGCGCGGGTAACCCGGATCGCGCTGGGCGTCGAAACGCTCAATGGTTGCGTCGACAAAGCCAGTTTCATTGAGGCCGAGACCCGCAATGACCTCGCCACGGGCGTTCACGATGGCTGAAATGCCGCTATTGCCATTTCGAATCAGCGGCAAGCCGGTCTCCACGGCACGCAACCTAGCCTGTTGAAAGTGCTGGTAGGGGCCGGGTGTTGCACCGAACCACGCGTCGTTCGTGACATTGAGAATGGCATTGGCGGCGCCTAGGTCGCCGGTCATCTCGTCGGGGAAAATGATCTCGTAGCAGACGAGGGGATAGAACTTGATCCCCGTGGGCAAACTCAGAAGCTGGCGCGTGGCGGCGGGTGAGAAGCCGCCTGGCATCTCGACCACATTCTGGATGCCGAAATCGTCGAGGATATTCTCGAACGGCACGTATTCGCCGAACGGCACGAGATGCACCTTGTCGGCCGCGCCGGCAATCTGCCCACGGCCGTCGATGACGTAGATCGAATTGTAGTAGCGAGGCGGATTGCCAGGCCCCATGTCCTCCACCCTGACCGCGCCGGCAATCAGGATCTGATTGTCGTCGAGCGTGTCCGCGATCCGGCTGAGCGCATCCTGATTGTCGGTCAGGATGAAGGGAATGGACGTTTCCGGCCAGACAATGATGTCCGGTTTCCGCCCGCCGTCCTTCGGAGACTTGACGGAAAGCTTCAGGTGCTTCTCGAAGATAGCAGCGCGGTCGGCGTCGCTGTCCATCTTCGCCGTCTGCTCGATCATCGGCTGAACCAGGCGAATGACCGGGCTCGGGGAGTCGGATGCAGGCGCGGGTTGCGGGCCATGGAGGATATAGGCGCCATAGCCGATATGTGCGGCGAAGAGCAGGGCTGCCAGCGAGAGCCCGAGCTTTGCGCCCTGCCGGGTGCCGAGGAGTGCGGGCGCGGCGAAGATGAAGACTGAGAGCGACGTGATGCCCATGATGCCGATGACGTGCGCCGATTGCATCATGAGCGGCACGGGCGTCATGCCGTAGCCGATAGCGTTCCAGGGGAAGCCGGTGAAAAGCACGCTCCGCAGCCACTCCAGCAACCCGAAGCTCGCCGCAAGCGCCGCAATCCGCCCCATGCCATCGGACCACATGGTTCGCGCCAGCGCCGCAGCAATGCCGTAGAAGATGGCGAGCACGGCAGGCAGGCCGAGGACCGCCAGCGGCAGCGCCCAAGCGAAGGCCTCCGCGTCGATCATCAAGGCGTGGCCAAGCCACCAGAGACCCGCGACGAAATAGCCGAAGCCGAAGAGCCAACCGACGGTAAAAGATGGCCACAGTCGCCTAATGAGCCCGCTTTCCGGAGCGGCAGCTGAGCCGTCGATCAGCCAGACGAGCAGCGTGAACGACACGAACATTGCGGCAAAGAAGCCAAATGGAGGCAGGGCCAGAACGCCGACGGCGCCAGCAAGGACCGCCAACGCAACCCTCTTGAACCCCCAGGCAAGGATAACCCTGTCCGCAAGCCGCTCCATGCGTACTCCCATCAAGCTGCGAATCAACCCGCTCGCAGTCTTTCAAAAAAGCCGCCGTTTGTCGTGCGTTGCGCCATCAGGTCGACGTGGAGGCGTCGGTTTGCCTCTCCTCGCCGTGATCCGAACCGGGCGTGCTGTCGCCGTCGATCTTGACGCGGCGACGGATGGCCTGACGCTTGCGGGTGATCCTCACGCGCTTGATCCGGCGCGGATCGGCGTCGAGGATATGGAACTCGAAACCGGGCAGAGCCTGCACGACCTCGCCACGCACCGGAATACGCCCGAGCTCGGAGAAGATCAGGCCGCCCAGCGTGTCGACTTCGTCGACCTGTTCGGTGATGTCGAAGTCCGGCCCGATCGCCTCGGCGATCTCCTCCAGTTCGACACGGGCATCCGCGACGAAGACGTCTTCGGAGACACGCTTGAACATGACTTCATCGTCGTCGTGCTCGTCATCGATGTCACCGACGACCATCTCAACGATGTCCTCGTGCGAGGCCAATCCATCGGTGCCGCCGTATTCGTCGATGACCAGCGCCATCTGCGTGCGGTTGACCTGCATGCGGCGAAGGAGGTCCGACGCAAGCATCGACGGCGGAACGAACAGGATCTTGCGGATGATCCCGGCCTCCGACAGCGTCTTCTGTAGGTCGACGCGGCTGAGGTCGAAATTCGGCTTCGCAGCACGTGTAGGCTTCTGCAAGTGTTCGGGTGAAACCTCGACCAGAGCCTCTGTCGACTTGACTGTCTTGGTGCTGCCGCGGCGCTTGTTGCGCGCCTGCTTGGCGACGTAGGACAGGAGATCGCGGATATGCACCATGCCGCGCGGATCATCGAGCGTATCCGCATAAACAGGCATGCGCGAACGGCCAGATTCCTCGAACAGGATCATCAGTTCGCCGATCGTGATGTTCTGATCGACGGCTTCGATATCGGCCCGCGGCACCATCACGTCAGCAACGCGCACTTCCCGGAAGCGAAGGATGTTGTGCAGCATTGCCCGTTCATCGGGCGAAAAGACGTCACCGTCGGCAGCGTCGGTCAGCAGCGCATCGGCGATGTCCTCGCGAAGGCGCGAGCCCTGCTGTGGTCTCAAGATACGCGCGGCGCGCGTCCAGAAGGATTGGGGTCGTCCAGACTGCCTACTACTACTGCCACCCTCGTCAGAAGAGGAGGATTGGTCGGCGTCCTTGGCCTCCGCGGCCGGTCTCGTCGTAAAGTCGCTCATGGTTCCATTTTAAGGTCTTGACCCTCGTATGGGTCAGATAGGCCGAGTACCGCCAAAATGCGAGTCTCGAGCCCCTCCATTATCTCGGCTTCAGCGTCATTATTATGATCGTAGCCGAAGAGATGCAAGAAACCATGCACCATCAAGTGGGTCAGGTGGTCGTCAAAGCTCTTTTCGAGCTCGACTGCCTCCCGCTCAACGGTCTCTCTTGCGATAATGATGTCGCCCAACATCGGTCCCGGCACGTTGCCCGGCTTGACCGGGAAGGCCGGAAAGGAAAGCACATTGGTCGGCTTGTCCTTGCCGCGCCACTCGGCATTGATGTCCTGGATCGAGGCATCATCCGTGAAAACAAGCGAAACCTCGGGCACCATCTTCGGAAAGGGCTGCTTGACCGTTTCACGCAGATAGGTGGCGGCTGTTTCCAGCACCCGATCCGCCAATGCATGCAACGCATCCTCGGAGGGCCAGTCGCCCTCTTCGATGCTGATCTGAATGTCGAGTTCGGCCATCAATCCTGCCGGCTGGCTTCCTCTGCTTCCGCGATATAGGTCGAGTCGTAGGCCTTGACGATGCGGCCGACAAGCGGATGACGTACGACATCCGTATCCCGGAAGCGGACGATCGAAATGCCTTCGACGCCATTCAGCAGTTGAAGGGCCTCCACCAGTCCGGATTTGACACCACGCGGCAGGTCGATTTGGCTCGGGTCGCCGGTGACGATCATGCGGGAATTCTCGCCAAGACGCGTCAGGAACATCTTCATCTGCATCGAGGTCGTGTTCTGCGCTTCGTCGAGAATGACGGCGGCGTTTGCGAGCGTCCGGCCGCGCATGAAGGCGAGCGGAGCGATTTCGATAACACCGGCCGTGATTGCCCGATCGACCTTGTCGGCGGGCATCATGTCGTAGAGCGCGTCATAGAGCGGGCGGAGATAGGGATCGACCTTTTCCTTCATGTCGCCGGGCAGGAAGCCGAGCCGCTCGCCGGCTTCCACCGCCGGGCGGGAAAGAATGATCTTCTCGACAAGACCCCGTTCGAGGAGCTGGGCCGCATGAGCGACGGCGAGATAGGTCTTGCCGGTACCCGCCGGACCGACGCCGAAAACCAGTTCGGCCCGTTCCAGAGCGCGCACGTAGGCGTCCTGGGTCGGCGTTCGCGCGACGATAGTCTTCTTGCGGGTCGAAATCTGCGCCATGGTGAGCTTGGCTTTGCGCTCCATCGTCGGCAGGCTCAGTTGATCGTCTGCGGCGACCGCCATGCGGATCGCGCCTTCAACGTCGGATCGCTCCACGCTGCCGCCTTTCTGGAGTTTCTCATAGAGGTAATCGAGTGTACGCCGCGCCTGGTTGGTGGCGACAATGTCTCCCGAGATAACGACGGAATTGCCGCGCGCTCGAGCGTCGATGTGGAGACGCTCTTCAAGCAGCTTGAGGTTCTGGTCAAACTGACCGAACAACTCACTGGCGAACCGATTGTTCTCGAACGTCAGAATAAAGTGATTGGCGTCGCTCGCAATGCGTGGGTGGCGCGGTGAAGAAACCAATTCTTGTCCGTTCAAGCGGTCGAGCTCCTAGGGTTTAGACCTCAGCCTCTGCTATCTCGGCAAACAGGCTGTTGGTTCCGGTTCCGGTGATTCGCACGTTAATAATGTCACCGATTTGCAATGCTTTTGCATCAACATTCACGGACTGAAGCCACGGAGAACGGCCGATAAGCTGTCCTGGCATGCGACCGGGCTTTTCGAGCAACAGTTCGATCGTTTTCCCGACACAGGATTCGGCAAATTCCTGCTGTTGCTTCAGAAGAAGCGCCTGCAGGCGTTCTAGCCGTTCTGCCTTGATCTCTTCCGGCACCTGGTCCTTCAGTTCCGCACCGGGCGTGCCCGGCCGTGTCGAGTACTTGAAGGAGAAGGCCTGCGCATAGCGCACCTCCTCCACGAGACGGAGTGTATCTTCAAAATCCTGCTCTGTCTCCCCCGGAAAACCGACGATGAAGTCTCCGGAAAGGGCAATGTCTGGGCGAGCGGCGCGGATGCGCTCGACGAGGGTCAGGTATTCGGCGGCCGTATGGCGCCGGTTCATCGCCTTCAGGATGCGGTCGGAGCCGGCCTGCACCGGCAGATGCAGGTAGGGCATCAGCGCGCGCAGGTCCCGATGCGCCTCGATCAGGCGATCGTCCATGTCGCGAGGATGGCTGGTGGTGTAGCGCAGACGTGCAAGTCCGGGGATCTCGGCCAGCCGGTAGAGCAGGTCTCCGAGCGTCCATTCCTGACCATTCGGGCCGACACCATGCCAGGCGTTGACGTTCTGGCCGAGCAGCGTGATTTCGCGCACGCCGCCTTCCACGAGCCTCTGTGCTTCCTCGACGATCTGGCTGACAGGCCGAGATACTTCCGAACCGCGCGTATAGGGCACGACACAGAAGGTGCAGAACTTGTCGCATCCTTCCTGAACCGTCAGGAAGGAGGTTACGCCGCGAGAGCGGATTTTCTTGCTCTCGGCGATCGGCAGATGCTCGAACTTGTCTTCGAGGGCATATTCCGTGTCGACGATCCGCTGCCCTTCCTTCGCCTTGCGCAGCGCTTCCGGCAGGCGGTGATAGGTCTGCGGACCGATGACGACGTCGACGGCGGGCGCCCGGCGCAGGATTTCCTCGCCTTCCGCCTGTGCCACGCAACCGGCGACGCCGATCATGAACTCCCGGCCTTCCTTGTTGCGCTCCTTCTTCATGTCGCGCAGGCGGCCGAGCGCCGAGTAGACCTTTTCGGCAGCCTTTTCGCGGATATGACAGGTATTCAGCAGAACAAGGTCTGCCTCTTCCAAGACTTCCGTCGACTCGTATCCGTCACGCGCGAGGGCATCGCTCATGCGTGTCGAGTCATAGACGTTCATCTGGCAGCCATAGGTCTTGATGAACACCTTGCGGCTGTTGCTGCCATCACGGAGATCGGTCTCCGGGGCATGAAGAAGGGCACTGTCCTGGGTCATGGGCGGCTATTTAGTGGTTTTTCATGCGCGAGAAAAGGAAATCTTGCCTCAGGCCGCTTTGCGACCGCGCAATGCTGCGCCAAGCATCGTGCGGATGCGACGAGCGATGGTCGTGCTGACTTCCTTGCGGTTGCTGTTCGCACGATATTCGACGGCTTCGCCGAAACAGACCTCCACCTCAAAGGCGCCGCATCGCAGCATGTCTTTCAGATGCGGGAACATCTCCACATCGCCCGGCCACGAGGCAAGCGGGCGATGATAGCGCCCCATCGGCAGACCGTGGACGCCGGTATAGGCCACCGCGACCGGTTGGACGACGACGGCTCCGGTCGGCGAAGCGGGAACCGCCATGGCGGCGGCGCCAAACAGCGACGATTTGACCTCCAGAAGCCGGTTTCCATCCGACGTCGTGCCCTCCGGAAACAGGACGACGATCTCGCCATCCGCCATTCGGGTCGCTATCTCGTTCGCCTGATGACCGGTCTTGCGCTTTTCCTCGCGCACGACGAAGACGCTCTTCTGCAGTTTCGCCAGCGTGCCGAAAATCGGCCAGTCGCGCACCTCGATCTTGGCGATGAAGGCAACGTCGGCAACCGCGGAGAGCACCATGATGTCCATCCACGACGAATGATTGGCGCACAGCATCAACGGCCTGTGCGTTTCCATCTTCCCATGGACGCGAATCCGGATGCCGAGACAGAAACAGACGATGCGATGCCAGACGCGGGGCAGCCAGCGCCGCAGCTTCCAGTCGAAGCGGAGCGCCAAAAGCTGCCAGGGCATGAGCAGGAGACTGGCGACGAAAATGACGATACCCGCAAAGGCGACGCGCAGCCAGGCGATCAAGACGAAGACTCCATGGCTGCGATCATGTCTCAGCGCTCGTCCGGCTTGAGCGGGATGCCGTAAAGTTCCAGCCGGTGGTCGACCAGCTTGAAGCCGTGCTCGCGGGCGATGCGCTCCTGCAATGCCTCGATCTCGGGCGAGTGAAACTCGATCACCACACCCGACTTGAGGTCGATGAGATGGTCGTGGTGCTCTTCCGGCACCGTCTCATAACGCGAGCGGCCGTCTCGGAAGTCATGACGCTCGATAATGCCGGCGTCTTCGAACAGCTTCACGGTGCGGTAGACTGTCGAGATCGAAATCTTCGCATCGACCTTCACCGAGCGGCGATAGAGTTCTTCCACGTCGGGGTGGTCGGCGGATTCTTCGAGTATGCGTGCGATTACACGGCGCTGCTCGGTCATGCGCATGCCGCGTTCAGCGCAAAGCTCCTCGAGGGTCTTGGCGACGTCAGTCATGGGCTGCCTTCCGATAGTCAACGTTCAAGCAACGGAACTAGCGAAGAACGCGCTTCATGACAAGCGCTGTGGAAACCGCGCCCTTGGCATCCTTGTAGTATCCCCGGCGTTCGCCGACCTTCTCGAAGCCGAGCTTGCCGTAGAGCCCGAGTGCGGCCGCATTGCCGTCGTCGACCTCGAGAAAGATGCTCTCGCCACCGCGCAGTTTCGCTTCGCGCATGGCAGCTTGCATCAGCCGCCAGCCGAGGCCGGCGCGCGCGACCTTTGTCTGCACGGCGATCGTCAGGATTTCCGCTTCGCCGGCGACTTGGCGCGCCAGCACGAAGCCCGGCAACGGCTTCTTGAGGAATGCATTGGTTTGGCGGGCCACGAAGCCGAAGACGGTATCCTGGCTGAGCAGGCTGTAGAATTCGCCATCGCCCCACGGGCGGGCGAAACGCTCGCCGTGCAGCGCGGCGACCGCGCGGCAATCATCGGCATCCATCGCGACGATTTCAAATTCCGGCTTCAAGGTCAAATAGGATTCCAACATCGTCATACTCGCGCAATTGCGAATCCGGCCTGCGGCTTGGCATCGGGTCCGCGCAGATAAAGAGGTTTAGGCTTTCCAGCAGACGGATCGGCGGCGGCACCGAGGCGCGCCACCAAAGAAATCGGGAAATGGTTGGCATGGTCGCCGGTCGCGTCCGGCTTCAGGAGTGGCGTGGCCGAACCGGTTATTTCACCATCGAATGCCGCAGCAACCGTCTGCGCTTCCTCGACAGTCACGGCGCGCGCTTCGTCGAGCGGTTCGCCATCGGCATTGAAGGCCTGCAAGTAGATCTCGTTTCGCTTGGCATCCATGGCTGTCAGCACCGGGCGCCCGGGCGTCTTTTGCCGCTGCGCTTCAGCCATCACCGCAAGCGTGGTGATGCCGACGGCCGGAACGCCGAGCGACAGCGCAAAGCCGCGGGCAGCGGCGACGCCGACGCGAATGCCCGTGAAGGAGCCAGGACCGATGGTGACGGCAATACGATCGACGGCCGAAAGCGCCAGGCCCGCCTGATCCATCGCGCGGTCGACGATCCCCATCAGATGCTCAGCATGCCCCTTGCCGATCATGTCCGATGCCTCCCCCAGCATCGTATTCCTGCCGCTGTCATAGAGAGCGGCAGCGCAATCCACACCTGCGGTGTCGAGCGCCAGTATGATCATGGCATCAATTTCCGAATAAAGCGTTCCTCAGCGTCCATACAATCACCCTGCCGCGCTTGCAATTGCTGCGCCAGGACGAATGCCGGAACAGGGGCGTCGCCGTCAGGCGGCGACGACTTCCTCGACTTCCGGAACGAAATGGCGAAGCAGGTTCTGCACGCCATGCTTCAGCGTCGCCGTCGAGGACGGGCAGCCGGAGCAAGAGCCCTTCATGTTGAGATAAACCTTGCCGTCCTTGAAGCCGCGGAAGGTGATGTCGCCACCATCCTGTGCAACGGCCGGCCGCACGCGTGTGTCCAGCAGCTCCTTGATCGTCAGCACGATCGACTCGTCGGCTTCGTCGAAGAATTCGCCGCCGGCATCGAGATCTTCGGAAAGAATCGATGCATCGCCCATGACAGGCTTGCCCGACATGAAGTGTTCCATGATCGAGCCAAGGATCGCCGGCTTCAGGTGCTGCCACTCGGCATTGTCCTTGGAGACGGAGATGAAGTCATAACCGAAGTAGACGCCGGTCACGCCCGGGATTTCGAACAGACGAGCCGCGAGCGGTGATGCCTGGGCCTCGTCGGGGCTCCGAAACTCGGCCGTGCCGTTTTCCATCACGACCCGACCCGGCAGGAACTTCTGCGTGGCGGGATTCGGTGTGGCTTCGGTCTGAATAAACATGTCGCTCTCCGTGCGGCGGGCAGTGCCCCAGGCCGTCTTTAGAATTCTTCAAAAAAGAAAATAAGCCGATTGGCAACTCTATTCAAGAGACTGGCACTCAAGAAATGGCTTTATGCGAGGGCATCCAGCTCCTCGTCGGTCAATGTATCCGGCAGGACCGTGACGGGGATCGGAAATGTCGCGCCACGCCCGGCGATCGACGACACCAGCGGCCCCGGTCCCTCCTTTGCCGAGCTTGCGGCCAGCACCAGGATGGCGATATCACGGTCTTCTTCGATGACGGCGTTGATCTGTTCCGTGGCGCTTCCCTCGCGGATGACGATCTCAGGGTCGATGCCGATCGTTTCGCGAACCACATGCGCCGCCTTGGCGACCACTGCTTCCGCTTCCTCGCGCGCCTCGGCGCGCATGATTTCCTCCACACCCAGCCACTGCTGGAAGTCGCCCTCCGGAATCACGTACATCAGCACAAGGCCGCCATTCGAGTTCTTGGCGCGCCGACCGGCGTAGTGGACGGCGCGGGAGCATTCAGGCGTATCGTCAATGACCGCCATGAATTTGCGGCGATGACCTTCGAGCCGGGAGAGTCGTTTTGATACCATGGGGCGGACTCTGACACCTGAACCTGAAGATTTGCAAGCCCTCGTTTGGTCGCCTTCGAAGGATCGCCTGCGTGCTGTGTAGTCAGGCCGGAACCAGTCCGTAGAGACGCATGATCGCCTTCACGTGTTCGATGTCAGGCTTGCCCTGAACATTGATGGCCGATGCCATCTCCTCGAAATAGCGCCTGCCGATCAGGCCGGGCGTCATGGTGATCAACGCCTTGGCGGTTTCGCCATGCAGGTTCTCGTGGGTGTGGACGTAACCGCGCGGAATGAACAGGGTTTCCCCCGCTGCGATCTCGTGTTTGCGCCCGTCCAGCGTCGTCGACATCGTGCCGGACAATCCGTAGATCACTTCGTCGACGTCGCGGTGGTAATGGGGGGCGGGGACGCGTGCCTGGGGCGGGACCGTGAATTCGAACATCACGAGGCCGCCGGCACTCTGATCCTCGTCGATCAGAAACCGGATCTCCATCGTGCCGATCTGGATGAGGTTGCGATCTCGCATCGAAGCCTCCTGACGGTCGTTTCAACAGACTACGCCGCAGGTCTGGCTTCGACAAGCCCGGGGCGGCAAAGGTCGCCCCGGGTAAGCTCTTGAGGCCTATCTCAGTACAGGAAGCCGACGATGTCGCGCACTTGCTTCATCGTCACCTCGGCGCGGGCCCGAGCCCGTTCACTGCCGTTGCGCAGGGTCGCGTCGATGTGACTGGTGTCCGACATCAGGCGGCGCATCTCGGCGGTGATCGGCGAGAGCACATTGACGGCGAGATCGACGAGCGCCGGCTTGAAGACCGAGAACTGCTGCCCGCCGAATTCGGCAAGCACGTCAGCTTTCGACCTGTCAGCGAGCGCCGCGTAGATGCCGACAAGGTTGTCCGCTTCCGGGCGACCCTTGAGACCGTCGACTTCACTGGGCAAGCCGTCCGGATCGGTCTTGGCCTTGCGGATCTTCTTCGAGATCGCCTCCTCGTCGTCCATCAGGTTGATGCGCGAAAGATCTGATGGATCCGACTTCGACATCTTCTTGGTACCGTCGCGAAGCGACATGACACGCGGCGCCGGGCCATCGATCAGCGGCTCGACCATCGGGAAATAGGCATGCACCGGCTCGTTGCCGACGGTGATGTCGATGCCATAGTCCGTCTTGCGGATATGCTCCGCGTAGTCGAGGTT
This sequence comes from Rhizobium sp. IBUN, assembly GCF_000510625.1. NCBI lineage: Bacteria > Pseudomonadati > Pseudomonadota > Alphaproteobacteria > Hyphomicrobiales > Rhizobiaceae > Rhizobium > Rhizobium sp. IBUN. The sequence goes on from NZ_AZNV01000003.1 coordinate 197,852, forward strand.
GAACTTCATGGCGATGTCGCGGGCGAGTTCAAGGTGCTGCTTCTGGTCGTCGCCGACGGGGACATGCGTCCCGCGATAGACGAGGATGTCGGCAGCCATCAGGCTCGGATAGGCGTAGAGACCGAGCGAGGCCTGCTCGCGGTCCTTGCCGGCCTTGTCCTTGAACTGCGTCATGCGGTTCATCCAACCGATGCGCGCTACGCAATTGAAGATCCATGCGAGTTCTGCATGCTGCGGCACGGCCGACTGGTTGAAGACGATGTGCTTTTCCGGATCGATGCCGGAGGCGATGAAGGCGGCGGCAATCGAGCGGATCTGGTTCGGCATATCCTCATGGACGAGCTGCGCCGTCAGCGCGTGCATATCCACGACACAGTAGATGCAGTCGTTGCCTTCCTGCAGTGCCACGAACTTGCGGATCGCGCCGAGATAGTTGCCGAGATGGAGATTGCCGGTCGGTTGGACGCCGGAAAAAACGACTTTCTTGAATTCGTTCATTATGTCCTCGATTAGGCTGGTGGAGGGCCCCAGGGTCTGTAACCCATGTTGCTAACGGGCGCGCTTATGCACGCGCGCGCTCCCGCAATCAAGGGGTTCAGCCTGCGGCGTGTTCGATCAGATCGAAGGTGTTGCCGTAAGGATCCGCAAACACGGCGACGGTCCCGTAGCTTTCGTGCCGCGGCGCCTCGAGAAACTGCACGCCCTTGGCCAGCATCGACTCATGGTCGCCTGCAAAATCGTCGGTCTTGAGAAAGAAGCCGACACGCCCGCCCGTCTGGTTGCCCATTGCCGCCATCTGCCGATCGTTGACCGCCTGCGCGAGCAGAAAGGCTGCGCCGTCGCTGCCCTTCGGTCTGACGACGACCCAGCGCTTGCCATCCGGCTGGACGTCATCCTGGAGGCAATCGAAGCCGAGCGCGCCGCAGTAGAAGTCCTTGGCGCGATCGTAGTCGTCGACGACGAGCGTTACGAGAAAAGCGATTGGGACATTGCAGGCTCCGATTTGTCGTGTCGTGTTGTTGCCGGTTGCGGGGGCTCGGTCAAGGATCATGCTCCTCGCGCCGACGGGGGCGTCTTAGCGACCGTGAGGTCTAGCAAGCGTTTTGACACACATTGCACCCGGCGGGATTGGCGGTGGTATTTGCACGAGAAACGCTATGAACGGGAGATTGGCGATGAATTGCTTGCTGTGAATATGTCAAGAAAATTTACGCAGCTTGCAAATTTATACCACCTCTGAGGTAGAGCTAATTCATCAATTGGCGGTAAATTGTGTTACGGTTCCGTAACGGTAGGTAAAGAATTTCACAAAAAGGCCATTTTTGGGGTGAGCGTTCCATTCGCCAAAAACTGCGCCGGCGATGCCGGCGCATTTCGAGGGGAGGGAACCATGCATTCGGCATTTTCCATCGCACTCGCCGGCCTGTTCAGTCTGTCGTGTTTCGACAGTGCCGACGCCCAGAACGTCAGAAGAGTTGCAATACCGCCGCTCAAGCATAAGGAAACGCTTGCCTACTCGCTGCAGACCGTCAGCGTCCAGGCGAACTGCTTCCCACCGCGGCTACGCGGCGTTCTTGCTTATATCGCCGCCAAGACCGGTCGCCGTCCAATGGTAACCTCGGGGTTCCGGGCGCACGGGCGATCTCATTCCCAGCATCGCTACTGCGCAGCCGCCGATATCCGGATCCCCGGCGTTTCGGAGCGCACCATCATTGCGATCGCTGAATCGGCACCAGGAATCGGCGGGATCGGCCGTTACTGCAACGGCATCGTTCATGTGGACGTAGGCGCCAAACGACGATGGACCTATTGCTGAGGCTCAACCGTCTACCTTTGCAGCCGACTTGCGATTGAGATTGCGCCGGATCATGCCGAGATTTGCGCCACCGATCAGGAATGCGGTCGCGAAGTAGACAGCCATGGCGATCACGATCAGAAGGCCGAGCGTGCCGACCTTCGTCGTCAGGTGCGCGCTTGAGGCAAGCCACGGCTCCCAGCGGTGCTGCAGGTACATGATCACGCCGCCCATGACGGCCGCCGACACGACGAGCAGCGCCGTGCGCCGCGCCAAGGCCCATTCCCAGGTGAGATGGCGACGACGCAGCAGGGTGGTGAAGAGCAGTACGGTGCTTATCCAGCCTGCCGTCGCTTCCGCGACTGCAATGCCGGGAGCGCCGAGGAACGGGAAGAGCGTCAGCGCTGTAGCGCAATTGACGCCAACGGCGATGGCGGAAAAGCGCATCGGCGTCCTGGTGTCCTCGCGCGCGTAGAATCCCGGCTGCAGCGCCTTGATCAGCACGAAAGCTGGCAGGCCAATGCCGTAGATGGCGAGGATGGAGCCGACGATGGAGGTGTTTTCCTGATGGAAGGCACCGCGCTCATAGAGCACACGGATGATTTCGTCGGAGAGAATCCAGAGCGCGAAGGCAGCGGGGATGGTCAGGAACAGCACGAATTCCATCGACCGGTTCTGCAGGTTTGCGGCCTCGCGCAGATTGCCGCCCTTCAGGGCGCGGGCGAGTTCCGGCAGCAGCACCACGCCGACGGCGACGCCGACGACGCCGAGCGGCAGCTGATAGATACGGTCGGCATACTGGAGGGCTGCAATGGCGCCTTCGCGCGAGGACGCAATCGCCTGGCCGATCATCTGGTTGATCTGGGTAATGCCGCCAGTCACCGCCGCGGGGATCGCGAGGATCAGCAGTCGTTTGACGTTGGGCGTGAAGCGCGGGAAACGCAACCCGATGCTCATGCCGGCGTGGAGCACGCCGAAGTAGACGACGGCGAGCTGCAGGATGCCGGCGACGAGCACGCCCCAGGAGAGATACCACGCGGTCTGCAGGGGCTCCGCGCCGATATAGAGCGCATAGAACAGCGCGCCGATCATCACGACGTTGAGGAAAACGGGCGCAATCGCGGCGGCGAAGAAATGATGAAGCGAATTCAGCATGCCGCTCATCATCGCCGTCAGCGACATGCACATGAGGTAGGGGAACATGACCGCCGCCATGCGCACGGTAATGTCGAACTTGTCCGGATCGTTGGTAAAGCCCGGCGCGATGACGAAGCGCACGAGCAAGGGCATGGAGAGCTCCATCACGATGGTGATGAGCAGCAGCACCGAAAACAGCACGCCGAACACTTCTTCCGAAAAGCGCTTGGCACCATCGGTGCCGTTTGCCTCGATCTCCTTGGCAAAGAGCGGCACGAAGGCGGCATTGAAAGCGCCTTCCGCAAAGAGCCGCCGGAAGAGGTTCGGAAAACGGAAGGCGGCATAAAAGACGTCGGCCATCGGACCGGTGCCGAGTGCGGCCGCCATCAGCGTTTCACGTGCGAAGCCGAAGATGCGGCTGCCGAGCGTGGCGCCGCCGACGGTGGCGAATTTTCTAACGAGGCTCATGCGTTTGGGCTCATGCGGGCGAATCCGCCTTCTTTTCTGTTTGCGTCGCGGCGCTGGCCGTAGCAGGCGGCGCGATGATGCCGGAGGGCATGCGCTCGCGCAGCTCGTCCTGTTCCTCGGCCATCACGGCCTTGAGGCGCGCGGTGATATTCGAGCGCTTACTGTCGCCCGAGATTTTCTGGCCGACGAGATCGGTCACGTAGAAGGTGTCGATGACCTTCTCGCCGAAGGTGGTGATGCGGGCCGACTGAATGTCGAGCGAAAGATCCGAGAGAACCGCTGTGATTTCCGACAGCAGGCCAGGCCGGTCAAGGCATTCGACTTCGATGACCGTGAACTTGTTCGACAGGCTGTTGGAGATGTTGACCGACGGCGGGATGACGAAGGCCTTGCTCTTCTTGCGGTTCTTGGTGCGGGTCGCGATGACCTCGGGCAGCCGCTTGCGGCCGGAAAGCACGTCCTCGATCATCCGCCCGATGGTGCCGGCGCGGCGCAACTCGTCGGCATCGTCCTTGAATTCGCGGCTGACGTGGATCGTATCGAGCGCACGCCCATCCGACGTCGTGAAGATTTGCGCGTCGACGATGTTGGCACCGGCAGCGGCACAGGCACCGGCGATGACGGCCAGGAGGCGTGGATGGTCGGGCGAGAGCACCGTGATCTCGGTGATCGCGTGGAAACTGTCGGTCCGCACCATTGTCGCCAGCGCTTGGCCGGCCTTGTCCGCCTGCCGGATGAAGCCGGCGTGCCGGACCTGATCTTCCAGGGGAACGGAGAGCAGATAGGGCTGGTAGTGCAGCTTGCTGTAGATCTTGCGATCCTTCTGGCTCCAGTCGGAGAGCGCGTTGTAGAGCGCTTCGGCTGCGAAATTGGCGCGCTCCTTGCGCGAAACCTCCGAGAAGCCGCCGGCAAGCAGCAGTTCCGTTTCATAGTAAAGCGTGCGCAGCAACTGGCCTTTCCAGCCGTTCCAGACACCGGGACCGACGGCGCGGATGTCGCAGATCGTCAGGATCAGCAGCATCTTCAGCCGGTCGAGCGACTGCACCACATCGGCGAAGTCGGTAATCGTCTTGCGGTCCGTAAGGTCGCGCGTCTGCGCGACCATCGACATGACCAGATGCTCCTGGATCAGCCAGACGACCAACTCTGTCTGCTTCTGCGACAGGCCGAAACGGGCGCACAGCTTGCGGGCGACACGGGCGCCGGCAATGGAATGGTCTTCTTGGCGGCCCTTGGCAACGTCGTGCAGCAGCACGGCAAGGTAGAGCGCCTCGCGGTCCTCGATGCCGGGCATCAATTTGTTTGCGAGCGGGTGCAGGTCGTCGGCCTTGCCCTTGTCGATTTCCGACAGGACGTCGACGGTGCGGATCAGATGCTCGTCCACCGTATAATGGTGGTACATGTTGAACTGCATCATCGCGACGATCTTGCCGAATTCGGGAATGAAGCGGCCGAGCACACCGGCCTCGTTCATGCGCCGCAGAATGAGCGCGGGGTCGCCCTTCGAAGTCAGGATCGACATGAAGAGGCGATTGGCCTCATCGTTTTCGCGCAGATCGCTGTCGATGAGGTTGAGCGAGCGCGTCACCCGCTTCAGCGCATCGGGATGGAATTCCAGCCCGTTGATGTCGGCAACATGGAACAGGCGGATGATGTTGACCGGGTCGTGCTTGAAGACATCCGGGCTTGCAAGCGCGATACGACCGCGGTCCTCGACGAACTCCGTGCTGCCGGCGATCTTGCGGCTGCGGTGCGCAAAGCGGCTGATGACACCGGTGAGGCCGGGCGTCGACTTCGCCTGCTGATCCTCGAGCGCCGCGCAGAGGATGCGCGTCAGGTCGCCGACGTCCTTGGCGACGAGGAAGTAGTGCTTCATGAAGCGCTCGACGGCCGAAAGGCCGGGTCGCGAATGATATCCAAGCGCTTCGGCGATCTCGCGTTGAATGTCGAAGGACAGCCGTTCCTCGGCCTTTCCGGTCAGGAAATGCATGTGGCAGCGCACCGCCCAGAGGAAGTCGTCGGCCTTCTCGAAAACGCGATACTCGTGCTTGGAGAGAACGCCGAGTGGCACCAGCTCCGCCGTGTCGCGAACATGGTAGTAGTATTTCGAAATCCAGAAGAGCGTGTGCAGGTCGCGCAGGCCGCCCTTGCCTTCCTTGACGTTTGGCTCGACGAGATAGCGCGTGTCGCCCGCCTTGCGGTGGCGCTCGTCACGCTCGGCAAGCTTGGCGGCGATGAATTCGGGGCCGGTGCCGGTGACGATTTCCTTGTCGAAGCGCGTCTCCAGTTGCGTTTCCAGCGATCGCAGGCCACAGATGTAGCGCATCTCGAGGATCGCCGTGCGGATCGTCATGTCCGACTTCGACAGCGCAATGCACTCTTCCAGGGTACGCGTAGCATGGCCAACCTTGAAGCCCATGTCCCAGAGGACGTAGAGCATGAATTCGACTGCTTTGTGCGTCTCCTCCGCCGGCTTCGGCTGGAACAGGAACAGAAGGTCGATATCGGAGCCTGGCGCCAGCGTGTCGCGGCCATAGCCGCCAACTGCGGTGACGGCGAACTTGTCCTTCTGCTTCGGAAAGACGTGGGTGCAGACGAACTCGTAGAGGACCGTGACGATCTGGTCCTGCAGCCAGGAAATACGGCGGGCACAATTGATGCCGCTGCCATCGGCAGAAAGCAACTCGCGCGCTATCTGTCTACCTTCGCTGCTCGCCTTCTTGAGGATCGCCAGCAGATCGGACCGCATGACGTCGGGCCGCGTCTTGTTGGCCTCGGCCACCGCGTCGCACGTCTTCGAGAGATGATCGGTGTCGAGGATATTGGAGAAATCGATGTCGTTCGTCGTCGCCATGCGCGGGGCGGCTTCCTGTTCGCGTGGCGCAGCCGTGTGCTGCTGCTCCTCTCGTTTCGTCTGCATGCGCTATAGCCTCTTTGCCCGCCGATGACACGGGCTTTCATACTGCAGAACCTTTAATTTTGGCGAAAAGGTGTTGCCGCGCGCGAAAGCGGCGGCATCCGGCGATCAGGCAGCGATCTGAGCCTGTACGGAATAGAGCACCTGCCGCGTTTCGCTGGTGATCGCCTCCAGCGTCTCTTGGTCGCACTCGCGGTAGCCGGCTTTGGCAACACACGAGGAAAGTTCCAGAATCCGGGCGCAGCAGCGGATGATCTGCAGCAGGCCGAAGGGAGAAGCCCAGCCGCGCGGGGTGCCGTGCTCATCCGCAAGCCGCAGCGCTTCAAGCGCGCTGAAGATCGCCGCAAGCCTCTGGGTCTCGTTGAACAGCCGATCCATGAACATCGGCTAGCCCTGCTTCAGCTTCTTCTTGAGGTCGTAGAGCGCGTCCATCGCCTCGCGCGGGGTCATGTCGTCGAGGCTCATGGCCTTTAGCGCTTCTTCCACCTTCGATGGGCCACGGCTGGCATCCTCGCGCCGAACCGCCACCTGGAACAGCGGCAGGTCGTCGATGAGCTGGCTCGCCGGGTTCTTGCGGTCGGCGTCCTCGAGGCGTGTCAGCACGTCGCGGGCACGCGCCACCACCGAGGCCGGCAGGCCGGCAAGCCGGGCAACCTGGATGCCGTAGGAGCGGTCGGCAGCACCCGGGCCGACCTCGTGCAGGAAAATCACGTCGCCGTCCCATTCCTTCACGCGCATCGTCGCATTCGATAACCGTGCAAGCTTTTCCGACAGCACCGTCAGTTCGTGGAAGTGGGTGGCGAAGAGGCCGCGGCAGCGGTTCCCTTCGTGCAGATGTTCGACGGCGGCCCAGGCGATGGAAAGGCCGTCGAAGGTAGCCGTACCACGGCCGATCTCGTCGAGAATAACAAGGGACCGGTCGGTCGCTTGATTGAGGATCGCCGCCGTTTCGACCATTTCGACCATGAAGGTCGAGCGGCCGCGCGCAAGATCGTCGGAAGCGCCGACGCGCGAGAACAGCCGATCGACGATGCCGATATGGGCTGACGTCGCCGGCACGAAGGACCCCATCTGCGCGAGGATCGCGATCAGTGCATTCTGACGCAGGAAGGTCGACTTACCGCCCATGTTCGGGCCGGTCAGCAGCCAGATCGCGCCATCCTTGCCGCCGGAGACGGGAGAGAGATTGCAGTTGTTGGCAACGAACGGGCCAGATGATTGCCGCCGCAGCGCCTGTTCGACGACAGGGTGGCGTCCGCCTTCGATCGCAAACATCTTCGAGCCGTCGACCAGCGGCCGGCAATAGGCCTGCTCGTCTGCAAGCAGCGCAAGGCCGGCGGCAACGTCGATAACGGCGAGCGCGCGAGCGCCTGCCTTGATTGCTTCCGCTTCGGCGACGACGGCCGAGGTCATGTGGTCGAATGCCGCCAGTTCGATTGCAAGCGCCTTGTCGGCGGCGTTGGCGATCCGGCTTTCCAGATCGGCAAGCTCGGTGGTGGTGAAGCGCATCGCGTTCGCCATCGTCTGGCGGTGGATGAAGCGACCCTTGGCCTCCGGCGTATCGGTCATCGGCCCGGCATTGCCGGCAGTGACTTCGATGAAGTAGCCGAGGATATTGTTGTGCTTGATCTTCAGCGATTTGATGCCGGTTTCCTCGGCATATTGCAGCTGCAGGCCGGCAATCACCCGGCGCGATTGATCGCGCAGCGCCCTGACCTCGTCCAGTTCGGTGTTGGCGCCGTCCCGCAAGAAGCCGCCGTCGCGCTTCAGCAGCGGCAGCTCGTCGCCCAGTGCTTCGGAAAGCAGCGTTGCGAGGCCGGCCGGGAGGGCCTCGAGGCGCGAAAGCGCGAGCTTCAGCTCTTCCGGCAGCAGTGCTTCCGACAGCAGCCGGGCGACATCGCCCGCAGCACTCAGGCCCTGACGGATGGCGGCAAGGTCACGCGGCCCGCCACGGTCGAGTGCAAGACGCGAAAGCGCGCGCGGCATATCGGGAACATGCTTGAGATGGTGGCGCAGGTCGCCGCAAAGCGAAGGCTCCTCCATCAGGAAACCGATCGAATCCAGCCGCTCATTGATCCGGATGGGATCGGTCAACGGCGACATCAGCCGTTCGGCCAGCAAGCGCGCCCCGCCGCCCGTCACGGTACGGTCGATCGCCTTCAGCAACGAGCCGTTGCGATCGCCTGAAAGCGTTCGGGCAAGTTCGAGATTGGCACGGGTGGCGGGATCGATGAACAGCGTTGACGCGGCGCTTTCGCGCTCCGGCCGCCCGAGCGGCGGCCGTTCGGCGATCTGTGTCTTCTCGACATAGGCGACGGCTGCAGCGGCGGCGGCAAGCTCGGCGCGCGAAAAGGTGCCGAAGCCATCAAGCGTCGAGACATTGAAATAGCGCGCGATCCGCCCCTCGGCGGTGGCGCTGTCGAAGAGCACGGATGGTTGCGGAACGGCGGTGCGGCCGAGTACGTCGAAAACAGGTTTCAGCTCGGCATCGTGAAAGATCGTATCGGGCACGATCAGTTCACGCGGGTCGATCCGCAGGATATCGGCAAGCAGCCGCGAGCTTTCGGTCTCGGCCAGGCGGAAAATTCCGGTCGAGATGTCGATCCAAGCCAGCGCCAATACCGGCTCGGCGCTGCCGCGAATCCGGGTAAGTGCCATCAGATAGTTCGATTCCGACGGCGAAAGCAGCTTTTCCTCGGTGATCGTGCCCGGCGTCACCAGGCGGATAACGTCGCGTTTCACGACGGACTTGGATCCGCGCTTCTTGGCTTCGGCCGGGTCCTCGACCTGCTCGCAGACGGCAACCCGGAAGCCGAGGGCGATCAGCTTTTGCAGGTAGTCGTCGGCCGCATGAACAGGCACGCCGCACATAGGAATGTCCTGCCCCATGTGCTGGCCGCGCTTGGTCAGCGTGATGCCCAGTGCACGGGAGGCTTCCAGAGCATCCTCGAAGAACAGCTCGTAGAAATCGCCCATGCGATAGAACAGCAACGAGTCAGGGTTGTTGGCCTTGATCTCGATGAATTGCTCCATCATCGGCGTTGCCGAGGCGCGGCTTTCTTCCGTGGCCAGCTCGGCAGCCGAAAAGGCTTCTATTCCAGTGTCTATTCGTTCGTTCACGGAGATGCATTTTTTCCAAAAAAGAGGTGCCAACCCTAGCCGCCCGCCGCTATAGATGACAACCGCGATTGAGGAAGAGCAAGGCGTCACCCACAAGACGTTGGAGGTAAAATGCCCGACACCGAGAAGAAGCAGCGGCCGGTTACATCAGTGACCGACAACGAGGCTCTTGAGTTCCACGCCATGGGGCGGCCCGGAAAACTGGAGATCAACGCCACGAAGCCTATGGCGACCCAGCGCGATCTGTCGCTCGCCTATTCGCCTGGCGTTGCCGTTCCGGTGAAGGCAATCGCCGCCGATCCCGCCACCGCCTATGATTATACGACGCGCGGCAACATGGTCGCGGTCATCTCGAATGGTACCGCAATTCTCGGTCTCGGCAATCTCGGTGCACTGGCCTCCAAGCCTGTTATGGAAGGCAAGTCGGTGCTATTCAAGCGCTTTGCCGACGTCGACTCCATCGATCTCGAAGTCGATACCGAAAACGTCGATGAGTTCATCAACTGCGTCCGCTTCCTCGGTCCCTCGTTCGGCGGCATCAATCTCGAAGACATCAAGGCGCCCGACTGTTTCATCATCGAGCAGCGTCTGCGCGAACTGATGGACATCCCGGTTTTCCATGATGACCAGCACGGCACGGCGATCATTGCTGCCGCTGGTCTCATCAATGCGCTGGAACTGACCGGTCGCGACCTGAAAACGACGAAACTCGTCTGCAATGGCGCGGGTGCAGCAGCCATCGCCTGCGTTGAGCTCATCAAGGCCATGGGCTTCGCGCCCGAGAATATCGTCCTTTGCGACACCAAGGGCGTGATCTACCAGGGCCGCACCGAGGGCATGAACCAGTGGAAGTCGGCGCATGCGGTCAAGACCAAGGCGCGCACGCTCGAGGAGGCGATGAAGGGCGCGGACGTGGTTTTTGGCCTCTCGCAGAAGGGCGCGTTCTCCGAGAGCATGATCCGCTCCATGGCTGATCGCCCGATCATCTTTGCGATGGCCAATCCCGATCCGGAAATTACGCCCGAAGAGGTTACCCGCATCCGCGACGACGCCATCATGGCAACGGGTCGCTCCGATTATCCGAACCAGGTCAACAACGTCCTCGGTTTTCCCTATATCTTCCGTGGCGCGCTGGACGTCCGTGCGACCACCATCAACGACGCCATGAAGATCGCTGCTGTTGAGGCGCTGGCAAATCTCGCCCGCGAGGACGTTCCTGACGATGTTGTTGCCGCTTATCAGGGCAACCGCCCGCGCTTTGGTGCGCAATACATCATTCCGGTGCCGTTTGATCCGCGCCTGATCTCGGCGATCCCGGTTGCCGTGGCACAGGCAGCGATTGACAGCGGCGTAGCGCGCAAGCCGATTACAGATATGGCGGCCTATGCCCGCGAACTTTCCGGCCGCCGCGATCCCATCGCCTCGACGCTGGCGAGCCTCTACGAACGCGTTCGCCGCCGTCCAAAGCGGGTGGTTTTTGCCGAGGCCGAAGAAGAGCAGGTCATGCGTGCGGCAATGTCCTACGCAAACCAGGAGCTCGGCACGGCGATCCTGCTCGGCCGCGAAGACCTGATCCACCAGACCGCCGAGCGCGCCGGCATCGACCTCAATCGGCCGGGGCTGGAAATCGTCAACGCACGTATCTCCACCCGCGTCGAAACTTATATCGACTACCTCTATGCGCGCCTGCAGCGCAAAGGCTACCTGCATCGTGACGCACAGCGTCTGATCCATCAGGATCGCAACCACTTCGCCGCTTGCATGGTGGCGCTTGGTGACGCCGATGGGATGGTTACTGGTATCACCCGCAACTATTCGACGGCCCTGGAAGATGTGCGCCGCTGCATCGACATGAAACCCGGCCATCGGGTCATCGGCGTATCGATCGCGCTGTGCCGCGGCCGGACGGTGTTCGTCGCCGATACAGCGGTTCACGATATGCCGAACGCCGACGAGCTCGCCGATATCGCTGTCGAGGCCGCAGGCTTTGCGCGCCGCATGGGCTATCAGCCGCGCGTCGCCATGCTTGCCTATTCGACCTTCGGTCATCCGTCGGGCGAACGCTCCGAGCGTGTGCGCGAGGCGGTGAAAATCCTCGACAAGCGCCGCCTCGATTTCGAGTATGACGGCGAGATGGCGGCCGACGTGGCGCTGAACCGCAAGGTCATGGAGCAGTATCCGTTCTGCCGCCTGTCCGGCCCGGCCAACGTGCTCGTCATGCCGGCCTTTCACTCAGCCTCGATCTCCACGAAGATGCTGCAGGAGCTTGGCGGTTCGACTGTCATCGGCCCGATCCTCGTCGGCCTCGACAAGGCCGTTCAGATCACTTCGATGGGCGCAAAGGATTCCGACATCGTCAACATGGCGGCGATCGCCGCCTATACGGCTGGATCGTGAAACAAAAACGGAGCGGGAGGCATCCTCCCGCTCCGTCTTCCATCTGCTTGAAAGTCAGCTCGCGAAACGACCGGCGTCGGCGCCGTAGTAGTTCAGGTAGCGATCGGAAATGCTGGCGATCGGCAACACGATCAGGACATCCGTCGTATTGAAGGCCTTGTCGACCACGGCGGTCGAACCGACCATGGCGCCGAGGCGCAGGTAACCCTTGATCAACGGCGGCAGTGCCATCAGAGCCCGCTTCGGGTTGACGGCTTCGGCCGGCATCAGATCCATGTCGCGCGCAAGGTGCGGAAGAGCGGCGACGGCCCACTCATCCTTCGCGGCGACGTTGTGATGCAGGAAGGACAGTGCCAGCGCATGGCTTTCCGGGTGGATGCCCGGGAAGGAGGCGCAACCGAACATGGCGCCCATGCCATGCTTCAGCGCATAGGCCCAGTTGCCCTGCCACAGAAGCTCGACCGTGCGCTTGGTGCGGTAGTCGGGCAGCACACAGGAGCGGCCGAGTTCCATGAACCGTTTGTCCGGATGGCGAGCAAGCAGCTCGTCGATGGCGAATTCCGAAGCCGAGTAAAAGCCGCCGTTCGCCATGGCGACTTCCTGTCGCAGCAGGCGATAGGTGCCGACGATCTGGTCCTCGCTGTCACCCTCGATCGAGCGGTCGAGCACGAGCAAATGATCGCAGAACGTGTCGTAGGAATCGAAATCGCGCTTGCGGCGCATGGCCTCCGGCGAAAGCTGTGCCCCCATTTCTTCGACGAAGACGCGGAAGCGGACGGCCTGGGCCGCATCGATCTCGCTGGCCGTTCGGGCAAGGCGAGTTTCGAGATTGCCGATGCGGCCGAGAACGTCGCCTTCCTTTAGCGCAAGCGTGGTCGATGGCCGGGGGGGCTCGGCGACAGCGTCACAGTTGAGGGCGTCTGCTGACATGGCGATTCTCCCGTTGCCGGCTTTTGACACGCCATAAAACACTTATATGCGACAGGAAAGTGACATCATACAGCCGCCATACGCAAGAAGCGTGCCGGTTATTTGATGGCTACCGCGCTTCCACGCGGCGGGCCGAAAGCGCAGCAACAGCTTGGACTTCCGTCAGCAACCTTATCGGGTCAACCGGCTTTACCATGACGCGGTTTGCACCATTCAGCAAGACTTGTCTACGGGATTCGTCGCGCTTGTCGGCGGTGAGCACGAGGATCGGAACAGGCGGAAGATCGAGCCGGCGTTCGTGCCCGCGTAGCCGGCCAAGCATGTCGATGCCGTCGCCTCCTGGCATGGAAAGGTCGCTGATGACAATGTCAGGCCGCACGCTTCCCTCCGACAGCGCGGCGTCGAGCAGCATCTCGAAGTGCTCGACGTGCTCGACGGTATGACCGGCTTTTTCGAGCATGGCGCGAATGAGCATCGCGTTGATCGGGTCGTCTTCCGCCAGCAGGATACGCAGCCCGCTCTGGATTCCCGCTTCCGGAATGGCAACGCTGAAACCGGGCTGGTTATCGTTCAACGCATCGCGCTTCTCCATGCCGCGCATCCGTCCACGCAGCACGTCGATCAGCGATTGCTCGCGCAGCGGCCGTATCAGCCACGCGTCGAATAGGTCGAGCGGATGGGCGTTGCGCTCCTCGGGGTTGACCAGGAAGATTTTGCGCAGTCCCAGTGCCGCGATTTCAGCACGGTCGGCAAGGTGCTCGGCGAACTCCGTCGACATCCGGTGGTCGACGATGATGTCGGTTGGCCTGCGGTCGCCCGCAGCCATGGCGAGCAACATGTCATGGGCGCTCGCACCGTCGGTGACCAGGTGGCAATCGCCGCCGAGCGTTGCGATCGTCTCCGATATCGCTTTGCGCGCCGAACCGGCCGGTGCCAGCAGCAGCACGACGCTGCCTGCAAGCACGGCCTTGTGGCGACTGCGGCGTTCCTCCGGAATGGCGATCGGAAAGCGGATGCTGAACTCGCTACCGGCTCCCTTTTCGCTTGTCACCGTAAGTGTGCCGCCAAATTCGCGCATGATGCGGGCGGAGATGGAGAGACCAAGCCCTGTCCCGGCGCTCTTCTCGACCAGCGTTCCGCCCTGCTCGAATTCGCCGAAGATGCGGTTTTGTTCTTCCTCGGTCATGCCGGGGCCGGTGTCGGTGACACTGATCAGCACGTTGTTCGCCTGCAGCGATGCCTGGACGAAAACGCCGCCCGCCTGCGTGAATTTCACGGCGTTGCCGATCACGTTGAACAGCACCTGGCGCAGGCGCGCCGGATCGAAGCTCATCATGTCTGGAAGGTCGGAGGATACCGTTGTCCCAATCTCGATGCCCTTTTCATGGGCGCGGTGGGCCAGCATTTCGACGACGCTTTCAAGGAGTTTGCGCAGCGATTCTGCGCGGGGGCGCAATTGGAAACGACCGACCTCGATGGTCGAGAAGTCTAGGAGGTCCTCGACCAGCTGCGTCAGCGCATAGCCGGATTGGCGGATGCCCGTCAGATAGTTCTGCTGTTCCTGCGTCAGCCGTGTCTCGGTCAGCAGATGCGTCATGCCGAGGATGCCGGACAGCGGAGTGCGGATTTCATGGCTGACCGTGGCAAGCAGGCGTGATTTGGCTGCGCTGTTGTACTCGGCCTTCTGCCGGGCCTCCTCGCGGGCTTGTGCGGTCAGCCGTTCGTCGGTGATATCGCGAGCGATGCTCTGCAGCAGGAGCCGTCCGTCGGCGGGGTCGCGGGTAACGACGTCACGCCAGAAAAAGATGCGTTGGCCTTCCGGCGTCGAGATCTCCACCTCGAAGCGATGCGGTGCCGAGCCCGGTCGAAAGGCGATGCCAATCTCCTCACACGTCAGTCCCTCTGGGTTGAGCCTGCCGGTCAGCCGACGAAATGCCTCGTTGGCGCCAACGATGCGCCGATCCATGTTCCGTGTGACGGTAATGTCGCCAAGCGCATCGTGGATCTCCGCAAAGAGAGCCGCCCTCTGGCTCCATGCGGATGAAACGCCGGTGAGGTGTTTCCGCAACGGGCGTTGTCTGGTGGTTGCGAGCATCGCGAGCAGGACAACGAAGGACAGCGCGGCAACGCCGAGCCCCATCGATGGCAGCAGAGGGCCGCCCGCCTGCGCCACGACAACAAGGAGAAAGCCGCCAACAAGGCCGAGACCGCCCAACCACCAGGATAGAAGCTTGCGGCCGACGCGGCTGCGTTGGAATTGCGGTGAAACGAACTCGGCTTGATAGGCAACAATATCCGAGTCCCGCTCACCGTGGCGATGAGCGGTATGCCGCCCGAACGCGGCGGCAAGTCTGTCGTGCAATTGACCGAGACCTTGCATGCCCGCCGGAATAGCACGGCGGCGGTTCCAAATGCCTTCAGCAAACCGCTAAGATTTTAACGGTCTGCGTTTTTAGGTTGTATCAGCTCGTCCAGAATCACGCATCCCGCGCCGATCGTGATAAAACTGTCGGCCAAGTTGAAGACGGCGAACGACCATGCCTCGGTGTGAAACAGGATGTAGTCGATCACATGCCCGTAGAGGAAGCGATCGATCAGGTTTCCGAGCGCGCCGGCGATGATCAGCGCGTAGCCGAGGTGAGCAAAGGTGCGTTGCTTGTTGGTGCGGTGCCAGAGCCAGATGACGAAAGCGACGATGATGAGGCGCATGCCGACGATGAACCAGCCGTCCATGCCCGAGAGCATCGAGAAGGCGACGCCGAGATTGTAGGTTCGGTAAAGCGCCAGCATCGGGAAAAGATGCACCGGCTCCTGCAGTGGTAGGGTGTGGTCGACAACGATCTTGACGATCTGGTCGAGTGCGACGGCGATGACGATGAAGATCAGGATTGGCAGCGGCCGGGCAAGCAGCGTCGGTCGTTCTAGCGTCTGTTCGGTCATTTGGCCTCGTCGAGTGAGAGGAGGTGGCGGCGCGCCTCGAACAGCATGACGGCGCTGGCGACGGCAAGATTGAGCGAGTCGGCACGGCCCTGCTGCGGAATGCGGGCAAGCGCATCGGCTTCCTTGGCAAGGTGCTCGGGCAGCCCGGACTGCTCGTTGCCCATCAGGATCACCACCGGCTTCTTCTTGTAGTCGATGGTACGGTAGTCAACTGACCCTGCCAGATGCGTAGCAACGACGGAAGCTCCAGCGTGCTTCTTCCAGGAAATGAATTCTTCCGCCGTGGCGCGTGCAACGGGAACGGCAAACACCGAGCCCATGGTGGCGCGCACCGTTTCGAGCGAGAAGGGATCGGTCGTCTCGCCGACAAGGATGACGCCAGAGGCGCCGGCAGCGTCGGCTGTGCGGATGATCGTGCCGAGGTTGCCGGGATCGCGCACGCGATCGAGGGCGATCCAGGTTTCACCCGGCCTTGGGTGGATCTCGCGCAATGGCTTCCAGCGGCTTTCGAAGATGCCGACCACCATCTGCGGATTGTCGCGACGGGTGATCGAGGAAATCACCTTCTCGCTGACCTCGAGCACCAGCCCACCGGAGGCGACCGTCTTTGCCGCCATCTGCTCGACCAGCGGCTTGCCCTTGGCCGCTTTGGCATAGACAAGCGTGCGGATCGTCCAGCCGAGTTCGATCGCGTCGATGACCAGCTTCAAGCCTTCGGCCATGAAGGTGCCGCTCTGCTCGCGGGTCTTCTTGTCGCTGAGCGCCTTAATGTCCTTGATGATCGGATTGGCGAGCGAGGTAACCTCTTTCACGTGCCCGACCTTATGCGGGCCGTGGCCCCTGTGTTCATGGCTCATTTGGGTACCAACGGGAGAAGAGTGAGGTGGAGAGTGCGCGGCCCGGCGCCTTGCCGTCCAGCCCGGCCTCGCGAAGGACGAGCTCGCCGGATTCGACGACACCGCCGGCCCCGCGCATGGTCTCGCGCATCAGTTCATGGATCGAATAGAAGCTGGCCCGGATCGAATAGGCCGTCAACACAAGTCCAACCGCCTTCGGAGACAGGATTTCACGGCAGATATCGAGCATCAGCGGCAGGTGCGCGAAAAGATGCCAAACCTCGCCGTTCGGGCCGCGGCCGAAGCTCGGCGGATCAGTGAGGATGATGTCATAGGTGTTGCCGCGGCGTTCTTCCCGCAGGATGAACTTCATCGCGTCTTCACAGATCCAGCGGATCGGCGCCTTCTCCAGCCGGCTCATCGCCTGGTTTTCGCGCGCCCAGCCGATCGCCTTCTTGGAAGCATCGACATGCGTAACCTCGGCGCCCGCGGCGGCGGCAACCAGGGAGGCAACACCGGTGTAGCCAAAGAGGTTCAGAACCTTCAATGGCCGCTTGGCGGCCTCGACCTGTTGCTTCATCCAGGTCCAGTGGGCGATCTGCTCAGGAAAGACGCCGACGTGGCGGAAAGAGGTGAAGCGGCCGAGGAAATCCACGCCGAGCAGATTGAGCGGCCAGGTCTCGCCGAGCGCTTCCTTGGGAAAGCGCCAGCGCCCGGTGCCTTCCTCGTCGGTATCGCCGGTGAAGACGGCATCGACCTTTTCCCAGGTTTGCTTTGGCAAGGACGGTTGCCAGAGCGCCTGGCCCTCAGGGCGCACGATCCGGTAGGGGCCGTATTGCTCCAGCTTCTCGCCGTTGCCGCTGTCGATCAGATGGAAGTCGCCTGCGCCAAGGGATTCAAGGATGACGGGCACGCGTTCAGCCGGACGCTCGCCAGTCCGCACCATCAGCGGCCGGTCGATTGCAGTAGGCACGGAGGCAGGTTCGCGCACCCTTTCACGGGCCGGCGCCGGCTTCGCTGCGGGCTTTGCCGGGCGCGGGCCTCGATCGTCGGCGCGGCGTCCGCCGGAGGGGCCGGCGGCGGGTTTCTGGCCTGGCCGGCGTTCTTTTTGTCTCAACGTAATCTTCCGCGTGCTTCAATTCGATAGAGCCCGTGCAAATAGCATTCCGTTTCATCTTGGCAAAGCGCTTTCGGGCTGTGATAAATTGAGCCACATCGAAAAGGGGAGGATTTTCGGATGGACTTGACCGGCGAAGAACGGATTGCCGCACCCCGGGATGTCGTATGGGCGGCACTCAATGATCCCGAGATATTGAAGCAGTGCATTCCGGGCTGTCAGAACCTGGAGATGAAGTCCCCGACGGAGCTCATGGCAGTGGTGAAGGTCAAGATCGGTCCGGTTTCGGCGACGTTCAACGGCGAGGTCCTGCTCTCCAACATTCAGGCGCCGGAAAGTTACACGATCTCGGGTGAAGGTAAGGGCGGTATTGCCGGCTTTGCCAAGGGCGGCGCTGATGTCGTATTGAAGGATGAGGGCCAGGAGACGGTCCTGCAGTATGAAGCAAAGGCCCAGGTTGGTGGCAAGATTGCCCAACTCGGCGCGCGGTTGATCGACTCAACCTCCGCTAAGCTGGCGCAGCAGTTCTTCTCCAGCTTCAACGCCGCCGTCAGTGCCAAAGCCGCAGAATAAGGGTCGGAATTGACAGATTTCTCCATTCAGACGACGTCACCATCCGTGAAGTGGACCATCAGATCGCCACTTCAATCGGAGTTGGAAAGGCTGGCCGACATATATCTGGCCGTCCGCCGCGAAACATTCACATGGGTCGATCCGGCCAGCTTCCGCCACGAGGATTTCAGCGTCCACACACAGGGCGAAGACCTATGGATTGCAGAAGCGCCGAACGGTGAGACCGCAGGCTTCATGACCCTGTGGCCGCCGGACGATTTCATTCACATGCTTTATATCAGCAAGTCCTGGCAAGGGCAGGGGGCGGGCGCCGCCTTGCTCGCTACGCTGCCGAACTGGCCGCTCAGGAAGTATCGGCTGAAATGCCTGGTCAAGAACGAGCGTGCGAACGCCTTCTATCGATCCAAGGGGTTCATCGTCACGGGATCCGGCTCATCGGCGGAAGGCGACTACGAAGAGATGAGTTTCTACCCAGCCGCCCGGGATGCGCAGGCCTATTGAAGCTGCGGCTTCTTCAGGAAAGCATTGCGATCAGCGGACCTGATGCGCAGCCACGCCTCGCGTCCATTGCGCACCACCCGCATCGGGATTTCCGCGCCGGCTGGGCCACTGCTCCAGACCTTGCGATAGAAATCGGCAAGTCCATCGACCTCGCCGTCGCGGATCTCGGAAATGATGTCGCCTCGGCGCAGGCCGGCCTCGTCCGCAGGACTTCCGTCGGCGACGCTCATAACGATCACATCGCCGTTGCTTTCTGCGGAGAACGCGCCCAGCCATGGACGCGGTGGCTTGTTGACGCGGCCCTGGGTCATCAGGTCGTCCAGAATTGGCGGAAGCAGATTGATCGGCACGATCATGTTGATATCGACGGCGTCGCCGCCCTGACTCATCTGCAGCCGCAGTGACCCGATGCCAAGCAGCTTGCCGTCGCCATTAATGAGTGCCGCGCCTCCCCAGGAGGGATGCGCAGGCGTGGTGAAGATCGCCTCATCAAGCAGATATTCCCAATAACCCGCGAATTCCTGCTTTGCCACGATCCTGGCTTCCACGAACTGGCCGATTCCATCCGCCAGCACGACCGGATCACCGAGGTTAGCGCCGATGTCGTCGCCGAATTCCAATGCCGGCAGGCCGAGGTCACCCAGTGCTTGAAGCAGGCCGAACCCGGTCTCCTGATCGTAGGCGAGAGGATGGGCCGCGACAACGCGCCCGTCTAGCGTGGTCAGCCAGACTTCCTCGGCCTCGGTGATCAGGTAGCCGATGGTGAGGACCAGTCCGGATGGCTTGATGACGACGCCACTTCCCTCCCGGCGCGTGCCGAGTGTGCCGGCCGTAAAGGCATCATCAGGAATTGAGGAGCGAACGGCCACGACTGACCGCAGGATTTCGTCGATATTCATGGTCTCATCCTCGCAAGGCAGGGCTCGTATGCCGCGAAACGACTGTGCCTAGCAGATGTGCAGTGGGTCGCATTTTATATAGCTATGAAGCCGGATCTATGGCTGCAAGTGGTTGCATAGCTGAATTTCGGCCCGCTATCCGCCCTTGGCGTGCGCGTCACCTCGACGCCAGATGGCCCGCAATCTCCTCGGCGTGGGTCTTGTGGCGGTCCGCCTCGGCCTGCCAGCGAACGGCCGCTTTCGCTTCGGTTCGCGCACGCTTGCGGTATTTGCCCTGATTGAGCCAGGTGGCTGCCGAGCCGACCAGCATGCCGATGATCAGCGTGATGAAAAGAAACACGAAGAACGGCGCTGACAAGGAAAGGACTTGGTCGTCCGGCCGAAACGGGTTGAAGGCGAGCGTCACCACCTGCCTGTTGGCGACGCAGAAGATGATCAAAATGATTCCGAGTGGTAAAAAAATCAAAAGGTTGGTGATCTTCTTCGCCATGCTCGGCCTCCGTATATCAACGCCCGTCGACTTTGACGCAGCGCTTTGATCTGGTCAGCAGGATAGTGGGCCGAGACACAAGTTCAAGTGCGGGCTTGCCGCGGGCTGCATCAGGGAGAGGATCAATCCTCTTCGTCGGCCTGTCCCGGGTTGAGGCGCTCACGCAGCTCCTTGCCGGTCTTGAAGAAGGGAACCCACTTCTCCTCGACGAAAACGGTATCGCCGGTACGCGGGTTGCGGCCGGAGCGGGACGGGCGGTTCTTCACCGAGAAGGCGCCGAAGCCGCGCAACTCGACGCGATTGCCGGCCGCGAGCGCGTCGGTTATCTCATCGAGAACCGCGTTGACGATATTCTCGACGTCACGATGATAAAGATGCGGGTTGCGGGCTGCAACGATCTGCACCAGTTCGGACTTGATCACTTTCGTCCCCCTTAAATTATTGATTTCTTATCAATCATTGCCAACCTGCCAAACTGAAAGGAGCCCGTCAAGGAGCAACTTCTGCGGCAGGATTCCGCCGAGGTCGCGCGCCTTGGCAAGATCGTCATAACCAAGCAGCGTGAGGATATGAGACGCGCTGTCTGCGAGCAGGAAAGCTGTGTTTCTTCTCTTGTCCCAATCGACCTCAGGTAGGTTCTTGCTGACCTTGCGCGTCTCAAGGTAGGCCCTGATCTCGTCATTTCCGCCGATCTGGTCGATCAGCTTGACCTTGAGCGCCTGACGGCCGGTGAATATCGAGCCGTCCGCAAGCTTCTGCACCTCATCATGCGGCAGCTTGCGCCGCTCGGCGACGAGATCGACGAACCAGCCGTAGCTGTCGAGAATCAAGTTGTTGATCATGGCCTTGGCCTCTTCGCTCGCCGGATGGAATGGCGACGGTTCGGCCTTCAAGGGCGACGATTTGATTTCTTCCATCGAAACGCCGATCTTGTCGAGCAGCGGCCTGATCTGCGGATACTGGAAGATCACCCCGATCGAGCCGGTGATCGAGCTGTCGCCGGCAATAATCATGTCGCCGGCGGTCGCGATCATGTAGCCGGCGGAAGCGGCCAGCGTGCGCACGTCGGATACGACAGGCTTCTTGGCGGCAATGGCGCGGATTGCCTTGAATATCCGCTCTCCGCCATAAGTCGTGCCCCCGGGTGAGGAAATCGAGACGATGACGGCCTTCACCGCATCGCTCTTTTCGATTTTCTTCAGCCGCTCCAGCAGCTCGTCATCATCGGTGATCAGCCCGGAAATGGTCACATGGGCGACGTGCGGCCGACTGGTCGCGATATCGCCGATGAGTGCCCGGTAAGCAGCGTAACCCAATAGCACGAGCAGCAGCACCGCGACGACGCGCCAGAAACCGACCTTGCGGCGAAGCCTGCGGCGATCGGCGATCATGGAACTGTCCATACATTCCTCCAGGGGGTGGGGAGCACGCGTGATCCCGCAAATCTAGGGCTCCTGCGCCGTTCGGACACGTAGATTTTGCACGCGTCGGCGCCTTTGTTGCTTGTTGCAGAAAAAAATCCATATTGGCAAGTCAGTGTAATAATGCGAAACGAACTGTGATCGAGCGCGAGAATGCTTATATTCGCTGCTCCATCACCTACACGGACCAGGTTATGCTCAATACTTTGAACACCACGGGACAGGCTGACTATGTGACGCCGGAGCGAAGCGCCTATGTCGCTGCGCGCTTCCATTCGGCACGGGTGCGCCGCCTGAAGGTCATTCTTCCGATCGCGGCCGTTGTGGTGTCGCTGATCTTCATTGGTGTATCCGTGATCCGCACCTACCTGCCGGAGAACATCAAGATCGAGGGCGCCAAGATCGAGAATGGCAAGGTGGTGATGGAAAAGCCCGCCATCTCCGGCCGCAACTCGGATGGCATCAACTATTCGATGCTGGCGGAACGCGCGCTTCAGGATATCAAGAATCCCAACCTGATGACGCTTGAGAATATCAAGGCGGCCGTCCCGATGAAGGACGATCTGATCGCCCGCGTCGAGGCGACGGCCGCAGATTACGATCGTGCGACCGACAATCTCGATGTCAAATCTCCCTTTGCCATCCTTTTGAGCAATGGGCTGACGGCCAACTTCCAGAGCGCCAAGGTCGACATCAAGGGCGGGAAGCTCACCAGCGAGGATCCCGTAAGCATTCAGAAAGATGGTGCCTCTATTGTTGCGCAGTCGGTCAAGATGACGGATAAGGGGCAGACGATCACATTCGAGGGAAATGTACGCATGAACGTCGATCCCTCAGCTATTCACAAACAGGGCACTTAACCAGCCGGGTCACCATGACAAACGCTTGTCGCATTTCTACCCGCAAGGCGGGAGCAGTATTTCTGAGTGGCGCGGTTGCGCTGCTTATGTTGACCGGAGGCGCCCTGGCGCAGGCAACAACCAGTCAGATGGATGGGCTGAAGCTCAGCAGTGACGAACCGATCCAGATCGAGAGCGACAAGCTGGAGATCCACGATAAGGAGCACACGGCCGATTTCACTGGCAATGTGAAGGTCGTGCAGGGCAAGACGACGCTGCAGGCCGGCCACATGACGGTCTACTACAAGCCGAAGGCCGGCGACGCGAACGCGCCTGCCGCCGACGCCAAGGCCGCCGACACCAAGAATGCTTCGGCATCGATTTCATCCGGAAACGCCGATATCGATCACATCGTGGTGACGGACAAGGTGTACCTGACCTCGGGCACGCAGACAGCTACCGCCGACAACGGTTCGTTCGACATGGCCAAGCAGCTTTTCATCCTCAAGGGTGACAGGGTCGTCCTCACCGATGGGCCCAACGTCTTTACGGGTTGCCAGCTGACTGTGCACATGGAGACGGGACAGGCACAGCTGGAGAGCTGCGGGGGGCGCGTCCAGATTCAGCTTGATCCGAAATCGCAGAAACAGAACTGACCCCGGCCGTACCACGTGAAGTTATTCTCGCTATCGACCATGTTCGGCAGGTCCGGGCAGCAAGTTGCTGAAGCCCCCACCGGCGACAAAAGCCGTTACCAGGGCACGCTGATTGCGCGCGGTCTGACCAAGACCTATAGCACCCGCCGTGTCGTGAACGGCGTGTCGCTGGTCGTTCGACGCGGCGAGGCCGTTGGCCTGCTGGGTCCGAACGGCGCCGGCAAGACAACCTGCTTCTATATGATCACCGGGCTTGTGCCCGTTGATGAAGGTACGATCGAGATCGACGGCAACGAAGTCACGACGATGCCGATGTATCGTCGCTCGCGGCTGGGCGTCGGCTATCTGCCGCAGGAAGCGTCGATCTTTCGGGGGTTGACCGTCGAAGAGAATATTCGCGCCGTCCTGGAAGTGCACATCAACGACAAGTCTGCGCGCGAGAAGAAGCTCGACGAACTGCTCGATGAGTTTCACATTCGCAAGCTGCGCAAGAGCGCCGCCGTGTCCCTTTCCGGTGGCGAGCGTCGCCGCCTCGAAATTGCCCGCGCGTTGGCGACCGATCCGACCTTCATGCTCCTCGATGAGCCGTTTGCGGGCGTTGATCCGATCTCCGTCGCCGACATTCAGCATCTCGTGCATCATCTGACGGCGCGCGGCATCGGCGTGCTGATCACCGACCACAATGTGCGCGAGACGTTGGGCCTGATCGACCGCGCCTATATCATCCATGCCGGCGAAGTGCTGACGCACGGTCGTGCCAACGACATCGTCAACAACCCGGAAGTGCGGCGCCTTTACCTCGGTGATAATTTCAGCCTCTGACGCGCTCTCGCGCCGCGGAAATTCACCTTCTGTGACAGTTCCGCTTGACCAAATAGAATAAAAAAGCAATTTTTGGGCCAACTTGGATTTCCGTGGCCTGAGCCCGTGGCAGGACGCGGTTTCCCGGAGGAGACGAACGGGAGTTTCGCGTCCGCTATGGCACTGTCGGCCAATCTTTTCCTGCGCCAGAACCAGTCGCTGGTGATGACACCGCAACTGATGCAGTCCATCCAGTTGCTGCAGATGACGCATTTCGAGCTGACGCAGTTTATTGCCCAGGAAGTCGAAAAGAACCCGCTGCTCGAGATTCCGTCAAATGATGCGGAATCGGGCAGCGAGCGCGGGGGCGCGGAGGACGAGGCCTACGCGCATCAGGCTGAAGACCCCTCCGACGACGGCTACGATAGCCGAACCGAGGTCTTGTCGGGCGATTGGTACGAGAGTGGCAACAGCGGTGGGGCAAGCCGCCTCAGCGACGAACTCGACGCCAATTATGCCAACGTGTTTCCCGATGACGGCGTCCCGCAGCGCGCCGATGCTCCGGAGCTGATCAGCCAGTGGAAGTCGATGCCCGGCAGCGGCGAAGGGGCGGAGAGCTACGATCTCGATGATTTCGTTGCCGGTCAAATCTCGCTTCGCGATCACCTTGCCCAGCAGTTGCCCTTTGTCCTGCCCGATATGGCCGATCGCCTGATCGCGCAACATCTCGTCGATCAGCTGGATGAGGCAGGCTATCTCCAGGGCGATTCGACGGAAGCAGCCGACAGGCTGGGTGCGGGTGTCGACGATGTCGAGCGTGTAATCGCCGCCTTGCAGGCGCTCGATCCGCCCGGTGTATTCGCCCGCAATCTGGCGGAGTGCCTGGCGATCCAGCTTCGGCAGAAAGACCGCTTTGACCCTGCCATGCAGGCGCTGGTCAGCAATCTCGAGCTCCTGGCCCGGCGTGACTTCGCGACGCTGAAGCGGCTGTGTGGCGTGGACGAGGAAGATCTGCTCGACATGCTGGGCGAGATCCGGCAGCTCAATCCCAAGCCAGGTGCCGGCTTCGAAACCGGAATGTCGGAAGCGATCATGCCTGACGTCGTCGTGCGGGCAGGCTCCGACGGCGGCTGGCTGATCGAGCTCAATCCCGACACGTTGCCTCGCGTTCTGGTCAACCAGGCGTATTTTTCAAAAGTCACCAAGAGTGGTGAGGATCACGCGTTTCTGTCGGAATGCCTGCAGACCGCCAACTGGCTGACCCGGAGCCTCGACCAGCGCGCCAAGACGATCATGAAGGTGGCGAGTGAGATCGTTCGGCAGCAGGACGCCTTCCTGATGCATGGGGTCGATCACCTGCGGCCGCTCAACCTCAAGACGGTGGCCGACGCCATCAAGATGCACGAATCCACCGTCAGCCGCGTCACATCCAACAAGTACATGCTGACGCCGCGCGGGCTCTTCGAGCTCAAGTATTTCTTCAGCGTTTCGATCAGCGCCGTCGAAGGCGGTGACAGCCATTCGGCCGAGGCCGTACGCCACAAGATCCGGACGCTGATTTCGCAGGAAAGCCCGGAATCCGTGCTTTCCGACGACGATATCGTTGATATTCTCAAGAAGGGCGGCATCGACCTGGCCCGTCGCACGGTGGCTAAATACCGGGAAGCGATGAACATCGCATCATCGGTCCAGCGCCGGCGGGAGAAGCGCGCTTTGGCCAAGGTTGCGGGTTTTTGATTGCTGCCTGGAGCTACCGAAACGTGTATTTATGAATTCTAATTCATGCGTCTGTTGACATTTTGGTAACTTCTGGCTAGAAGCGCGCCGCAATTGGCGCTGTGGACAGCGTTGGAAGTTATCCCCATCATCCTAAGGGCGCCTGAAGCCGGCAACTTCGGCCGATCTTGCTTGGGATCGCGCGAAGTGCTTGGATGAGGGTGAGCCTTGGCGTAAACTGGTACCCGCAAACACTGTAAGAAGGGAAACTCCATGAGTGTGCGTGTATCCGGTAAACATATGGAAATTGGTGACTCGTTCCGTCAGCGGATCGAGGACCAAATCGGTGTCGCCGTCACGAAATACTTCGACGGAGGGTATTCTGGTCAAGTGATCGTGCATAAGGCCAACGCCCGTTTTTCCGCCGACTGCAAGCTTCATCTCGATAGCGGAGTTGTATTGCATGCCGCCGGAGAGGCGATGGACCCGCAGTTGGCCTTCGATGCCGCTTCCGAGCGGATCGAGAAGCGCCTTCGCCGCTACAAGCGCAAGCTGAAGGATCACTACGCCGGAAATCACCAGAATGGTTCTGCGGAAGTTGCCTACACCGTCATGGATGGCATGTCGGACCACGAAGACGAGATCCCGGATGACTTCGCGCCGGCGATCGTCGCCGAAAGCACCAAGCAACTAAAAACAATGTCTGTCGCGACCGCCGTGATGGCGCTCGACATGACGGATGAGCCGCTGCTGCTATTCCGCAGTCCAGGCAAGGAACAACTGAACATCGTTTATCGTCGGCACGACGGTAACATTGGCTGGATCGATGCAGCCAGTATCAAAAGCTGAGATCAAGGCGAAGGGCGGCAGTTAGGCTGCCGCTCTCCTCTCTTGGCGCAGAAGGAAAATAAAATGGCTTTGGCAGATTTGCTGCAGCAAAATGCGATCATTCCCGCCCTTAGGGTAAATTCCAAGAAACAGCTCCTCCAGGAATTGGCTGCAAAGGCGTCGAAAGTCACAGGGCTTTCGGAGCGGGAAATTTTCGATGTTGTCCTGCAGCGCGAACGCCTTGGCTCGACCGGCGTCGGTAACGGGATCGCTATTCCGCACGGTAAGTTGGCAAGCGTCCATTCCATCGTCGGCATCTTCGCGCGTCTCGATCAGCCCGTCGATTTCGAGGCCCTGGACGATCAACCCGTGGATCTGGTGTTCCTGCTCCTCGCACCGGAAGGCGCCGGCGCTGATCACCTCAAGGCCCTCTCGCGCATCGCCCGCGTGCTGCGCGACCACGATCTCGTCGCCAAGCTGCGTGCGACCGACTCCGCCTCGGCGATCTATGCGTTCCTCAATGAGGAGCAGACCTCGAACGCAGCCTGAGCATTCATGCCAGTAAAAAAGGCGCCTGATTGCTCAGGCGCCTTTTTTCATCAAGCCGTCGAGTTCGGCTTAGAACTCTTCCCAGTTGTCCTGAGCGAGCGCTGCCGAGCCCTGAGCCTGCGGAACTGCGCGGCGCGGTGCCGGTGCTGCAGCTTGGCGATACGTCGGTGCAGCAGTCGGCGCGCGCATCTGCTGTGCCGTCGAGCGTAGTGCGGAAGCGTGGCTCATGCCGGATACGCGGAAGCGTGTCACGAGTTGCTTCAGCGTCTGGGCCTCGTCGTTCAGCGTGATGCTGGCTGCCGTCGTCTCCTCGACCATGGCTGCGTTCTGCTGGGTAACCTGGTCCATCTGGTTCATGGCCTGGTTGATCTCCTTCAGTCCGATCGCCTGTTCACTGGCCGATGCGGAGATCTGGCGGATAAGGCCGTTGATGCCCATGACCTGCTCGGAGATCTTATGCAGCGTATCGCCGGCGCGGCCGACCAGATCGACGCCTTCCTTGACCTGTACGGCCGAAGTGTTGATGAGCGTCTTGATCTCCTTGGCGGCGTTCGCGGAACGCTGGGCCAGCTCGCGGACTTCCTGCGCGACGACGGCAAAGCCCTTGCCGGCTTCGCCGGCGCGTGCGGCTTCAACGCCGGCATTCAGGGCCAGCAGGTTGGTCTGGAAGGCGATCTCGTCGATGACGCCGATGATGCGCGAGACCTCGGTGGAGGACTGCTCGATGCCCTGCATCGAAGCAATTGCCTTGCGCACCACTTCGCCTGACTTTTCGGCATCCTCGCAGGCGAGGTTGACGTTATCAGCCGCCGTGCGGGCGTTGTCGGCGCTGGAGTTGACCTGTGCGGTGAGCTCGTTGAGCGCGGCTGCCGTTTCTTCCAGGCTTGCTGCCTGCTGTTCCGTACGCTTGGCGAGGTCGGAGGCGCTGCCGCTGATTTCGCTTGTACCGGAGCCGATGTTCACGACGCTGAGGTTCATCGTGTTGATGGTTTCCTCGAGGCTTTCGAGAGCCGCGTTGAAGTCCTGCTTCAGCTTGGCGTATTCGCCCGGGAAGTCCTCGGTGATGCGATGGCCGAGGTTGCCCTGGGACAATTCGGACAGGCCGGAGCCGACGATCGACACGATATGACGCTGCAGCGTGATCGACTGATGCCGCTCGGCTTCCGAGCGGCCACGCTCGGTTTCGGCTGCATCGCGCTGGTTGTTTGCCTCGGCCTCAAGACGCTGCGTGTCGGCGAGTGCGAAGCGGAAGCCCTCAAGAGCCTTGGCCACGGCGCCGATCTCGTCAGCGCGATCCTGACCGGCTACCGGCTGCTCGTACTTGCCGTCGCTGAGTGCCTTGACGCTGGCGACGAGACCGCCGATCGGACGCTGGACGAGGGAACGGACGGCTAGGTAGAGGGCAATCATGACGGCTGCGAGCACGAGAATGCCGGCGACAACCATCATGGAGGTTTGATCTTGAACAGGCGCGTTGATGGCCGAGTGCGGGACGTCGACGAGGATGACCCAGGTCGTGTTCACGTCGGGCAGGGCAAAGGGATAGACGACGCGGTCGAAGGGCTCGTAGCTATCGTAGCTCAGGTCCTTGACGACGGCTGGCTGTAGCGTCGAAAGCGCGCTCTTCACGGCATCTGTGCCTTCGCCGTCATAGTCCTTCATGGAAAGCTCGGGAATCGGCGAGACAATCCATTTGCCGGTCTGCGAGAGCAGCGTAACGCGGCCAGAGCCGAAGGGGTGGAGCGTCGAAAGCTTATCGCGGAGCGATTTGAGGGAGATGTCGACGCCGCTGACGCCGATCATCTTGCCACCCGAGAACACCGGATAGGCAATGGACGTCATCGCGGTATTCTCGCCGGTCGTCGTCTCGGCATAAGGCGGCGACAGCGCGCCCTTCTTGCTTTCTGCGGCGAGCGCGTACCAGGCAGCCTTATAGTCGGAATCGAAGGTGGAGAAGCTGAAGCCGCCGTCCTTGCTCTTCGTCCAGTACGGGTTGAATGTGCCATCCTTGGCTGCGCCGAATTCGGCCTTGCCGGCCATGGACGGCGACTGGCCGTCGAAGGCGTTCGGCTCTTCGGCAAACCAGCTGCCGAAGGCAAACTGGTTCCGCTCGACGTTTGCCTTCAGCATGTCCAGAACGGCCTTGCGGTCGAGATATTTGCCCTCCTGACCATGACCGATCGTGCCGGCCATCGAGCGCGCGGCCCCTGCCAGCTCGCCGACGGATGAGGCAACCTCGTTGGCGATAGCCTTCGCCTCGAGATTAGCCTGGTCCATGGTGAGGGTCCGCACGCGGTTGCGCGTCTCGCCGATGAGGAAGAAGTTGGAAATGAGGAGGACGAGGGCGATGGCAACGCCCGTAATGAGGATAAGCTTGGCTGCAAGCGATTTCATGCGAAAGATGAACATGTATTCCTCGGGAAGCAAGGATGTGCCGTACGGGGCATTCATCGGCACAGGGGACGAAGGCGTCGCCCCCTCATGGAGCAGCCGTGACAGAAGCCGACCCCTTGGCGAAGGCCGGCGATGGCTGGAACATCGCCGGAAACCTATTAAATTTGAATGAAATCTAATGAAAACAGACGCTGCATACGGCAAACCGCCCCGATATGTCGCGGGGCGAATTGCCCTATAGCTCGTTTGCGACTTCGGCGCTTGATGGGATCGATGGCTGAGCGCCTTGCTTGAGGCAGGCGAGCGATCCTGCGACGGCGGCCCGCCGCAGCGATGCCTCGAAATCGAGGCCTTCGTCCAGGCTCGCGGCGAAATAGCCGCAGAACGTGTCGCCGGCACCGACTGTATCGACAGGCTCGATCTTCAATCCCTTCGCACGGGAGATGACGCCGTCGCGGATTGCGATGACGCCGTCTGCGCCGAGCGTCACGATCAAGGTTTGCCCCGTCTCCGCATTGAGTCGTTTCAGCGCGGCCTCGCGATCCGCCGTGCCCATGTTTTCCTGGCCGGCAAGACGCTCGAACTCGGTTTCGTTCGCGATCACGATGTCGGCAAGGCGGCCGAGGCGTGGAGCGTCTTCGATCAGTGGGGCCAGGTTGAGGATGGACGTGACGCGCTTGGCGCGCGCCGCGGCCAGCGCCCGCTCGACGGCCGGAACGGGCACCTCGAGCTGCAGCATCAGGATGTCGCCCTCCTTCATCGCGTCGATCGCGACGTTGGCATCGGCCGGCGTCATCGTGCCGTTTGCGCCAGGCACAACGGCAATCATGTTCTCGCCGTCACCGCCGACGAGGATCAGTGCGGTTCCGGTCGGCTCGTCGACCTGCTTGACGGTTTCAAGTCCAGTGCCGGCGTCCTTCAAGAGAGCAACCGCCGGCTCCGCAAAGGCGTCGCGGCCGACGGCTCCCGCCATGTGAACGGTTCGGCCGGCGCGTCGCGCCGCAAGTGCCTGATTGGCGCCCTTGCCGCCTGCTGCCGTTGAGAAGCCGTTGCCGGCAACCGTTTCGCCGGGCTTCGGCAAGCGCGCGGTGGTGGCGATGAGGTCCATGTTGATGGAGCCGAAGACTGTGATCATGAGTGTCCTGTCCAATGCTTTTCTTGAGCGCGACACTGCCTGAAGGGCTTACTCGTCGTCAACCACTCTGAGCTTCAGAAGCCCGCTGCGGCTGTCGACGGATTTTGGCGCGCCATCACCGTCCCGCGCCGCGGCCTTGCTGTTGTCGCCGCCCTCGAACTCCAGAGCTTCGATTTTCGCGCCGCGCTTGGTGAGCTTATCGGTGGAGGTGAGGATCTGGTCGACATCTCTTTGCGTCATGGAAAAATGGCTCTGCAGCTTGCGGACACGCTCGTCGAGACGGCCGAGATCGTCCATCAGGTTCGCGACTTCGCCCTGGATGACGTGTGCCTGGGCCCGCATCCGCTGATCCTTCAGGACTGCCTGAATAACCTGGATGGAGAGCATCAGCAGCGAAGGCGACACGATGACGATGCGCGACCGGTGCGCCTTCTGCACGATCGCTTCGAAATTCTCGTGGATCTCCGCGAAGATCGATTCCGACGGCACGAACATGAAGGCCGTGTCCTGCGTCTCGCCCTGGATCAGATATTTCTCGGAGATATCGCGGATGTGCGTTTCCATGTCGCGGCGGAACTGCTGCGAGGCGACCTTGGCTCCGTCAGGTCCGCCGGCGTCCCGGATCGCGTTCCAGGCTTCAAGCGGGAACTTCGCGTCGATCACCAGCGGTGGTGCGCCGTTGGGCATGCGAATGGTGCAGTCCGGGCGCGAGCCATTGGAAAGCGTCTGTTGGAAGGCATAGGCCCCCATCGGAAGGCCGTCGGCGACAATCGTCTCCATGCGCGATTGGCCGAAAGCGCCGCGTGTCTGCTTGTTGGAGAGGATCGCCTGCAAACCGACGACATCTTTCGCCAGTGTCTGGATGTTGTTCTGGGCGGCATCGATGACGGCGAGACGCTCCTGCAGCCGCTGCAGGTTCTCGTGCGTCGATTTGGTCTGCTCGCTGATCGTCGAACTGACGCGCTGCGACATACCATCGAGACGCTGGTTGATCGCCTGGTTGAGCTCGGACTGCCTCGAGCCGAACACTTCGGCCATTGTCGACATGCGCCCGTGCATTTCCGCCTGGATTTTCAGAAGTTCGGCCATTCGAGCATCCGTCTCGGCGGCACGGAGGCTCGCTACCTCGGCCTGCTCGCGCCGCACCTGCCCGCTGCGGACGAGAAGGAGGATCAGCAACAAGACCAGAGCCGCGATCGCGCCTCCGGCGAGCGCCAGCGTGGCAGGACTGATACGGGAAAGGGCGAGGAGAAACGACTCAGAGCTGGTGTTCATTTCGCCACCATAACAAACTCGTGTGGGATGGCTAGATCAAAACGTGAACAACTCGCAAGGCTTCCGAAAGGATTGGCTCGCAGAGGGAACAAACGACAGTTGACAAATCTCAAGTTCATTTAACCTTTGCTCAACCATATTGCGTAAAAGGTCAGGTCAAATTCCCTTTTGCATCAATTACAAAGCAGAGAGATCATGACCAGCCAGCAGTCCGACAGCACGCTCAAGCAACGCCTCGATTTCATCGAGCTGGACGACGGAGCCCGCGCGGCGCTGCGTGAGATGCGCCCGGCAATCTCGGAGTTGCTCGGCGGCGCTCTCGACAAGTTTTACGCGAAGCTGGCAAGGACGTCTGAGGTCGCAAGCTTCTTTGCCGATAAAGCGCATATGGGACATGCCAAGAAGCGCCAGGAAGACCACTGGGCCAATCTGGCTGGCGGCAACTTCGACGAAACCTACGTCAAAGGCGTGGTCACGGTGGGCAAGACCCATGCCCGTATTGGCCTCGAGCCTCGCTGGTATATCGGCGGCTACGCGCTGCTGATGAGCGAACTCGTGAAGGGCCTGATGGCCAAGCAGTGGCCCTCCATGTTCGCCAGGCAGCAGGGCAAGGTGCTGGCCGAGAAGCTTTCAGCGGTCATCAAGGCCGCGATGCTCGATATGGACTATTCGATCTCGGTCTATCTGGAAGCGCTCGAAGAGAAGCGACGCAAGCTGGAAGAAGAGCGCGTAAAGGGCGAGCAGGATCAGGCCGTTGCGCTCGATCATCTTCGCCGCGGTCTGGAGGCGCTGTCGAACGGCGATCTCGAGGCCACGCTGCCGCCAGATCTCCCCGGTAATTTCAAAGCCATGGCCGACGACTATAACCGCGCCGTCGCCGCTCTTCGCACGTCCTTTGGCTCGGTGCGGGCAACCTCGGGCGAGATCCTGAGGGGTACGGACGTGATCGCCAAGGCCTCCGATGACCTTGCCTTGCGAACGGCCCAGCAGGCAGCTGGCGTCGAGGAAAGCTCGGCGGCGCTGCAACAGCTTTCGGTCAGTGTCGGACAGACTGCCGCAAACGCCGAAAAGGCATCCGGTGCGGTCCGTGAGACGCAGCAGAAGGCCAAGAACTCCGGCGAACTCGTCACCAGCGCCGTTTCCGCGATGGCCGGCATCGAAAAATCCTCGACCGAGATCGCCAAGATCATCGGCGTCATCGACGAGATCGCTTTCCAGACGAACCTGCTGGCGTTGAACGCCGGCGTGGAAGCTGCGCGTGCCGGCGAAGCGGGCAAGGGCTTTGCCGTCGTGGCGCAAGAGGTCCGCCAACTGGCGCAACGCACCGCCGACGCCGCCAAGGAGATCAAGAACCTGATTTCGGAAAGCTCGGTCCAGGTGAACGAAGGAGTGGACATCGTCAGCAGCACCGGCGAGGCGCTGAACGACATGATCAACCGCATCGATATCATCAACAGCTTCGTTGCCGATATCGCCGCTGCCGCGCGCGATCAGGCAACCGGGGTCAACGAGGTCAGTGTCGCCATCCGCAACATGGACACGATTACGCAGCAGAACTCGGGAATGGTCGAGAACACCTCTGCCGAGACGCGGCGCCTGCGCGGCGAAGTCGATAATCTGGTTGCACTGCTGCAGCGCTTCCGTACCGGCGTCGAGCAACGTTCGATGACCACGACACGCCGCGCCGCATGACGGGAATGCGGCGAAATTCTGGGCTGGGGCGTAAAAAAGCGCTCCGCCAGCCCACCGGATAATTCCATCCTGGAAAAAGATGCGTTATGGGAACGCCATGACCATCAAGCCACTCATCATTCTCCCCGATCCGCTGCTTCGTCAGGTTTCCAAGCCGATCGAGCGCGTCGACGCCGATCTTCAGCGACTTGCCGACGACATGCTTGAAACCATGTACGACGCGCCCGGTATCGGCCTTGCTGCCATCCAGATCGGCGTGCCGCGCCGCATGCTGGTCATCGACGTTTCCCGCGAGGGCGAAGAGAAGCAGCCCCTCGTATTCGTCAATCCGGAGGTCGTGGCATCGACAGACGAGCGTTCGGTATATGAGGAGGGATGCCTTTCGATCCCTGACTATTATGCCGAAGTCGAACGCCCGGCGACCGTCACCGTCAAATATCTCGACCGTGATGGCAAGGAGCAGACGGTGCAAGCCGACGGCCTGCTCGCGACCTGCCTGCAGCACGAGATTGACCACCTGAACGGCGTACTCTTCATCGACCACATTTCTCGCCTGAAGCGGGACATGGTGATCAAGAAGTTCACAAAGGCGGCGAAGTCGGCGAAGGCGCTCTAACCGGACCTTTGCTGACGCAGCCTCGCTGGACAGGCGATTTCGCGGGCCGGATGCCTGAAGGGGCTTGATCTGAAGCTCGCAAGCCCGTTTGAAGACGTCTGACCGGAAACATGGCGGGATAGAAATGTCGCTTCGCATCATCTTCATGGGCACGCCCGAATTCTCCGTCCCGACCCTGCGAGCGCTGATCGACGCGGGTCACACGATTCTTGCCGTCTACACGCAGCCACCACGGCCGGGCGGACGGCGCGGGTTGGACCTGCAGAAGTCGCCGGTGCACCAGGCGGCTGAGCTGCTCGGCATTCCCGTCTTTACGCCGGTGAATTTCAAGGATCCGGAAGAGCGCGAGCGCTTCAGGGCGCATGATGCAGATGTCGCTGTTGTGGTTGCCTATGGACTGCTATTGCCGGAGGCGATTCTGACCGGCACGCGACACGGCTGCTACAATGGTCATGCCTCACTCCTGCCCCGGTGGCGGGGTGCTGCTCCGATTCAGCGGGCGATCATGGCCGGCGACGAAAAGACCGGCATGATGGTGATGAAGATGGACAAGGGGCTCGATACCGGCCCGGTGGCTCTCACCGGTGAAGTCGAGATCGGCCCCGACACCACGGCCGGGGAATTGCACGACAAGCTGATGCATGTCGGGGCCAGGGCAATGGCTGAGGCAATGGTCAAGCTCGAGATGGGCGATCTTCCCCTGACGCCGCAGCCGTCGGACGGTGTGCTCTACGCCGCCAAGATCGACAAAGGCGAGACGCGGATCGACTTCTCGCGGGACGCCGCTGACATCCACAATCACATTCGCGGTCTGGCGCCGTTTCCGGGTGCGTGGTTCGAAGTGGCAATCGGCGGCAAGCCTGAGCGCGTCAAGGTGCTGGCCTCGGAAATCGCACAAGGCCGCGGCAGCGCTGGCGAGTTGCTGACCGATGATCTGGTCGTTGCCTGTGGAACCGGCGCCGTTCGCCTGACCAGACTGCAGAAAGCCGGCGGCAAGCCGTTGCCGGCCGCTGATTTCCTGCGCGGGACACCGCTTCCATCAGGCACGAGGCTTCCCTGATGCATCGTTACCGCATGATCGTTGAATATGACGGTGGTCCTTACGTTGGCTGGCAGCGGCAGGAGAACGGACCGTCTGTCCAAGGGGCGATCGAGAAGGCGATTCTGTCGGCAAGCGGTGAGACGGTGTCGATCCGCGGCGCGGGGCGCACCGATTCCGGCGTTCATGCAATGGGCCAGGTCATCCATGCCGATCTCGCCAGGGAGTGGTCGGCCTTCAAATTGCAGAATGCGCTGAACGCCCATCTCAAGATGGCCGGGGAGCGGGTCGCGATCGTCAGCGTGGAAGCGGCGAGCGAGTTCTTCGACGCACGGTTCTCGGCGCTGCGGCGCCATTATCTTTATCGCATCATCAGCCGCCGGGCGCCGTTGGCGCTGGAGGCCGGGAAGGCATGGTGGGTCCCAAAAGCGCTTGACCATGAGGTCATGCATGCGGCTGCGCAGACGCTCGTCGGCAAGCACGATTTCTCCACCTTCCGCTCCGCACATTGCCAGGCCAACAGTCCGATTCGAACACTTGATCGGCTGGACGTGACGAGAAACGGCGAACTGATCGAGATTCGTGCTACGGCCCAAAGCTTCCTGCACAACCAGATCCGTTCTTTCGCGGGAACACTCAAGCTCGCGGGGGAGGGCAAATGGACGCCGGCCGACGTCCGCGCCGCGTTGGATGCGCGAGACCGCAAGGCCTGTGGCCCGGTCGCGCCGCCGGATGGGCTCTATTTCATGCAGGTGGATTATCCCGACGTCATCGTCGACCGGCGCCCGCCGGTGGAAGGCGACGACGGCGAGGACTTCTGATTTTTTCGCTGATCAGACGGGATAAATGCCGAGAAAGCGCTGCAGGTATTCCGACAGCATCAGTGATGGCACGAGCAGCACCAGCGTGAGTGCCCCAACCATCAGGCCTTGGCCGTAAAAGATCATCCTCAGGATGCGTGCGATCGCAAAGACCTGCGCAAGCATGAAGGCCAGCAGCAGCACCGAGACGAGGCCAACCAGCTGTGGCAGGAAGAAGACGAGCGCGAGCAGCATCCCATTGACGTAGGACAGCGGCACGCCGAGCCAATTGACGCTGACGATAACAGGCCCAAAACGCTCGCCCTTCTTGAAGGCCAGCAGCAGCAAGCCTGCAAAGACCAGGGGCACGAACCAATTGGCGGCCTCGACGAGCCCGAGTCTGAAATAGAAGAGTGCGCCGACGTCGGTACGCGGCGGCATCGTTTGCAGGAAGGCCTGGCGCCACCACAGCCACGAGATGCCCATTGGCGGCAGGCACCAGAAGATCGCCCAGAACGAACGGTTGACGCCGCGATCCGACATGTCGAGGAAGCGAAAGCCGCGCGGATCCATGCGGATCAGCAGCCAAATCCCGGCAAGATAGTACTGAACTTCCCTAAAGCCCGGCATTAGTGAACCAGCGCTCGATGAAGGTTTCATAGATTACCGTGAGTCGCTCGAGGTCGGAAATTGCGACGCGTTCATCGACCATGTGCATCGTCTGGCCGACAAGGCCGAACTCGACGACCGGGCAGTAATCCTTGATGAAGCGGGCGTCCGACGTGCCGCCCGTCGTGGAGAGCTTCGGGGACTGGCCGGTGACGCTTTCGACGGCCGAAGACAGCGAGGCGATCAGCGCGTTGTTGCGGGTCAGGAAGACGTGGCTCGGGCGCTCGGCCCAGACGATATCGTATTTGAGCGGCGCACGGCCGGGGCGCAGCACGCCTTCCGCTGCCGCGGCATCGAGGCGGCGCAGGATCTCCTGTTGCAGGCTCGCGGCGGTCCACGTGTCGTTGAAGCGAATGTTGAAGCTCGCCGTTGCCTTGGCGGGTACGACGTTCGTCGCCGGATTGCCGACGTCGATGGTCGTCACTTCCAGGTTGGACGGCTGGAAATTGTCGGTGCCAGCGTCGAAAGGTGGGTCCATCAGCGCTTGCGTGAGTTGCAGGATGCCGCGCACCGCATTGTCGGCAAGATGCGGGTAAGCGGCATGGCCCTGGACGCCATGCACGGTGATTTTGCCGGAGAGCGAGCCACGGCGGCCGATCTTGATCATGTCGCCGAGCTTGTCCGGATTGGTCGGCTCGCCGACGAGGCAGGCATCCCAGCGCTCGCCGCGCTCGGCCGCCCATTGCAGCAGCTTGATCGTGCCGTTGATCGCCGGGCCCTCCTCATCGCCGGTGATCAGGAATGAGACCGAGCCCTTCGGTGCGCCATGCTTTTCGATATAGCGGGCAATGGCCGCGACAAAGCAGGCGACCCCGCCCTTCATGTCGACAGCGCCGCGTCCGAAGAGTTCGCCGTCCGCAATCTCGGCGGCGAAGGGCGGATGCGTCCAGGCGGCTTCGTCGCCAACCGGCACGACGTCGGTATGCCCGGCAAACATCAGGTGCGGGCCTTCGCCGCCGAGCCGCGCATAGAGGTTCTCGATATCGGGCGTTCCCGGCTCGGTCGCCTTCACCTTATCCACCTTGAAGCCAAGCGGCGACAGCATTGCCTCGAGCGCCGAAAGCGCGCCGCCTTCAGCGGGCGTGACGGACGGGCAGCGAATCAGAGTCTGAAGATTGGCAACGGGATCGGTAGCGGTCATGGGAGTGGAACTATCCAGCGGTAGTGGCAAAGAAAAGGCAAGGCGGCGGTACCGCCTTGTTGAAATGTGCCGTTCATTTTGCCGGATCAAGTCCGACCGTCAGCGTTTCGGAGGCACCCATCGTTTCAGACGCGTAGACCGCCGGAACCTCAAGACTTGATCAGTCGCGAAGCAGTTCGTTGATGCCGGTCTTCGAGCGGGTCTTTTCGTCGACGCGCTTGACGATGACGGCGCAGTAGAGGTGCGGCGCCGGCTGGCCGTTGGCCATGGTGGCATTGCCCGACGGCATCGAGCCTGCAACGACGACGGAGTAGGGCGGCACTTCGCCGTACATCACTTCGCCGGTGGCGCGATCGACGATCTTGGTCGACTTGCCGATATAAACGCCCATGCCGAGGACCGAGCCCTCGCGGATGATGCAGCCTTCGACGACTTCCGAACGCGCGCCGATGAAGCAGTTGTCCTCGATGATCGTTGGGCCGGCCTGCATCGGCTCAAGAACGCCGCCAATGCCGACGCCGCCGGAGAGGTGCACATGCTTGCCGATCTGAGCGCAGGAACCGACGGTCGCCCAGGTATCGACCATCGTGCCTTCGTCGACGAAGGCGCCGAGGTTGACGAAGGACGGCATCAGCACGACGTTCTTGGCGATGTAGGCGGAGCGACGCACGACGCAGTTCGGCACGGCGCGGAAGCCGGCAGCGCGATACTGGTTTTCACCCCAGCCTTCGAACTTGGATGGCACCTTGTCCCACCAGGTCGAGTTGCCCGAACCGCCCTTGACGACTTCCATGTCGTTCAGGCGGAACGAGAGGAGGACGGCCTTCTTCAGCCATTGATTGACCTTCCAGACGCCGTCGCTGCCACGCTCGGCAACGCGTGCCTTGCCGCCATCGAGGAGTTCGAGCGCTGTTTCGACGGCGTCGCGGACTTCGCCCTTCGTCGACGTATTCACATTGTCGCGGTTGTCGAAGGCGGCTTCGATGGTCTTTTCGAGGGAGGAAAGGTCGCTGGCGCTCATGGGAATTCCTTAAACTTCGATCTTTATCGTTGGAGACCGAAGCCTCCGGAATTGTGATTGGCAGGGTGCGATCTGCTCTATCGCATGAACGGGTAAAATGGAATGATTTTTCCCGCGGCGTTTCAACGCCTCGGGACGACATACCGGCTCTGAAAGCCGGCGGTATTGAAAGGCATTAGGCATGGCAAAGGCACGAAACGGCAGACTGCGGCGCAAGGATGGCGTATGGGCCCCGCTCAAGACGAGTGCGGTCGACAAGCATCGCGCCGAGTCCGTCCCAAAGACGCCGCAGACCCTGTCACCGGCCTATCGTCTTGCCTATGTCGACGAGGATTTTTTGTGCCGCGAGGAGTTGCGGCCGATCCGGCTGCAGCTCGAACTGCTGAAGGTGGAGATGTTGCTCGCCGAGCGCGGCATCAAGTCAACGGTGGTGATGTTTGGTGGCGCCCGTATTCCTGCTCCCGGCCAGAGCGCATGGGCGGCGCGCAACGAGGTGCAGCGGGCCAATCTCGAGGCCGCGTCCGTCTACTACGACGAGGCACGCAAGTTTGCGCGGCTCTGCTCGAAGTATTCGGCGAGCTTCGATTTCCACGAATACGTTATTGTCACCGGTGGC
Source organism: Rhizobium sp. IBUN (assembly GCF_000510625.1). Lineage (NCBI taxonomy): Bacteria > Pseudomonadati > Pseudomonadota > Alphaproteobacteria > Hyphomicrobiales > Rhizobiaceae > Rhizobium > Rhizobium sp. IBUN. Next base: position 237,180 of record NZ_AZNV01000003.1, read on the forward strand.
GGGCCTGGTGTCATGGAGGCCGGCAATCGTGGTGCCGCCGATGAAGGCGCGCCGTCGATCGGTCTCAATATCGTTTTGCCGCACGAGCAGGCGCCGAACGTCTACGTCACGCCGGAGCTCAGCTTCAACTTTCACTACTTCGCCATCCGCAAGATGCACTTCATGGTGCGCGCCAAGGCGATTGCGGTCTTTCCCGGCGGTTTCGGCACGCTGGACGAATTCTTTGAGTGCCTGACGCTGATTCAGACAGGCCGCATGGAGAAGATGCCGCTCATCCTGTTCGGGGAGAAGTTCTGGCGCAGCATCATCAATTTCGAGGCACTGGCCGAGTTCGGCACGATCGCGCCTGACGATGTCGATCTGATCAGCTTCGTCGACACCGCGGATGCCGCCTGGAAGATTATCGAGGACTTCTACGAACACCACGAATAGAAAGGCCCGCCAGAACGACGGGCCTTGCGATCGATCGGTAAGTCCAAACTTACGGGAATGGACGATCCGGCATATCGTCGAGCGAGATTACCCCGTCCTTGTTGCGATCCATCCAGGTGAAGAACTTGTCGAAGGCGGCTTCGGCTTCCTGCTTGGAAATCTGGCCGTTCTCGTCGGTATCGAAGCGCTGCATCATCATCATGCCTCGCATCATTCCGCCACGCATGCCGCGGCCTTCAGGGGTGGCCTGCGGTGGTGCTGGCTGGGCGCTGTCGGCATCGGCCGGCGGTGCCATCGGCATTGCATCGTCATCCGCGGTATCATCCGCAGGTGCCTTCATCTTGGCCATCATGGCTTCGCGGTGCTTGCGGATTTCCCCTGGCGTCAGCGAGCCGTCCTTGTCGGTGTCGATCGCGACGAAGATTGCCTCCATGCCGTCCTTGGCTTCCTGCTTGGAGATCTGGCCGTCCTTGTTGGTGTCGAACTGCTTCAGCATGCGAACGAAGATGACTTCGCGGATCGCGCCCATGCGCGGGCCCATCATCATGCCCATGCTGTGCTGCGGGCGAGGCCGATGAGGCTTCTTGTCGTGAGATGCTGCAAAACTGGTGCCTGCGGCACCAACGATCAAGACGGAGGAGAGTGCGGCCAGTATCAGCTTGTTCCGAGACATTTCAGCTCCTTTCAATATGCAATCGCAATCGGATTACAGATGAAAGGGTAGGGCTGGTGTGGCAAAACGCCCAATTAAAGATCGGTAAGCTGGATAAAACTTTCGTAACCTAACCGGTAATCTTCGCAAGAAAATCAGTGAGATCGTCGGTCACGAAGTCGATATGATCGTCCTCGCCGCTGGTCTTTTCCCACCATTCGACAACCGTGTCTTCGAGATTGTTTGGCACCAGCAACACTGTCTGCATGCCAAGGGTCTTTGGAACCTTGAGATTGCGCGGCAGGTCTTCGAACATCGCCGCCTTGCCGGTCTCCACCCGCTTCAACGCTGCGAACTTGTCGTAGGTCGCCTGCGCCGGCTTCGGCACGAAGTCCGCCGCCACGATGTCGAAGATGTCGTCGAAATGTTCGAGGATGCCCAGCGCGCCCGCCGCCATCTCGGCATGCTTGACGCTTCCATTGGTGAAGATGAACTTCCGACCCGGCAGGGCCTTGATGGCCGCGCCCAGTTCGGGCTGCGCCGTCAGGCTGGAATAATCGATCGCATGCGCCTTCTCGAGGAAGTCGTTCGGATCGACACCGTGGTGGATCATCAGTCCCTGCAGCGTCGTTCCGTGATCGTGATAATATTGCTTCTGCAGCTTGCGCGCCTCGTCCCGCTCCATCTGCAGCAAAGTCGAGACGTAGGCCGTCATGTTCTTGTCGATCTGCGCGAACAGGTTGACGTGATGCGGGTAGAGCGTGTTGTCGAGGTCGAAAACCCACTCGGTCACATGCGAGAAGTCCGCCTTGGTCGGCGTGCGATCTATCTTGGTCATGGGGGCGTTATGGCACGGCGTGCCGCGCAAGGAAATCGGCAAGAAAAAATAGACGCCCGATTTGCGGCGGACGCAGCCGGCAAGGGATGTTAGAACGCCTCATGCTCTTCGATCTGCCCAATGACGATGCGCTCTACGACGCGCTGATTGCCCGAAGCCCTGCCTATGAGGGCCGCGCTTACGTTTGCGTCAAGACAACCGGCATTTTCTGCCGGCTGACCTGCCCGGCTCGCAAGCCGAAGCGAGAAAATACCCTCTTCTACGATTCCATCGCCACCTGCATGCAATCCGGATTTCGGCCGTGCCAGCGGTGCCGGCCATTGGAAGAGGCGGACAGGGAGCCGATTGTTGACGAACTCCTCGAGGCACTCGACAACAATCCGGCAGCGCGATGGACGGAGGACGATCTTATCGCGCGCGGCTACGACCCCTCGACCGTGCGGCGGGCTTTCAAGCGATCAACAGGCGTGACGTTCCTCGATATCGCCCGCTATCGCCGTCTTGGCGAGGCGGAGAAGCAACTGGCGAATGGCGCTCGTGTCATCGATGCTCAGATTGAGGCTGGGTATGAGTCCGGCAGCGGCTTTCGCGCCGCATTCCAGCGTCTGATCGGCAAGGCGCCTGTCATGTCGCAGAAGCGTGATCTCCTGTTTGCCGATTGGTTCGAAACGCCTCTCGGGCCCATGGTGGCGGTCGCGGACCAGACACATCTGCATCTCCTTGAATTCCACGACCGCAAGGCGCTGCCGGCCGAACTGGATAAGCTGCAGCGCAAGACGCGCTCCTCGGTTGCGGCCGGCCGCACACCTGCGATCGATCAGATCGATACTGAGGTGAAGGACTATTTCGATGGCCGGTCTGCTGCGTTCCGGACGCCGCTTGCGCTGGGCTTCGGCACAGCCTTCGAACGTCAGGTCTGGTCGAAGCTGATGGAGATACCCGTCGGCGAGACACGCGCTTATGGTGATATTGCGCGTGACATGGAGAACCCGCAGATGGTGCGGGCCGTCGGGCGCGCCAATGGCGCGAACCAGATGGCAATCGTCATCCCGTGCCATCGCCTGATTGGCGCCGACGGATCTCTGACCGGCTACGGCGGCGGGCTCTGGCGCAAGCAATGGCTTTTGCGGCACGAAGATGAGATGAAGACCAAGGGATTGTTTGTGGAGGAGATCCAATGAATCAGGCCGAGAAGGCAAGGGCATTCGGTGCGCTGCATCAGAAGGGCAACCCTGTCGTCCTTTACAACATATGGGACGCCGGAACGGCGAAGTCCGTGACCGAGGCCGGCGCCAAGGCTCTTGCGACGGGAAGCTGGTCAGTCGCCGCCGCGCAGGGTTATGGGGATGGTGAAAAGATTCCGCTCGAAGCGCTGGTGGCCACCACGCGGTCGATCACCACGGTGAATGACCTGCCGCTCTCGGTCGATTTCGAGGGCGCCTATTCGACGGAACCGGCCGGTGCCGCCGCCAATGTCGAAAAGCTGATCGACGCCGGCGCCATCGGCATCAATTTCGAAGATCAGGTGGTCGGCGGTGAAGGCTTGCACCCGGTTGAGAAGCAGGCCGCCCGCATCCGCGCCATTCGCGAGATGGCGGATCGCCGTGGCATTACCTTCTTCATCAACGCCCGCACCGATCTGTTTCTGCGCGAAGGTGATCTCTCAAAGCACGCAGGACTGGTCGATGCAGCGATCGAGCGTGGCAAGGCTTACGCCGCTGCCGGTGCCAACGGCTTCTTCGTGCCTTGGCTAATCGATGAGGGCCTGATCGAGAAAATCTCAGCCGCCTCGAACTTGCCGGTCAACATCATGATGCGACCGGGCGCTCCCGATGTTAAGACGCTGGCGAGGCTTGGCGTCAGCCGCGTCAGCTATGGGCCAGGACCCTATCGGATGATGATGGAGAAGCTGAAAGAGGCAGCCACGGCGGTCTATGCCGCCGCAGGCTGAAGCACAACTCCCGGAAAAGCGCAGAGCCGCGGCTCAGGGAACGATCAGCGTTCCCGCGCCATGCTCGGTGAAGATCTCGAGCAGCACGGAATGCGCGGTCTTGCCGTTCAGGATGACGACACCCTGGACGCCGGCCTTGATCGCATCGATGCAGGTCTCGACCTTCGGGATCATGCCGCCGGAGATCGTGCCGTCGGCGATCAGCGCGTGCGCCTGGGCAACGGACAGTTCCTTGATCAGATTGCCCTGCTTGTCGAGAACACCGGGGACGTCCGTCAGGAAGAGCAGACGGGTTGCACTCAGCGCCCCGGCGATCGCGCCGGCAAAAGTGTCGGCGTTGATGTTGTAGGTTGCGCCGTCGCGGCCGGGCGCGACCGGTGCGATGACCGGGATCATCTCGGAGCGGGCAAGCAGATCAAGCAGCGTGCGGTCGACTTCGACCACCTCGCCGACGAAGCCGAGGTCGAGCACGCGCTCGATGTTCGAGTCCGGATCCTTGACCTTCTTCTGCGCCTTTTCGGCAAAGACCATGTTGCCGTCCTTGCCGCAAAGGCCGATCGCCCATTCGCCCGTCTGGTTGATGAGCGCGACGATCTCCTTGTTGATCGAGCCAGCGAGAACCATTTCGACGATCTCGACCGTCTTGGCGTCGGTGACGCGCAGGCCGCCCTCGAACTTCGATTCGATGCCCATCTTCGTCAGCATCGCGCCGATCTGCGGGCCGCCGCCGTGGACGACAATCGGATTGACGCCGGACTGCTTCAGCAGCGCGATGTCGCTCGCGAAAGCCTTGCCCAGCTCGGGATTGCCCATGGCATGGCCGCCGTACTTCACGACGATCGTCTTGTTTTCGTAACGCTGCATGAAGGGCAGGGCCTGCGCTAGGAGGCGTGCCTGGGTTTCGCTTTCGGACTGGTTCATGGGATACCCCGTGGAATTGATCGCGGCCTTTTATCTCAAGTTTTTGACAGATGGAATAATCCAGAGGCCAATAGTTTGCCGTATGTGCTGGCAACCGCGCTCGAGAAGATCGGCGCTTTGGCAAGAGGCATGGGATGACCAGCGACGAAATCGCACATTTGATAAGCCTCGTTGCGATCGGGGACCGCAAGGCATTCGCTGTGCTCTATCGCGAGACGAGCCCGAAACTTCTTTCCATCTGCCTGCGTATCTTGAGAGACAGAACGGACGCCGAGGAGGCGACCCAGGAGGTCTACGTCAAGATCTGGCAACGCGCCGGCGTTTTTGCTGCTGGATCGGGGGCACCATCTTCCTGGCTCGCTGCGATTGCGCGTAACCAGGCGATCGACATCATGCGCGCGCGCAAGCCGGTCGCCGACGAACTGGACAGTGCATACGACCTCGCGGATGACGATCCTTCGCCCGAGATACAGACTGTGATCAAGGATGAGGGAAGGCGGATTGACACCTGCATGGAAGAGTTGGAAGCTGATCGGGCGACGGCGGTGAAGAGAGCCTATGTCGAAGGGCAGAGCTATCAGGAACTGGCCGATCAGTTTGGCGTCCCCTTGAACACGATGCGCACATGGCTGCGTCGCAGCCTCTTAAAACTGAGAGAGTGCATGGAACGATGACATCGCCGGATCAGAGCAAGGGAGGCCGCTCCCGCGACGAGGTACTCGCCGGTGAGTATGTTCTTGGTGTTCTTTCCTTCAAGGATCGGCGGGTTGTGGAAGAGCGGATGCGCCGCGACAGGCAGTTCGCAGCCATCGTCAGCCGCTGGGAGACCAACCTTTCCGCTTTCAACGACGATTACGACGTCGTCAGCCCCGGTCAGGAAACGTTCAAGCAGATCGAAGCACGTTTGTTCGGTGAGCCGGAAGCTGTCGCGGTGCCGTCGCGCGGTCTATGGAGCTCTATCGTTTTCTGGCGTTGTCTTGCGCTCGTCTCGCTGCTGATCACGGCGGGTGCACTGACAATCGCGACCGTCGCGGTCACGCCGCCTCAAACACCGGCACCGCTCGTCGCCGAGCTGACCGCTGCTAACAGCCAGGTGAACCTGCTCGCCTCCTATGAGCGGCAGAGCGGAAGGCTGAGGATCGTGCCCGTCGCCATTGGCAAGCCGCAGGAGAAGTCACTGGAGCTTTGGCTCGTTCCGGCAACCGGCACACCAAGGTCGCTTGGCGTGTTTCCTTCGGATCAGACCGGCGAGCTGGTCATACCGGTTGATATGCGCGGCAACATAGGCGAGGGCGCGTCCCTTGCCGTCAGCCTCGAGCCCTTTGGCGGCTCTCCGACAGGCCAGGCCACGGGCCCGATCGTGGCGAGCGGCACGACGCACCGCCGCTAACACTTTTTTTCGGCACACGTGCATTCTCGCTGAAACTCTTCCTGCAAGCCTTCCGTAGCTCCTCATGTCCGCAAGGGAATGCCGGCATTCGGCCGGTCTCATAAGCGGATGCTAGAGGAGAACCGTCATGATGAAGTCCGCCCTGCGCTTGAGTGCGCTTGCCGTTGCCGTTTCCACATTTGCTTTCGTCGCTGAGGCCAAGAATCCGATTGTTGGTGGCGCTGCGATGTATCCGACGAAAGACATCGTGCAGAATGCAATGAACTCGAAGGATCACACGACGCTGGTTGCTGCCGTCAAGGCTGCCGGTCTCGTGTCGACACTGGAAAGCAAGGGACCCTTCACCGTATTCGCTCCCACCAATCAGGCCTTTGCCGAATTGCCCGCCGGCACGGTCGACACGCTGCTGAAGCCTGAAAACAAGGCCACGCTGACGAAGGTTCTGACTTGCCACGTCGTCGCGGCCGATGCGATGGCCAAGACCGTTGCCAAGATGATCAAGGCCGACGGCGGCGAACACGACATCAAGACCGTCGGCGGCTGCGTGCTGAAGGCCAAGGAAAGCAGGGGCAAGATCACGATCACCGATGAAAACGGCGACGTCGCCCACGTCACGATTGCCGATGTGAAGCAATCCAACGGCGTCATTCACGTCGTTGACAAGGTTCTGCTGCCGAAGATGTAAATTAGGTCAGGCGGTCAATAGAAGGCGCCCCGTTCCACCGGGGCGTCTTCTTTCATTTCCAGTTGGCGATACCGACCGTTTGCGCGATTGCCTCGCGCAGGTCATCGAGACCCTCGCTCTTTTCCGAGGACGTGGCGATGATGGCCGGATAGGCGGCGGGCCGCTTCTTGATCTTGTCCGCGGTCTCCGCGAGCAACTTGGTCACAGCCGGTGGTTTGATCTTGTCGGTCTTGGTCAGAACAATCTGGTACGAGACGGCAGCCTTATCCAGCAGATCCAGCACCTCATCGTCGTTCTTCTTCACTCCGTGGCGGCTGTCGATCAAAACGTAGACGCGCTTCAACGTCGCGCGGCCGCGCAGGTAATCGAAGACGAGCTTCGTCCAGGCGTCGACCTGGTCTTTCGGCGCCTGCGCGTAGCCGTAGCCCGGCATGTCGACCAGAGCCATCGGCGGCAGGTCGCCGCTTTCGCCCGAATAGCCTTCCGGCACGAAGTAGTTGAGCTCCTGCGTCCGGCCTGGCGTATTGGAGGTGCGCGCCAGCCCCTTGTGACTGACGAGCGCGTTGATCAAAGAAGACTTGCCAACGTTCGAACGGCCGGCAAAAGCCACTTCCAGCGGTCCTTCCGGCGGCAGGAATTTCAGGGAGGGAACACCGCGGATAAAGGTCCAGGGGCGCCCGAACAGCGGCTTGTCGTTCTTGTTGTCGGTCATTCGGCCTTTTCCAGCAAAATCCAGTGTGCCTATGGCATTCAGGTTCCAGGCGATTTTGTCAACCGCACAGTCGTCGGACACCGCGGCGGGGTACAAATGAAAAGCCCCGCCGGAGCGGGGCTTTCGTCATTTCTCTGTGGGAGCCGGCTTTCGTTTGAAGAGCCCCTTCAAATTGTCGAAGAGCTCGATCTTCACGCCATGGCGGCGCATGATCACGCCCTGCTGGATGACCGAAAGCGTGTTGTTCCAGGCCCAGTAGATGACCAGGCCAGCCGGGAAGCTTGCCAGCATAAAGGTGAAGACCAGCGGCATCCAGTTGAAGATCATCGCCTGTGTCGGATCCGGCGGGGTCGGGTTCATGCGCATCTGCAGGAACATCGTCACACCCATGATCAGCGGCCAGACGCCGAGATGCAGGAAGGTCGGAGCGGCAAACGGCAACAGGCCGAAAAGGTTGATGAACGAGGTCGGATCGGGCGCCGAAAGGTCCTGGATCCAGCCGAAGAACGGCGCGTGGCGCATCTCGATGGTGATGTAGATCACCTTGTAGAGCGAGAAGAAGATCGGGATCTGCAGCGCGATCGGCCAGCAACCGGCGATCGGATTGATCTTCTCTTCCTTGTAGAGCGCCATCGTCGCCTGTTGCAGGCCCATGCGGTCGTCGCCGAACTTGGCCTTCAGCTCTTCCATCTTCGGCTGAACACGCTTCATGTTCGCCATCGAAGCGTACTGCTTGCTGGCGAGCGGGAAGAACAGCGCCTTGACGACGATGGTGGTCAGCAGGATCGCGACGCCGAAGTTGCCGAAGTAATGGAAGAAGAAGTCCATCAGCCTGAACATCGGCTTCGTCAGGAAGTAGAACCAGCCCCAGTCGATCAGGCGATCGAAGCGAGGGATCTGATACGTATCCTTGTAGTTATCGATGACAGGAACGACCTTGGCGCCGGCAAAAATCAGGTTCTTGAGCTCAGTCGACTGGCCGGGCGCGACGGTGACCGCATTCTGCTTGTAGTCCGCCTGGAAACGCGGTTGTCCGTCCGTGAAGTGGCTGAAGCGGGCGTCGAAGGGGGTCTGCTGCGGCGGGATGAGCGTCGCTGCCCAATATTTGTCGGTGATCCCGAGCCAGCCGCCGGTTGCGTTCGCCATATTGACGGCTTCTTTTTCAACGGCGGTATACTTGCTTTCGACAAGTCCATCTTCGCCGATGACACCGATGAAACCTTCATGCAGAACATAGGTGGAGGCGACAGCCGGCTTGTTGTAGCGCGTGATGCGGCCGTAGCCGGAAAGCGCGACCGGAGCCTGACCGGCATTGGTGATCTTGTCCGTGACCGTGAACATGTAGTTCTCGTCAACGGAAATGGTGCGCGCGAAGGTGACGCCCTTGTCATTGGTGTAAGTAAGCGTGACCGGGGTCTTTTCGGTCAGCTTTGCGTCAACCGGCGCTGTCCACACCGTCGAGGGACCCGGCACGCTGCCGGTCGCGTCGCCACCGATATAGCCGAGTTCGGCAAAGTACCCGTCCTTCGTTTCGGAGGGGCTGAGCAGGGTGATGATCGGGCTGCTGTCGTCGACTGTCTCGTGGTAGCGCTTGAGCCGGAGGTCGTCCAGACGGGCGCCGACAAGGTTGATCGAACCGGAAAGTGCCTGCGTATCGATCGTGATGCGCGGGTTCTTCGCAAGAGCATCTGCAATCGACGCCACCGCCGGAACCTGGTCGGTGGGAGCCGACCCGTTCGGCTGCGCCGTCGTTGCGCCGCCGGGCGCAGGCGTCTGCACTTGCTCGGTGTGTTGCTGTGCCTTCTGGGCAAGCTCCGCCTTGCGCTGAGCCTCGATGCGCGGATTCATATAGAGGAACTGCCAGCCGAGAACGATCAGCACTGAGAGAGCGATCGCAATGAAATAATTGCGGTTGTTTTGCATCATACGTTCCTGGGGCGGCCGTCTCCGGACCGCTTGTGTTTCGGCTTGGTCTCGACGCGAGTTTTGAGCTCTGCGGCTAATTCTTTGAAGGATGCTTTCAGCACGTCCCTTCGCGCGACAACCACATAGTCGTGTCCGGGCTGCATTGCAAACCCTGCATGAAGTCGCACCGCTTCTTTCAGGCGCCGCCGCATGCGGTTTCGTTCGACCGCGTTGCCGTGTTTCTTGGTGACGGTGAAGCCGACGCGGGCTTCGGTCTCCGGTTCCTTCCGGTCGAGCACCTCAAGCAGGAAGAAACCGCCCTTGCGTTTTTCGCCCTGGCGGACAGCAAGAAACTGCGGGCGGCTTTTCAGCCGCCCGGCAGTCATTTTCTTGTTATTGGTCGTCAATTCGCCCGCCATCTCTTATCGGGCAATTCGGCCTTAGGCCGAAAGACGCTTGCGACCGCGTGCGCGGCGAGCAACGATAACCTTACGGCCGCCCTTGGTGGCCATACGTGCACGGAAACCGTGGCGGCGCTTGCGGACAAGCTTGGATGGTTGGTAGGTACGCTTCATTTATTTAAACACCGCGGAGTGCGGCCCTTCTTGAATTTGCATATTGCAAGGAGCGTTGTTTTTCGAACGGGCGAGGCTAACGAAAGCCTTATATGACCGGACGTGCGGCGGCTTATACGGATGACGGCAGTCAAAGTCAATTATCGCCGGGAATTTCCGAGTTTGCGCCCGCAGTACAAGATTTCGTGAAGCGCATTAATCATTGTGACAAGCAGTGAGCCATGCGCTGGCGTAATATTTTTCTCAAGTTTCAACTACAGCACGCATCCTGCGTAGCGTCTAACGCTTCTGCGCGCAAAAAGCGAAGCGGCGGCGATTAAGTACGGGTAATTTTTTGTAGTGCTGCAGCCAAGCACCCGAAATCTAACGTTAATTTATTTGGGCCAATTTTAGCTATCGGCCGGAATGCTTTCCCGGCTTGTCATCAGTCTTTGGGGGGCTTTTCCTTTGAAAATTCGAGGTAAGATCAATCTGCTTGTTTCCGCCATGTGTGGCGTTGCATTGCTGATCGGGGCGACGGCGCTTTGGGCCGTGCATCAATACGATACTAATCTGTCGGCTTACGAAGACGCATCTGATCGCGCCTACGCCGGTGAGCGCCTTAACCGTTTTGTGACGGCGACGGTCATGGAAGCACGCGGAATTTACAGTGCGCCCACGACGAAGGAGGCCGCTACCTTCGCCAAGGGACTGCTTGCGAACCTCGACAAGATCGACAATGTGATCGCCTCCTGGACCCCGCTCGTTCCCGAAAGTCAGAAGGGTGCTTTTGCCAAGCTGGTTGAACGTGCCAAGGAATTCCGGACATTCCGCACCGAAACAGCGCGTCTCGGCACGGAAGTGAGCCCGCAGGCTGCCAGCGAGCAAGGCAACAACGATGCCAACCGCGCCAACCGCAAAGCCTTCCAGGCCGAAATCGACGCTGTCGTGGCCACCGACAAGGCGACGCTGGACGCTGTCAATGCTCTCGTCGAAAGCTCGCGCACCTCAATCTTGTGGCTCGTGATCGCGATCAGTGTTGTCGGCGTCACGGCTGGCATCGGCATGGGCTTCTACATCGGCACGATCCAGCTCAGCCGTCCGATCAACAAGGTTACCCAGGCGATCAAGGAAGTGGCTGACGGCAATTTTGATGCCGACGTGCCGTTTGCCGGCCGTCAGGATGAAATCGGTGAGATGGCTGCGGCCGTTGCCGTCTTCAAGGAAAACGGTCTCGCCGTCCGCCGCATGAACGCGCAGGAGGCCGCCATGCGTGCCAAGAGTGACGATCTGCAGTCCAGCATGTCCGTGGTCGTGGCTTCCGCAGCTGCCGGCGACTTCAGCCGCCGCATCGAAAAGGACTATGGTGACGAAAATCTCAACCAGTTCGCCACCAACATCAACCAGCTGCTCTCGAGTATCGATGCCGGTGTCGGCGAAACACGCCGCGTGATTGCAAGCCTGGCGGAAGGCGACCTGACGCAGACGATGCGCGGCAGCTTCCACGGCGCCTTCGCCGAACTGCAGCAGAACGTCAACAGCACCTTCGCCACCCTTCAGACGACCATACGCGAAGTCCGCGAAACGGCAGAAGGCTTCCACGGAAACACCAACGAGCTGCGCGCCGCAAGCGACGACCTCTCCAAGCGCACCGAGCAGCAGGCAGCGGCTCTCGAGGAAACCTCGGCAGCCCTCGATGAGATCACGGCCGTGGTCAACAATTCGACAGAGCGCGCGCAGGAGGCCAGCGTCATGGTGTCCGAGGCCAAAGACGATGCCGGCAAATCGGGCGTTGTCGTCCGCAATGCCGTCGACGCCATGGGCCGCATCGAGCAGGCCTCGCGCGAAATCAGCCAGATCATCAACGTCATCGACGAGATCGCCTTCCAGACGAACCTGCTGGCCCTCAATGCCGGTGTCGAGGCCGCGCGTGCCGGCGAGGCAGGCAAGGGCTTTGCCGTCGTCGCCCAGGAGGTCCGCGAACTGGCGCAGCGCTCGGCAACCGCCGCAAAGGACATCAAGGGCCTGATCACCAAGTCGGGGGACGAAGTCCAAGTCGGCGTGAAGCTCGTTCAGGCCACCGGCGAGGCGCTGTCCCAGATCGAAAGCCGCGTCAACGCGATCAACGACCATATTCACTCGATCGCGACTGCCGCGAAGGAGCAGTCGACCGGCCTCAAGGAGGTCAACACGGCCATCAACCAGATGGACCAGGTGACGCAACAGAACGCCGCCATGGTAGAGGAAACCTCCGCGGCAACGCACAAGCTCTCCGGTGAAGCCGACGGCCTCGTCCGCCTCATCTCGCGCTTCAAGGTTTCGAACGTGCCGGCCGCGGCTCCTGTCGCCGTTGCGCGCCAACAGGAGCATCGTCCGGTGGCCTCACCAGCGCGCCGCGCCATGGGGACCGTCGCACGCGCATTCGCCGGCAATGCCGCCGTCGCCGAGCAGAATTGGGAAGAGTTCTGATCAGCCCTCTTCCTCTTTCGACCGATCGGAAACGCCGCCTCGGGGCGGCGTTTCCTTTTGTCGCAAGCGGCGTTGCTCTCAAAGATTTGAAAGCGGACCGTCATCGGCTAATATAGAAATCGCGAAGGGCGCCTGGCGCCGAGCGGACGAAAGACGATGCAAGCCAACGATCAAGGCGAGAATCTTCCCCAGAGCGGTGCTGCAGGGAACGAGACCAACAGGGCGGAGCACCGCCCGTCCGGAAAGTTCGGCGGGCTTTCCGGCAAGCTGCTGTGGCTGACGGTTGTCTGCATCATGCTAGCCGAGGTGCTGATCTTCTTCCCCTCGGTTGCCAGTATGCGTCTGCGCTGGCTGGATGAGCGGTTGAACGCCGCGGCCGCAGCCGCGATCGTTATCGATGGCCTGCAGCCGGTGGAGTTGCCTCGCGCCTTACAGAAGGAAACTTTGGAGGCGACCGGCACCAAGGCGATCGTCTTGCGGAAAGAGGGCACCTCGCGTCTGCTTGCGACGACGGATATGCCGACCTCCGTTGACGAACAGTATGATCTGACCGACGTGCCGCCGATGATCGCGATCCGCGATGCGCTCGATACGATGATTTTCGGCGGCAATCGCATGATCCGCGTCTATGGCCCGGTGCAGGATACCAATACCGGCGTGGAAGTGCTGATGAAGGACAAGCACCTCCGCAATGCGATGCTGGTCTATTCCCGCAACGTCTTTCTGTTGTCCATTCTGATTTCGATGTTTACCGCGACACTGGTTTTCTTCGCGATCAACCGGATCCTGATCCGGCCGATTCGCAAGCTGACGGGCAGCATGCAGCAATTCTCCTCCGATCCGGAAAATCCGCAGAACGTCTTTGTCGGCGATGGCGGGCGCGATGAGCTTGCGGTTGCCGGCCGACACCTGACCTCGATGCAGATGGAGCTGCAGAAGACGCTGAAGCAGCAGAAGAACCTTGCTGCCCTGGGGCTTGCCGTCTCCAAGATCAATCACGACATGCGCAACATCCTGGCCTCGGCGCAGCTGATGTCGGACCGCCTCGTGGACGTCGACGATCCTATGGTGAAGGCCTTCGCGCCAAAGCTGCTGCGCACGATCGACCGCGCTGTCGGCTATACGACCGAGGTCCTGTCCTATGGCCAGGCAAGCGAGGCCGCTCCGCGCAGGCGCCGCGTCCGGCTTTTCGACCTGACACAGGACGTCAAGGACATGCTCGCGGTCGATGCCCAGAGCGACATTGAATTCGTCGAACAGATGGCGCCCGACCTTGAGGTCGATGCAGACAGCGAGCAACTGTTCCGGGTTATCCACAATCTCTGCCGCAACGCCGTGCAGGCGTTGAGCGTGCCTGGCGCGGGGCGGGGACCGGATGGCATCAAGCGAATCACGGTTTCGGCCCAACGTGTCGGCAGCGTCGTCAGCATCATAGTCGACGACACTGGCCCCGGCATGCCGCAGAAAGCCAGACAGAATCTCTTCGCAGCCTTCCGCGGCTCAGCCCGCTCCGGCGGCACGGGCCTCGGCCTAGTAATCGCCCGTGAACTGGTGCTGGCCCACGGCGGCACGATCGCTCTTGTGGAGAAACCATCGGTCGGAACGCAGTTCCGCATCGAAATTCCGGACCGCCCGGTATCCCTGGACGATTATCGCGGCCGAGCACTCCAAGAAAAGTGATGCATTTTTCGCATTTCAGCTCTGCACCACCAAAGTCGCGATTTTTTCAGAATGCCTATTGCAATCCCTCAAAGGACCCTTTAGAGAACCGCCCACGCAAGCGGTTTGACCGCTTCCGGCACGCACCCGTAGCTCAGCTGGATAGAGCACCAGACTACGAATCTGGGGGTCAGGAGTTCGAATCTCTTCGGGTGCGCCATTCCCCTCATTAAGACGAAAATGCTGTGAAGCTGCGGCTTTGTTCCGACGAGAGCCTCTGCGTCTCGCCGGGTGGCAGCTAGCAAGGTGGACACGCCAAGCCCTTGGCGTGCGCGCAAGAGCGTCGCAAATGCTTGTCCTGCGAAGACAAGCAAAGATCGCCCGCACGGTGAATTACTCGGGATAAACCTCGGAGCCTTCAGGCGTTGGCTTGTTGAATAGGATGAATACCAAGGGGTTGCCGGGCTCGGACATTCCATCGCTGCGTTGACCCGTTATCTCGCCAGCCACACCGCTTGTATACTCCGCAACCACCTCGCCGAAGCTGTTGCGCTGTATTGCCACCTTTTGCCCGGCTTCGACCTTGTCGTTCAGCTTGACCAGATGCTCGACGATCCCGCCCGCGGTGGCAAGAATCGGGAAGGCGCTGTTTCCGACAAAGACACTCACGTCCTTGCCTGTGCGTCCCATCGACCCGGCGACGATGCCGTAATGCTTGAGGACATTCATCGTGCCTTCCACGAACAGAGAGATCATGTCGAGGTCCAGCACCCGCGCAGCGCCGATCTCCGGCGTAAAGGCCGGAATTCCCACGTCGATGAACGCGTTATGCAGGACACCGGGATAGACATGGTTGTCGAAGATCTGGCCGACCGGATAGAGCTCCAGCATTGCCTTGACCTCGGGCAGATCCATGCCGCCAATATTAAACGCTGTCACTTCGAATCCGGTTGTTCCGGTGTGGAAGTCAATCGCGAAGTCGGCGTTCGGCCGCAGCAGCCGGTTGAACAGGAGCCCGGCGTGCCGGCTGGGCGCGGTGGCGCCGTTCTCATTCCCGGGCCACTCCCTGTTCATATCGATCAGATCAATGCCTCTGCCCTGATTGGGCCATCTGCGCTGCATGCTTTCGACGGCTGGGCGGGACACGTCCGTGACCGCCATCACCGTGCCCGACATTTCCGCCGGATCGAGCTGGTTCATCACCGTCTGGACTGTATGGATAGAACTCATTTCGTCGCCATGCACACCACTGACAAGGATGGCGCGCTTACCTGGCTTTGTTCCCTTGGCGACCACCACAGAGACATGCCAGTGCTGTCCGGTGGGCATTTCAACGCCCTGAAAATAGAGGGCATGCTTCTTGCCGGGCTCCAGGTCGTTGACGTCAAGCGCGCTGACGACTTTCTTCCCGTCGATGACGTCGCCGGTGTAGGCTGTTCCTGATGACGGATTGGTAGAGGGTGCCGCTGCTTGCTGGGCATTTGCAGCACCAGCGTTGACGGCAAGGGCGGCGGATGCGCCGACCGTCGCGATGGATGCTACCAGGAAATGGCGGCGATCGAGGCCTTCTTTAGATTCGTCCGGCATGATGAAGCCCTTTGTGGTTTGAAAAGTTACATTAGAACAACGGCATAGAATCGGTTGCAAAAGTCGTGCACGATTTCAAACTAGGGTGCGCTGCTGAACTCGCAAGGTTTGCGATTTCGCGATCTTGCGGCTTCACTCGGTAAGATCCGACAGTAAGATGAAGCGGGCATGCCTGGACGTCGACAGCGATAACAATCACGTGCCAGTTCTCAGTTTCATCTCGCCCGATGCTGCGTTTATGTCCCTCGAGTGCTACAGGCCGTACTCACAAGATGTCGGATCCGATCCCGGCCAGTAGTCCTGGTGTGGCTCGCAATTTTGTCATGGGGAGGGTGTCGAGACGCTGCAGATCAAAGGGAATCGGATCGAAGGGCGCCACATTCCAAAATCGGTCATGCCCACAGTCCTCGCTGATCGGGCAAGCCTGCCTACGACGAAATGTTGCCTTCTTGGCATGCGTCCAGCGCATTGCCTTGCCGGAGCAATCGAATTGCGAGCGGCTCTTTAGATCCCGACCTTACGGCCGGTGACTGAAGCGGGCGATTTGCGCGTCCTTCATCAGGTTCCGGAAGCTGGGGCCGCTCATATGCACCAGCGTCGTGTGGTCGCCGCCCTCGAAATAGACGTCACTGGCGTCGCCGAGGCTTTCGTCGAGGATCACAGGCACGTTGTAGGCCGACCCGATCGGTGGGACAGCGCCAATGTCGCAGTCGGCGAAGAGCGAGCAAACCTCATCTTCCGAGGCGAGGCCGAGGCGCCTGTCCATGACATCTTGCAGCGTGCCGAGTTCGATCCGGTGCGTGCTGGGAACGACGGCGAGGACGTAGCCCATTTCATGATGCACGACGACGGATTTCGCCAGTCGGCTGCCCGGAACATGGGCGGCTTGCGCCGATTGGCTGGTTGTCGCTGTGCGATGATGCGGGACGGTATCATAGGCGATACCCTCACCGTCGATATAATCCTGAAGTTTCCTTGCGATCGTCATCGTGGGCACCCCTTATATTGCGTGGGGAGGCATAACAGGCATTCTCCTCTCATCGTCTGTGAAGTCAACGGCGAACGGGTCTGGTCGGTCGGTTGGCCGATGACCGCCACCGGACGATGGAGGTCATCTGGGCTCTTCAGAGTCAGCCCGCGTCGAAAGGCGCCCGATGCCGCCCCCTCTAAGCCGTGACCCTCAATTCGCCGCGCATGGCGAGTGCCTCGTTGGTCGAGAGCACGGAGGCGTAGGCGAAGGCGAGTGCCGCCATGAAGGCCGCATGCGCTTGCGCGGCAGGGACGAGCGTGCCGTTGAATTCGAGGTCGCGCGTTGCGCAAGCGTCATGGATGACCGTCACCCGATAGCCGAAATCGTTGGCGGCCCGCGTCACGGCGTCGATGCACATGTGGCTCATGCTGCCGGCGACCGTGACGTCCTCGATACCATGGCGGTCGAGTGTCGCTTTCAGATCCGTTTCACGGAACGAGTTGATATGGTTCTTGACGATGATGGGCTCGCCGGGTCGGTTCAGCACCTTCGGATGAATCTGGGCGCCCTCTGAGCCGGCCAGGAAAAAGGCGGCATTCTCGCTCGCCGACTCATGTCTGACGTGAACGACAAGATCGCCTGCATCTCGAGCAGCCGCGATGATGCGCGCCGCATTGTCGGCAGCCGCCTCGGCACCGCTCAACGGCCATTTGCCGTTCGGAAAATAGTCGTTCTGAATGTCGACGACGATGAGGGCTTGCTTGCTCATGTGCTTGTGTCCTTTCGGTCCTTCGCGGGGCGATCGCCGGCCGTTGATGGACAAACTATGTCTGAATCGCCATGGTGTGGATTGGCGAAATTGACATTATCGAGGCGAAAACTGACAAATGAGCCAAACCGACGCGCCGGCCGAGATCGGCATCCTGCTTTATCCGAACGCCCAACTCGCAGCCGTCCACGGTCTGACCGATCTCTTCCACCTGGCCAATCGGTTCGCAACTGCCCGGCAGCCGTCAGGAGGCCCCGCCCTGCGCGTCAGCCATTGGCAAGGGGCAGAAACCTCGGCGGCGGTCGCGCGCGTCTTCGATACGGCACCCGGCACTCCCGGATCGCCGGCCGTGCTCATCCTGCCGCCGAGCTTCGGCGACCCGATGACGTCAGAGCAAGCCGCTCCGCTGGCGCAATGGCTTCGTGCGCGGCATGCCGAGGGAACGACGCTGAGTTCCGTCTGCGTCGGCGCCTTCCTTCTTGCTGAAACGGGCCTTCTGGCGAACCGTTTGGCGACGACCCACTGGGTCTGCGCGGACGCGCTGGCTCAGCGCTTTCCCGAGGTGAGGGTCGACGCCGACAAGCTTATCATCGACGATGGCGACGTGATTACCGCGGGCGGCCTGATGGCCTGGACCGATCTCGGCCTCAAACTCGTCGACAGATTGTTGGGATCGACGATCATGCTCGAGACCGCGCGCTATCTTCTCGTCGATCCGCCGGGCAGGGAGCAGCGCTACTACAGCAATTTCTCGCCGCGTCTCAATCATGGCGACGAGCAGATCCTCAAGGTACAGCACTGGCTGCACGCGAGTGGTGCGCGCCAAGTGACGCTTGCGGTGATGTCGGAGCGTGCCCGCCTGGAGGAGCGCACGTTCCTGCGTCGTTTCCGCAGGGCGACCGGCCTTCGCCCGACTGAGTATTGCCAGCATCTGCGGATCGGCAAGGCCCGCGAAATGCTGGAGTTTTCCAACCGCACGATCGAGCAGATTGCGGGTGCGGCCGGCTACGAGGATCCGGGCGCGTTCCTAAAGGTGTTCCACAAGATCACTGGGCTATCGCCCGGAGACTACCGCAACCGCTTCGGATTGACCGGGCGGGCATGAAGGCTGCTGCAGAGCTGACGCGCTAGCTTGGCGCAATATTGCGATGCCATGGTGAACTTGGCGCTGCGTGCAGCGGTTCGTGGCGCATGGCCGGAGGGAATATGTTGTGGGGTATGGGGCGAGCGTTTGCGTTGTGCGTGGTCGTTGCGGCGCTTTCCGGTTGCGTCGACGCCAACGCGCCGACCCTCGTGCCCGTGGCTGCGCCTTTCGATCCACCGCTCAATCCGCCGGGCATCGCGCATCACATCTGTGTCGCTGACGGCAATTTCATGTATCGCGAGGCGAAGAAGCAATACGAACTGCGCGCCGGAATGGCCGGCGCTCCGATCGATCCGGCCCAAGAGGAAGCGAATGCGACCGCTGCCGCGCACCGGCAGTATGTCGCGTGCCTGTCGAGCCAGGGATACCGAATCGCAAATAGATGAGTTTGCGGGCCTCCTGAGTTCCGAGGCCGGATCGCTTGATCCGCCATGCCAGGATCGAGTGCGCGCTGTAAAAAATCAGGACCCACACATCACGCGCAGTCGCTGCCGATCACGAATGCAGGAACCCGCGTGTGATGGCGGAACTTTGCTACGGTAGAACGCATTTTTCTAAGGTAAATCCAGAAGGAGGATTTATCATGAAAATGTTCAGCTTCGCTTCCACTCTCTCGGCCGGAACTCTTCTCGCGCTGGCATCAATCACTCCCGTCCAGGCGGCACCTGTGCAGCAGGTTCCTCTCCCAAGTGCCTCGAACGTTGAGATGGTGCAGTACAATCAGCGGGCAGGTCACTTGAACGGCTATCGTGGCTCGCGCACCGAGCGCCCCGGCACCCGCCGCGGTCCGGATGGCTACTGGTATCCGCTGGCAGCCTTCAGTGTCGAGGGCGGTACGACCGGCTCGATCGGCACTCAACCGGCACGGCCGATGCAGCGGCAAACCTACTGTCAGAACACATTTGGCGGCACCAATGGCGATGGCAGCATGCCATGCGATAACGGCTATTGATGGGGTTGGGCCGAGGGAAAGGCGAGACGAATTCTCGGCTTTCCGTCATCTTCTTCCTTCAATGGTGATGTTTTTCTGTGTTTGCGGTCTCCAGGCCAACCAGGAGATCTGCGGTGCCCCGAGATCGTTTCGGGACGGCATTACCCGATTGCCGTCTCTCGCCGCAGCACAATCTCACGGCCGACGTTGTTTAAGAAAAATTGATCAGTCGATCAAATATGCCGCAAAAAGAGGCTGCAAGATTGGTGGAGCTATGCGGGCACTGCAATGCTGCATTGCGGTAATCTCCCTGTTCCTGATCGAAACAATGGGCTATCTATTACCTCGAAGGCAGCGCACTCCTCCTCCCAGCGCTCCTTCATCGGACTGACAACACTCCTCCTCCCAGTTGTCAGTCAGGATCAAGAGCCCGGTGCACCTCCTCCCGCACCGGGCTCTCTTCTTTTTCGGTCCTTCCTGCAAATCATCAGCGCTGTGCCGGCCCAGTTTTTCTGGAGCTGCGGTACGCTGGCTTAATGCCGTCAGCCGCAGTGTCGCCTGGGAGTTTTTCACCGGCGGAGATTCCCCGTAGGCAATCGACTGCGATCTGATATATCAGGAATTGGCTGCAACGACACTCACGCGCCTGCGGATAGGCGAGATCTGAACCAAGCTCATCGGCGAAATGCAGGATTGCTGCCGGAGGGTGTCGACAATATTGCCGGACAATATTCGCGTGATGGCGAGATCACGCGCTTGAGAGGAGTTGACGAATGAGATGGAAGCGCACGATCCAGCTTCTGGATGTCCACGCGGAAGGTGAAATCGGCAAGGTCGCGATCGGCGGTGTGCCGAAGATCCCCGGCAATACGGTCGCCGAACAGCTGAACTGGCTGAACACCGATCCGAAGGGCCAGGAACTGCGCCGCTTTCTCTGCCTCGAGCCACGCGGCGCGCCGATCGGCTCCGTCAATCTGCTGTTGCCGCCGAAGCATCCGGATGCCGATGCGGCCTTCATCATCCTGCAGCCTGACCAGGCGCATGCAAGCTCGGGCTCGAACTCGATCTGCGTCACCACCGCATTGCTGGAATCAGGCATCGTCGAGATGAAGGAGCCGGAAACCATCGTCACGCTGGAGACGGCCGCGGGCCTCGTCAAGGCGACGGCGACCTGCCGCGACGGGCGCTGCGAGAAGGTCAAGCTCACCATGGTTCCGTCCTTCGTGCATGAGCTCGACGTGGACGTCGACACCCCGCACTGGGGCAAGATCAAGGTCGATATCTGCTACGGCGGCATCTTCTACGCGCTGGTCGATGTCGGACAGATCAACCTGACGATCGAGAAGGGCAATGCCGCGGCGCTTGTGCAGGCCGGCATGGTGCTGAAGGAGCTGATCAACCGCAGCATCGAGGTTGTCCATCCGGAAATTCCGGCGATCTCGGGCGTTGCCTACGTCATGTTCCGCGACCTCGAGGCGGACGGCACCGTTCGTACCTGCACGACCATGTGGCCGGGGCGCGCCGACCGCTCGCCCTGCGGCACCGGCAATTCCGCCAACCTCGCAGCACGCCATGCGCGTGGCGAGGCAAAGGTCGGCGACATCTTCAAGTCGCGCTCGATCATTGGTTCGGAGTTCGAGGTCGGTCTGCTGGCGGAAACCGAAGTCGCCGGCCGTGCCGCGATCATTCCGACGATCGCCGGGCGTGGCTTTACCTTTGGTCTTTCGCAGGTCGCGCTCGATCCCTTCGATCCGCATCCGGGTGGCTTTGCCCTGACTGATATCTGGGGGCCATTGGCAGGGGAAATCTGACGCTCAATAGGTAAAGGGGTCGACCTCTGCCTTTTCAACGGCGTGGTCGCCCGCCTGCTCTGGGTAGATGACGCCCTTCCGCAGGATGACGTTGGCGTAAAGTCGCGGTTCGCTTGTTTGGATGACGGCGTGAGCGGTCCGAACGCGATTGTAGAAGTCAGCCCCGACCAGCGGCACGACCTGCCGGTGTGGCTCGTGGCGGGCGCAGCAATCGATTATCTCTTCATGAACAGGGTCGAGCTTGTCGCGCTCGGCCTTCACGGTCGACCGGAAAATCGCATCCGGAACGAAGTCGTCGATCGGCAGGACGCTGAGAACAGCATCGAGCACGGGTACGATACCGTGGCCATCGAGGCGGATCAGCCGCCTTGCATGTTCGACACCGGGATAGTTGCCGTCAACGATGGCGATTTCGTCGCCATGCCCCATGGCGCGTAAGGTCGAAAGCAAGTCCGGGCTCAGAAGTGGGTTAAGTCCCTTCAGCATATTCGACCTCTTTGAATAGAACGTTCTGGTCCGTAAGGTAGCGCGCGAAGATCGGCAGGCTGGCGCCGCCGATGGCGCGCGCATGAGCGCCGACCGCGCCTTCGATAATGTCCGGCATGACAACGCCCTGCAGATCGAGCATCGCTGCTTCATGGATCGTCGCTTGCACAATCCGTTCCCGTACCCATCCGGGAAAGCCACCGTCGATGACGGCCGCACTGAAGTCGATGATCGAGGCCGCGGCGACGATTGCCTGTGCGAGCGCTTTGGCGGTGTCCTGGATCCACGTCTCAAGAGGCTCACCGAAGTCGATCCAGTCGTCGGCCGAATACCAGAGCGGCTGCGGGTCAATGCCGCGCTCGCGCAGCATGTTCTCCAGCACGAAGATCGAGGCAACTTCGAGCAACTGCAGTGTTTCGCCGTTCTTGCCGCGAACGGGAAGGGGGCCGATGGCTCCGGCTGTGCCAGTGCGACCGGAAAAGATTGCCGAATTGAGAACGATACCGCCGCCGATGAAGGAGCCGATGAAGAAATAAACGAAATCGGGATAGGACGGCCCGATACCGAACACGAGTTCGGCGCCGCAGGCACTTGTCGCATCGTTCTGCAGGTAGACGGGGTAGGGCACGCGGGCGGCGATTTCTGCGTGGAGATCGAAGTCGCGCCACACGTCCATTGCGCCTTTGGGCGATCCCACTTCCTCTTCCCAGTTCCAAAGCTCGAAGGGTGCTGCGATGCCGATGCCGGCAATGCGGCTGCGCTGCTGCTCGTCCAGCCGGCTTTCAAGCTCGCGGATGCCTGACGTAATGAAATCCAGGAAAACCTCGGGCAGCGGATAGGCATAGGTTTGGTGAAGCTGCAGGCGGATATTGCCCACGAAATCCATCAGCACCAGGTCGGCGCTGCGTCGGCCCATCTTTACGCCGAACGAGTAAACGGCGTCGGCATTGAGGCGCATCGGGATCGAGGGTTGGCCGACGCGCCCGCGCACCGGCTCGCCGCGAGAGAGCAGCCCTTCCTTCTCCAGTGCCCGCATGATGACCGACACCGTCTGTGCCGAAAGGCCGGTGCGGCGTGCGATATCCGCCTTCGACTGGGAGCCGTAAAGGCGCACCAGCGACAGCACAAGCCGCTCGTTATAGGCGCGGACCCTGATCTGGTTCGCGCCGCCCGCAGGACTCGATATAGGCGGTTGGGCCGGTGTGTGAACCGGACCGTCTAAAGACGACATTGGCCGCTCCTCCCGTCTCGTGGCCTATGCGCTATTTTTGCTCAGCATGCCATAGCGAATTAATAATTCAATTGGATTTATTTATTGACAAGGCGATTTCTTTCGCTCTTAATTACCCTCGTCAAACGGCACAGAACGGCTTGGAGGAGGCCCGTCGGCGAGACTGCAGCGTTCTCGTGCTCGTCAATTCCGGCACCGCCAGGGGGTGGGTCGGCTATTTCTGGGAGGATTAAATGAAGAAATCAGTGCTTTCCGCAGCGCTTGGCGCGCTCGCCCTCGGTGTCGCCTTCTCGGCGCCGGCAATGGCCGCGGATGTTTCCGCCTGCCTCATCACCAAGACCGACACCAACCCCTTCTTCGTCAAGATGAAGGAAGGCGCGACAGCAAAGGCAAAAGAACTCGGCGTGACGTTGAAGTCCTACGCCGGCAAGATCGACGGTGACAGCGAAAGCCAGGTTGCCGCGATCGAAAGCTGCATTGCCGATGGCGCGAAAGGTATCCTGATCACCGCATCCGACACGAAGGGCATTGTCCCGTCCGTCAAGAAGGCACGTGATGCGGGCCTCCTGGTGATCGCCCTCGACACGCCGCTCGATCCCGCCGATTCTGCCGACGCAACGTTCGCGACCGACAACCTGCTCGCCGGCAAGCTGATCGGCCAGTGGGCCAAGGAAACGCTTGGCGACAAGGCAAAGGATGCCAAGGTCGGCTTCCTCGATCTGACGCCGTCGCAGCCAACCGTCGACGTTCTGCGTGACCAGGGCTTCATGATGGGCTTTGGCATCGACACCAAGGATCCGAACAAGATCGGCGACGAGGACGATGCGCGCATCGTTGGCCACGACGTGACGAACGGCAACGAAGAAGGCGGTCGCAAGGCTATGGAAAACCTTCTGCAGAAGGATCCGAGCATCAACGTCATCCACACGATCAATGAGCCGGCTGCTGTCGGCGCCTATCAGGCCCTCAAGGCTGTCGGCATGGAAAAGAACGTGCTGATCGTTTCGGTTGATGGCGGTTGCCCGGGTGTCAAGTCCGTCAAGGACGGTGTCATCGGCGCCACCTCCCAGCAGTATCCGCTGCTGATGGCTTCGCTCGGCATCGAGGCGATCAAGAAGTTTGCGGACAGCGGTGAAAAGCCGAAGCCGACCGAAGGCAAGTCCTTCTTCGACACCGGCGTTTCGCTGGTGACAGACAAGCCGGTCTCGGGCCTCGAGTCGATCGACACGAAGGTCGGCACCGACAAGTGCTGGGGCTAAATCCCGCGATATAACTTACTGCCGGCCGGGGCTTGATCCCCGGTCGGTTTCGACCGACCATGGCTGCTGTCTCGGGAACCGGCAAACAAAGACCGGTGTGATATGGGGCAGGGCTTCCGCGCGCGGTTTGGCGCGAAAGCGGAGGAGGAACAATGACTGGAGCACAGGACTTCGAACGGGTGCTTGACGGCAGCGACAAGAATGTCGCGTCGTTTGAACATCAAGCCGTACCATTTGTGAAGCGTGCGCAGCATTTCTTGCACTCGACACCGGCCGCTGTGCCGCTGATCGTGCTGGTGCTGTCGATCATCATTTTCGGCATCGCGATTGGCGGGCGGTTCTTTTCGTCCTACACGCTGACGCTCATTCTCCAGCAGATCGCCATCGTCGGTATCCTGGGGGCCGCGCAGACGCTGGTCATCCTGACCGCTGGCATCGATCTTTCGATCGGTGTGATCATGGTCATCTCGGCCGTCATTATGGGCAATTGTGCCATCACCTATGGCATCCCCACACCGATCGCCGTGCTGGCCGGCATGCTGGTAGGCGGCCTCTGCGGTCTCCTGAACGGTTTCCTCGTCGCGTTCATGAAACTGCCGCCGTTCATCGTGACGCTCGGTACGTGGAACATCGTGATGGCCACGAACTTCATCTATTCCGCCAACGAAACGATCCGCGACACCGATGTCGACGCGCAGGCGCCGTTGCTGCATTTCTTTGCGATCAGCTTCAGGCTCGGCAGTGCAGTCCTGACGCTCGGCGTCATTGCCATGGTGCTACTTGTCCTTGCGCTCTGGTACATCCTCAATCACACCGCCTGGGGCCGCCACGTCTATGCCGTCGGCGATGATCCGGAAGCGGCAAAGCTTTCAGGTATTCAGACCAAGAGCGTGCTGCTCACCGTCTACACCGTCTCTGGCATCATCGCCGCCTTCGCAGCCTGGGTCTCCATCGGCCGCAACGGCTCGATTTCTCCCTCGTCTGCGGTAACGGATTATAACCTGCAGGCCATCACGGCGACGGTGATCGGCGGTATCTCGCTCTTCGGCGGCCGCGGCTCGATCCTCGGCACACTCTTCGGCGCGATGATTGTCGGCGTCGTCTCTATGGGCCTCAACATGCTCGGCGCCGATCCGCAATGGAAGGTGTTGCTCACCGGCGTGCTTATCATCGCCGCGGTCGCAATCGACCAGTGGATCAGAAAGGTGTCGGTGTAATATGGCGAACGAACCTCTCCTCTCGGCACGCGGTCTGGTCAAGCGCTACGGACGCGTTACCGCACTCGATCATGCCGATTTCGATCTGTACCCCGGCGAGATCCTGGCAGTCATCGGCGACAACGGAGCCGGCAAGTCCTCGCTCATCAAGGCGATCTCGGGCGCCATCAGCCCCGATGAGGGCGAGATCACGCTGGAAGGCAAGCCTGTGCATTTCAAGTCTCCGATGGAGGCGCGCGATGCCGGTATCGAGACGGTCTACCAGAACCTCGCTCTATCACCGGCGCTTTCGATCGCCGACAACATGTTCCTCGGCCGAGAGATTCGTCGGCCGGGCATCCTTGGCAGTTGGTTTCGCATGCTCGATCGCCCGGAGATGGAGAATCGCGCCCGCACCAAGCTTTCCGAGCTTGGCCTGATGACCATCCAGAATATCAACCAGGCCGTCGAAACGCTCTCGGGCGGTCAGCGGCAGGGTGTGGCGGTCGCGCGTGCTGCAGCCTTCGGTTCCAAGGTCGTCATCATGGACGAGCCGACGGCTGCCCTTGGCGTCAAGGAAAGCCGCAAGGTCTTGGAACTGATCCTGGACGTGCGCTCGCGCGGTCTGCCGATCGTGCTGATCTCGCACAACATGCCGCATGTCTTCGAGGTTGCCGACCGTATCCATATCCACCGGCTCGGTCGCCGCCTGACGGTCATCAATCCGAAGGAATACACGATGTCCGATGCGGTGGCCTTCATGACCGGCGCCAAAGCCGCGCCGACGGAGCCGGTTGCCGCATGAGTGCAACGATCGATGAAATCGCCGGCGAGGTCATCGATCGCGCCGGTGACACCAAGCGCTTCCTGATCGCCATCGCCGGCCCGCCCGGCGCTGGCAAGTCCACCATGGCGGACAACCTGGCCGACACACTGAAAGCCAGGGGCGAAACGGCCGAGGTCCTGCCGATGGATGGCTTCCATATGGACAATGCCATCCTCATTGAACGCGGTCTTCTGGCGCGCAAGGGTATCCCGGAAACCTTCGACGTCAGGGGCTTTCTCGATATCATCCGGGCCGTGCGTCCCGCCGACCAGGACGTGCTGATCCCCGTCTTTGACCGGTCCAGGGAAATCGCCATCGCCTCGGCGCGTGTGGTTTCGCCGGAGCATCGCTTCATTATCGTCGAGGGCAATTACCTGCTCTTCAGCCAGGGCAAATGGGCAGAGCTCGAAGGTATCTTCGACTACTCTGTCATGCTCGCCCCGCCGATCGAGGTGCTCGAGGAACGGCTGTGGGCGCGTTGGCGCGGCTACAAGCTGACAGAGGAAGAAGCGAGCGCCAAGGTCTACGGCAACGATTTGCCTAATGGTCGATTGATTCTTGGCAATCGCCGCAGGGCCGATGTGACGCTCGAGATCGCCTGACCTGTCTGGCGGTCTGGCTGAATGCCGGGACTTGCATCGCCTGATGGAATCGTTGCAGGCTCACCTTCAATACAACTTTTGCGGTTTGGCACCCTGTGTGGACATGAAGGAAGAGCGCATGAGTTTCACGGAAGCAGTCTCATCAGTCTTCTCTAAATACGCGGTTTTCAGCGGCCGCGCCGGTCGCCCGGAATTTTGGTGGTTTGCGCTCTTCAACGTCATCGCCACGGTGATTCTGGGCGCCGTCGACTATCTTCTCTTCGGCCGCGAAATACTCGGCGCCGTCTATGGGCTTGCCGTGCTGCTTCCGGGTCTCGGCGTGGCGGTCCGCCGCCTCCATGATATCGGCCGCTCCGGTTGGTGGATTCTCGTCGGCATCATTCCGCTGGTGGGCTGGATCGTTCTGCTCGTGTGGTATCTCACCCCCGGCACGCCCGGCTCCAACGAATATGGTGCAGCACCAGCCTGAGTGTCGCGGGCAAAGTGTTTGCCATGGCCCGCTTCGGGGTGATAATGCGCAGGGCTGAACCTTATAGGCCAGCCTCCGGAGTTCCAGCGCATGCAATCGATCACCATCCGTCGCCCAGATGATTGGCACCTGCACCTGCGGGACGGCGCCATGCTGGAAGGTGTGATCGGCGATACCAGCCGCGACTTTGCCCGCGCGATCATCATGCCGAACCTCGTGCCGCCGGTGGTGACCACGGCGGACGCCGAAGCCTATCGCGGTCGGATCATGGCAGCGCTGCCGAAGGGCGACAAGTTCCAGCCGTTGATGACGCTCTACCTGACGGAACATACGAATCCCGATGATGTCGAGGCCGGCAAGACGAATGGGCTGATCACGGCGGTCAAGCTCTACCCGGCCGGTGCCACGACCAATTCACATGGCGGGGTGCGTGACATCGAAAAGGCGATGCCGGTGCTGGAGCGCATGGCCAAGATCGGCCTGCCCCTCTGCGTCCACGGCGAGGTGACGACGCCTGAGGTCGACATTTTTGACCGTGAAGCGGTGTTCATCGAGACGGTGCTCGATCCGATCCGCAAGCGCTTGCCCGAACTCAAGGTGACGATGGAGCACGTCACCACGAAGGACGGCATCGACTACATCAAGTCCGCGAAGGGTGGTCTCGCAGGCTCGATCACCACCCACCACCTGATCATCAACCGCAACGCCATCCTCGTCGGCGGCATTCGCCCGCACTACTATTGCCTGCCGGTGGCCAAGCGCGAAAACCATCGTCTTGCGCTGCGTGCCGCTGCAACAAGTGGCGATCCGCGCTTCTTCCTCGGTACGGATTCGGCGCCGCATGTCGATCCCTTGAAGGAATGTGCCTGCGGCTGCGCCGGCATCTATACTTCGATCAATACGATGAGCTGCCTTGCGCATGTCTTCGAGCAGGAAAATGCGCTCGACAAGCTCGAAGCCTTCGCGTCGCTGAACGGACCTACCTGGTATGACCTGCCGGTCAATGAAGAGAGAATAACGCTGGTCAAGCGTAACGACCCCGTCAGTTTTCCCGCCAAGATCGAAACCGGCGCTGGCTCCGTTACGGTTTTCGATCCGATGTTCCCGCTCCATTGGGATGTCGAGCGCTAAAGCGTTCTATTAACACGCAATTTTCTGCCGCCCTTCTTTAAGGGCGGCAAACTGTCTGAGAACGCGCGTACTGCAGTCCCTCCCGTTTAGATGAGCATCAAGGCGCGGACGAAGGCCATGGATGCGAGCAGCGAGGCGATTGTCCTCACATGGTTCCACCACGTCCAATCCTTGAGATAGCTCGCCCAGAGCGCGGTCGCCTCGGCGCCGCCACCACCGACTTTCGCCAGCGCGTCGTTCATCGGCACGTTGAAGACGATCGTCGAGAGGAACGATGCAAAGATATAGAGCACCGCTCCGGCCAGCATCCAGACGCTGATGCCTTCGCGCAAGTTGAAGAATGCGAAGGCAGCGATCACAAGGCAGAGGACCACGGTCGGCACGAAAAGCAGCATGAAGGGCGAGCGCACGATCGTGACGTTGATGGAGTTCATGGCCGCTATGCCCTGTTCGGCGGGAATGCGGGCGAACGACGTCATGATGAAGGTCGAAAAGGCAAAGAAGATGCCGGCGACGAGGCCGCTACCGATCGCAGCCGCCGCCAGAACGATCCCGAGAACCAGTGTCATTTTCATATCCTCCACGGGCCATTGGCGGCAGCATCACGCAGATGGGGCCGAAAATCCTTGGCGGGGCGGTCGAAATTTACTGGGTCCCGCGCGTCGATGAGAATGGAATGCCGCATAAGAATACACCTCCGGCAAAAACAAGAGAAAGTCTCTCATTTGTAAAATGAGATAAGCTCTCTTATTTTCATCGTCAAGAAGAAAACGGAGAGTGGAATGGGCGAAGAGGTTTCCGTGAGCCCTAGAAGACGGCCGGAATCAATCGGCCAACCGCGCAGGATTCCGCAGCAGAAGCGCGGGCGGGAGCGCTTCGAGAAGATCCTTTCGGTGGCGCTCGAGCTCATCGAAAAGAATGGCAGCGATGCGCTGAAGATGAGCGAGATCGTTGAAAAGGCAGAGCTATCCTTCGGGGCGCTCTACCAATATTTCCCGGACAAAAGCTCGATCATCCGCACACTGGCCGAACGCTTCAACGAGCAGGGCAGGGCCTGCGTCGAAGCCGAGCTTGCGGCGGTAAGGGACGCGGCGACGCTGCGGCAGGCACTTTGTAACATCGCCGACCAGTATTACGACTTCTTCCGGCAAGAGCCGGTGATGCGCGATATCTGGGTCGCCACCCAGGCCGATCGGCTACTGCAACAGATCGATGCCGAGGACATGGAGTTTCATGCTCAGGCGCTGCTTTCGGTTCTCGCCACGCTGGAACCAGGGCGGAGCAAGGGCGAACTTGTCGCCATTGCCAGGCTGACCATGCAGCTGCTGGCAGCCGCCGTCCGCTATGCGATCTCGCTGGATGATACCGAGGGACGGGCTGCGATTGCGCTTTATCAGCGAATGCTCCCGATCGATATCGGCCGGTTGTCGTAGTCAGGGCGACTGGTGGAACTGGTCACGCCGGTCCAATTGCTTCAGGCCGGCAAAAAGCTGCGCGCCGCGAAATAGCCGATGGCTCCGAGCGCGACCGCCACGACCGAAGCCAGCCCGAGCGCCATCGCGTACTCCCGCCGGCCGGCGGTGAAGGCAAGCACCACCTTTGTCACCGCGTTGACCGCGACGGCGATCAGAATGACGTCAGCCGCCTTAATCACGTCGATCGTCGAGCCGGCGAGGCGCGCGGTGGATAGCGTGATGGCATCGACGTCGACGAGGCCGGAGATCGCCGCCACGACGAAGAGCGCGGACGGGCCGACATATTCGATCGCGATCTTCGACACGAGACTGATCAGGCCGAGCAGCAGAGCAAAGGAAATGACCGTGGTGAGCTCGAAGGGGTTCTTGAGGTCGATCTCCGGCGCCTTTGTCGCGGTCTCCGAACGCCAGACCGAAAACAGCGCCGCTGCCAGGAAACCGATGATTGCAGGGACCAGCGCGGCGGCGAGGGGCGCCAGCAAGGTGAAGGAAAGCGCGCTGGCGATAACGAGAACGCGGACGAAGGAGAGGGCGCCGGCAATGCCTGCCCCTGCCGCAAGGTGGCGTGCGCCCTCCGGCGCCTTCGCCGAATAGCGGGCGAAGGAAAGCGTCAAGGCGGTGGACGAGACAAGCCCGCCCGCGGCACCTGCCAGCAGAACGCCACGGCCCGGGCCCATCAATCGAATGGCGGCATAGCCGGCGAAGGACAGGGCTGCGATGGTGATCGTCAGCAGCCAGAGCGAGTAGGGGTTGAGCGCGCCCCAGGGATCCAACGCCCTGTTAGGCAATAGCGGCAAGGCGATGACGGTCATTGCAAGCAGCACCAGCGCCGAGCGGAGCTCCACCCACGTCAATCCTCTGAGGAAGCCATGCAGGCTATGGCGAGCCGCAAGAATGACCGTGGTCGCGACACCGCCGGCTGCCGCGGTAACGATGTCGCCGACAGCTGCCAGAAAGCCGAGCCCGAACACCACCAGGGCGGCTACGACCGAGGTGATGCTGTAGTCTTCGTTTTCCTTCGTCTCCTGCCACTTGCCGGCAATGTAAATGGCCCCCAGAAGCACGGCGATCGTCGCAGGCAAAAATGGGCCGGTCATCGATTGAAGCGTTCCGGCTATTCCGCCGAGAAAACCGGTAAGGCCGAACGTCCGGATGCCCGCCGCTCTGCCGCCAGCGCGAATGTCGCGCTCCTGCCATCCCCGCTCGACCCCGACGAGCAGGCCAATAGCAAGGGCGACGCCGAGCCGCTGAAAAACCTCAATATGCTCCATGACGTGACGATATCGCCGCCGCGCCGGCGCGCAAGCGCAAATAACTGAAAGAATTGATGCATTGCTGGCTCAGCGCAACGAAGGCGGTGCCTTCAGGCACCTCTGGACGGATGCCCGGCCGACGTCTTCAAGCGCTGTCGCGTTTTTTGCCCTCATTGACGGCGTGGAATCGCTCGCCGTTCTGGAAAACTGCCGCGCTTGCTGCTATTGGCCCATAAATTTGACCAAAGGAGAGAGCGATGATCCAGACGACATTCACCGACCGCGCCGTGATGGCGGAACTCGTGGCGAAGATGCTCTGGGAGATCAAGGCGGTGCACTTCAATGCAGCGCAGCCCTACAAATTCGCCTCCGGCATGGCGAGCCCGGTCTATATCGATTGCCGCAAGCTGCTCTCCTTTCCGCGCGTGCGCTCGACCGTGATGGATTTCGCCGCCAGCGTCGTTCTGCGCGAAGCCGGTTTCGAGCAGTTCGATTGCGTGGCCGGTGGCGAGACTGCGGGCATCCCATTTGCAGCCCTTCTCGCCGATCGCCTCAGCCTGCCGATGATCTATGTCCGCAAGCAGCCGAAGGGTCATGGCCGCAACGCGCAGATTGAAGGCAACATGCCGGAGGGCTCACGCGTCCTCGTCATCGAGGACCTGACGACGGCAGGCGGCAGCATGTTCAAGTTCATCGATGCCGTCAGGGCTGCTGGCGGCGTGGTCGATCATGGTATCGCCCTGTTCTATTACGGTATTTTCGATGAAGGCGCGCTGCGCTTTGCCGATGGCAAGGTGAAGCTGCACTATATCGCCACCTGGCGCGATGTGCTGGCCGTCGCCAAGGCGCAAAAGCTGTTCGACGAGAAGACCTTGAGCGAAGTCGAAGCCTTCCTCGATGCGCCGCTTGCCTGGTCGGGACGCAATGGCGGCATTTCATCACTTTGAATGAAGAATTGCGTCGCGGCGCTTTGCTTTTGCCACGAAATTATCTAATCGATTTGAGCATCGATGGATCGTAATGCTTGGGAGGCCGGAATGATTTTGTGCTGTGGCGAAGCGCTGATTGACATGCTGCCGCGGGAGACGACTCTGGGCGAGAAGGGCTTCGCTCCATATGCAGGGGGCGCGATCTTCAACACGGCGATCGCACTCGGACGCCTCGGCATTCCGACAGCCTTCTTCACCGGCCTCGCCGACGATATGATGGGCGAAATCCTGCGCGATACGCTGAAGGCGAGCAATGTCGACTTCAGCCTCTGCGCCATCACCCCACGCCCGTCGACGGTCGCCTTCGTCAAGCTGGTCAACGGCCAGGCAACCTATGCCTTCTACGACGAAGGCACGGCCGGGCGCATGATCACGACCGACGATCTGCCTGTCCTCGGCGACGATTGCGAGGCGTTGCATTTCGGCGCGATCAGTCTCATCCCGAGCCCCTGCGGCGAGACCTATGAGGCGCTGCTCGACCGCGAATGCAACAAGCGGGTGATTTCGCTCGATCCGAACATCCGCCCGGGCTTCATCAAGAACAAGGACGCCCATATGGCGCGCATCAAGCGCATGGCGGCGAAGTCCGACATCCTGAAATTCTCTGACGAGGATCTGGAATGGTTCGGCCTCGAAGGCAGCCATGACGACCTGGCGGCCTACTGGCTGAAGCAGGGCGCCAAGCTCGTGGTCATCACCAAGGGTGCCGAGGGCGCGTCGGGCTACACCAACGAGCGCAAGGTCACCGTGCCGAGCGAGCGCGTCACTGTCGTCGATACCGTCGGCGCTGGCGACACCTTCGATGCCGGCGTGCTTGCCTCGCTGAAGATCGACGATCTCCTGACCAAGGAAAAGGTCGCTTCGCTCAGCGAAAAGGCGCTGCAGAACGCGCTTTCGCTTGGTGCCAAGGCCGCTGCCGTCACCGTCTCGCGCGCCGGCGCCAATCCGCCCTGGGCGAAAGAAATCGGCCTCTGAGACAGGCTATAGCCGATCGAGAAAGGCGAGCACTTCGCGGTTGAAGTGCTCTGGCCGCTGCAGCGGCGCGAAATGGCTGACCTCCGGAAGCAGGATGAGTTCGGCATCGGGAATGCTGCGGGCCAGATAATCGGCGTGCTCGCGCTTGATGAACTCGTCATTGTCTCCGAGCACGACCGCGACCGGCACCTTGATGCCAGCGAGATCGGTAGCCGTATAGTTTGGCTCGCTTGCCATCATCTTCGACACATCGCCCACGAAGCTCTCGAAGGCATCGGGCGTGGCGGATAGCGCCTGATAATCCTTCCGATGACGACTGAAGCAGCGATCGATGACCGGTGTCGGCTTGAATTCAAGCGTGCCACTGGGATCCATATTGCAGGCGAAGAAAAACACACCGGGTACCCGCTCTGGCCGCTGGTCGGCGAGGATCAGCGCCGTACAGGCCCCGTCGCTCCAGCCGACAAGGGCGGACTTCGTAAGCTCAAGGCAATCCATCACCGCAAGAACGTCGCCTGCCATCTGGGCATAGTGATAGGGGCGCATGTCGCGCGTGCTGCGGCCGTGGCCGCGACTGTCGATAACGACGACCTGTCGGCCCGCGGCGACCAGTGCCGGCACCTGATAGCCCCAGTTCCCCGCATTGCCGAGCCCGCCATGCAGCAGGATCACGGCTGGGCCGGAACCGTAGGTCGCATACCAGATGCAAGCGCCGTCGTTCTCGACGAAGCCTTCGCGCTGCGGCCTTGGCAGGGGCGCTGCGCCATGTGCTTCGAAATTCAGAAGCTCGTCGTCGGTCACATCCATTCAACCTCTCCTTATAGCGATGTACCTAAGACGCATCGTGAAGCCGAATTTCGACATTGACCAAGCGCTACCACAAGACAAATGCCGGCGCATGTCATACTTAATAGACTGCTAATATTGCGGCCTGTAGCTTCAGCGTTTAACGTTGGAGGAGAAGAAATGGTTCTACGCGTTGATGGTCAAGGCTGGTCGCTCAGCAGCGTCGAAGCCGGACATTGTTCGGCGGCGACCAAAGCCGCGGTCAAGTGCGCACTGGAAGCGTCATCGGAGTTCGACAGCACGCAGATCGTTGTTTCAATGCTTGGCGATTTCGTGGTGCTTGAAGGCTTCGTCCGCTGTCGCGGAGATGACGAACTAGCCGCGGATGTCGCCGCTGCCATCGTCGGATCGACTCAGGTTCACAATCGACTGATATGTCGAGGCTTCCCGAAGAGGTCGAACTAGAGGACGGGCTTTAAGCCCTCAAGTCAATTCCCAGACTGTGTAAAGCTCCCGCGGCCAGCCGCGGGAGCTTTTTGATCTCAATGCTCTGTTACTTGGCAAGTTTTGCCAGTGCGGCAACGAGGCCCTGCGTCGAGGAGTCGTGGCCGGCAGCGCTTTCCTTGCCTTCCACGACAGGCAGCAGACCAGTCGCCAGTTCCTTGCCGAGTTCGACGCCCCACTGGTCGAAAGAGTTGATGCGGAACAGCACGCCTTCGACGAAGACTCGGTGCTCATAGAGCGCGATCAGGCGACCGAGCGCGTAGGGCGTCAGCTTGTCGTAGACGAAGGTGATCGACGGGCGGTTGCCGGTAAAGACACGGTGCGGTGCGATGAAGTCGGCCTTCTTGTCGTCCATGCCCTTGTCGGTCAGCTGCTTCTTCGCCTCGTCGAAGGTACGGCCCTTCATCAGCGCTTCGGACTGCGCAAGCACATTCGATATCAGAAGCTCGTGCTGGTGGCGCAGATTTGGCTCGAAGGCGTTCGCCGCGATCATGAATTCGGCCGGGATGACGCTCGTGCCCTGGTGGATCAGCTGGTAGAAGGCGTGCTGGCCATTGGTGCCGGGCTCGCCCCAGACAACAGGACCGGAATTACCCTCGACGGGCGTGCCGTCGATCGTAACACCCTTGCCGTTCGATTCCATGTCGAGCTGCTGCAGATAGGCCGGGAAGCGCGACAGGCGCTGGTCGTAGGGCAGGACGGCACGGGTCGGATAGCCGAGTACATTGCGGTGATAGAAGCCGATCAGGCCGAGCAGCATGGGCAAGTTCTTGGTGATCGGTGCGGTGCGGAAGTGGTTGTCGACGGCATGGGCGCCCTCGAGAAACTTGATGAAATTTTCCGGGCCGATGGCGATCATGATCGGCAGGCCGATCGCCGACCAGAGGGAGTAGCGGCCACCCACCCAGTCCCAGAAGCCGAAGACGCGTTCGCTCTCGATGCCGAAGGCCGCGACCTTGTCGAGTGCGGTCGAAACGGCAGCGAAATGATGCTGGACGGCGGCCTCGCCGAGCGCGTCGGCGATGAACTTGCGCGCCGTTTGCGCGTTCGTCATCGTCTCTACGGTCGTGAAGGTCTTGGAGGCGACGATGAACAGTGTCGTCTCGGGCTGAACGAGCTTCAACGTGTCGGCGATATGGGCGCCGTCGATGTTGGAAACGAAATGCGCGCGCGGTCCATCATGGAAGGGCGCCAGCGCCAGCGTTGCCATCACGGGGCCGAGGTCAGAGCCGCCGATGCCGATGTTGATGACGTCGGTGATGGCCTTGCCGGTCGCGCCCTTAAGACTGCCAGAGCGGATGCCATCGGCGAATTTGCCCATGGCGCCAAGCACGGCGTTGACATCAGGCATGACATCCTTGCCGTCGACAAGCACCGGCGTATTGGAGCGGTTGCGTAGCGCCGTGTGCAGAACGGCTCGGTTTTCGGTGAAGTTGATCGCCTTGCCGGCGAACATTTCGTCACGCTTGACTTCAACGCCGCCCGTCTCCGCGAGCTTGACCAGGAGAGCCAGGATCTCGTCGTTCACGGCCGTCTTGGAATAATCCATCAGGAGGTCGTCGAGCGACACGCTGAAGCGCGAGAAACGCTGCGGGTCGGCGGCAAAGGCGGCGCGCAGATCGGTTGCCTTGGTGGCGGCTGCAGTGCTCTTCAATTGTTCGACGATGGCATTCATGGGAGGCTCCTTTGCAGGGCGAGAGGGTCGCGGAAACTATTCGCTTTGTAGGGCGCAAATCAAGTTCGGCGACCTCTCGGAACGCAAAAAAGTCATCTGAACAAACGGATGGCTCATAATTTCACGCGACCGTCAAACTTAGCCGCGCAGATCCTTGCGCAGGATTTTTCCGACTGGCGTTTTCGGCAGTTCGGTGCGGAATTCCACGAAGCGCGGCCGCTTGTAGTTGGTGAGGTTTGCCGCGCAATGCGCCTTGACGTCTGCCTCCGTCAACGCCGGGTCCTTGCGAACCACGAAGAGCTTCACGGCTTCGCCGGAATGCCCGTCGGGGATGCCGACAGCCGCCGCCTCGAGGATGCCGGGATGCATCGCCGCCACTTCCTCGATCTCGTTCGGATAGACGTTGAAGCCGGAGACAAGGATCATATCCTTCTTCCGGTCGACGATCTTGGTGTAGCCGCGCGCATCCATGAAGCCCATGTCGCCGCTGCGGAAATAGCCGTCCGGCGTCATCACGCGGGCGGTCTCCTCCGGTTTGTTCCAGTAACCAGCCATCACCTGCGGGCCGCGGATACAAATCTCGCCGATCTCACCAAGCGGCAGCGAATTGCCGTCCTCGTCGCGAATGTCGAGATCGGTGGATGGAATCGGTAGCCCGATGGAACCGGTGAACTCTGCCGAATCGAAGCGGTTGGCGGTGGCGACCGGCGATGTCTCGGAGAGACCATAGCCTTCGGTGATATGGGAGCCGGTGATCTTCATCCACCGCTCGGCGACCGGTCGCTGCACCGCCATGCCGCCACCGAGCGACATCACGATGGAGGAAAAGTCGAGCTTGGCGAAATCGGCGTTGTTCATCAGCGCGTTGAAGAGTGTGTTGAGGCCGGGGAAGATGTGGACCTTCACCCTGCCGAATTCCTTGACCAGCGCCGGAATATCGCGCGGGTTGGCGACGAGGATATTGTGGGCGCCGAGCGACATGCCCATCAGCGAATTCACCGTCAGTGCGAAGATATGATAGAGCGGCAGGGCACACAGGAAGTTCAGAACCTCTGGGCGCGGCTTCTTGTCGAAAGCCGATCGCAGCCACAGTTCGAGCTGCAGCTTGTTGGAGAGCAGGTTCCGGTGCGTCAGCACCGCGCCCTTGGCAATGCCGGTCGTGCCACCGGTATATTGCAGAAAGGCGATGTCGCCCCCCGTCAGGCTTACAAGTTTGAAAGGTTGGCCGGCACCTTCCGCGAGCACCTGCTTGAAGGTCTTGTGCTGCGGAATAGACCATGAAGGAACGAGCTTCTTGACCCTGCGCACGAGCAGATTGACGATCAGCCCCTTGGCGCCCAGGATCTCGCCGAGCGACGTGACGACGACATGGCGCACATCGGTTTTGACCAGTACCTGCTCGACCGTTCGCGCGAAGTTTTCGAGCACGAAGATGGCCTTGGCGCCCGAGTCGCG
Organism: Rhizobium sp. IBUN; assembly: GCF_000510625.1. Classification (NCBI taxonomy): domain Bacteria; kingdom Pseudomonadati; phylum Pseudomonadota; class Alphaproteobacteria; order Hyphomicrobiales; family Rhizobiaceae; genus Rhizobium; species Rhizobium sp. IBUN. Next base: position 274,872 of record NZ_AZNV01000003.1, read on the forward strand.
CAGCTGATGTTCCAGTTCGCGGGGTGTGTAGAGCGGATTGACATTCACGACCACGAAGCCGGCCCGCAGGATCCCGTAAACGGCGACCGGATTCTGCAGAACGTTCGGCATCATGACGGCAACGCGGTCACCCTTCTCGAGGCCGATGCTCTGCAGCCACGCTGCAATCTTGCGGGTCTGGCTCTCAAGCTCGCCATAGGTCAGCGTCTTGCCCATGCTGGAAAAGGCGATGCGATTGGCATAGCGCGCGCAGGATTTCTCGAGCAGTTCCGCAAGCGATTCGTATTCCAGCGGTGGAAGCTCTGCCGGCACGCTGTTGGGATAGGTCGCAAGCCAGGGCTTTTCGGGCTTCGCACCGCCTGGATGGACGGAAATGCTGTTCATATGGTCTCTCTCCCTGTCGCTGCCGGCCGGTCCCACCGGCAAGCCGATTGGACGATCCTCCATCTTCCAACGCGGCAGCTTATGTCATCGCCTGAATGGTTCAAGCTGAGAATAGAGCTACACTAACCTTAACGTAAACGTCAATAATCATGTATTGGCGGTTGCTGTGAGTAAATTGGGAACATCGAGTGCGGGGCAGCGTTTTTTCTCCGTGGGCCAACCACGAGGAAACAAAAGGAGGTGCACCATGCTGCATCAGGACGCTGACAAAACCCGCCGTGACCCAAATGTGAAGGACACACCGACACTGATTGCCAGCGACCGCGTGGAAGGCACCCGCGTCTATGGAGCCGATGGCAAGCATATTGGCTCTATTGAAAGATTGATCCTCGGCAAGCAGGATGGCCGCGTTGCCTATGCCGTACTCGAGTTCGGCGGCTTCTTGGGCATCGGCCACGATCACTATCCGCTGCCGTGGGAAAAGTTGACCTACGATACCCAGCTGGACGGCTATCGCATCGATCTGACGAAGGATCAGATCGAGGGCGCGCCGAGCTATGCGGACGATGACGACACCTGGTACAACGATAATGGCCGCCGAGTTTACGACTACTACGGCGTGCCTCCCTACTGGATGTAACGTCGTCCGCACACGCGCGGTCCCTTGATCGCGCGTAGATGCGCTGCGCCGCACTCTGCCCACTTGGCGCGCGGCGTGGTAAAACGACCTGGATGGGCCCCGTCGCAGACGGGGCCTTTTCAGTGTGTGGCGACGAGATCGTTGGCGGAGCGCAACACGGTGCCAATGCTGATGTCGCTTACCGACATCGCTTTTGCAGTCCGTAGCGCGAATATGTGACTTTCCCCCGGCAGCAGCGTTACCAGCATCGAATCGACGACGCCATCAGGATCGAGCCGGTCGGCCATCAGGCAAAGGTCCTTCAGCAGGGTCTCCGCTGTCACCTTCACCGCATATCCATCCGTCGTGGCAGTTAGCTCGATTGACGCCCGCGGTGCCGGGAGCTTCAAATCGATGTCCTCGACAAAATAATGGAATGCGCGCCGGTCGAGCATCTGCACGACGATCAGCTCGTCACCGGCATTGTCCGGCGTTGCGATATCCGCCGGCAGCGGAAACTCCTTCGCTTCGAAGCGGTCGCAGAGCAGCCGCCAGAACTCGAATTCGGCGAGCACCGTACCATCAAGCCGCAGGCGCTTGCCCGATATCTTCGCCCGCCAGAACAGCGTGCGCTCGTTGACGGCGACGGCTGCCAGCCCGCCATTGCGTGGCTGGATGGTCAGCAGTCTGGGATCGAATGCCTGTTGCATCGCATACCAGAGCGGTTTGCGCCGTCCTGCCGAGTCGAGCGCCGCCCATGAGGTCACTGGCCAGCAGTCGTTGAACTGCCAGACGACGGCGCCCTTGCAGATGGCGCGGTGCGAGCGCATGTGCTCGATCGCGAAGCGGATGGCGCGTGCCTGGTTGAGCTGCGTCGCGAAATGCCAGTCGTCCATCGTCCGTGGCACCGGCAGATGCCCGGCGAGACCGCGGATCAGCTTGTCGTTGCCCTGTGTCGCCTTCTGATGATGGAATACGCCGTTCGAAACAGGTGTCAGCGGCGTGTCATGGACGCTTTCCTCGATCGTCGCCCAGTTCGGAGGCGCCTGCCAGCCGAATTCCGAGCAGAAGCGAGGGATGTAGTTGCGATAGACCTCGTAGCCGACATCGTTCCAGACATCCCAGATATGCTTGCAGCCGTGCTCGTCCGCGTTCGGCTCGATCTCCATTGTCCCGGAGTAGGGGCTGCCCGGATAATACGGCCGATCTGGGTCCAGCTCGGCGCAGAGCTTTGGCAGAACATCGAGATAGTAGCCGAGCCCCCAGCTTACGCCCTCCTTGATGATCGGGCGCCATCCCCATTCGTCGAAGCCCCAGATGTTCTCGTTGTTGCCGTTCCAGACAATCAGCGACGGATGTGGCATCAGGCGCACCACATTGTCGCGCACCTCCGCCTCGACCTCGCTGTGCAACGGTTGTTCTTCCGGATAGGAGGCGCAGGCAAACAGGAAGTCCTGCCAAACGAGCATCCCCGCGCGGTCGCAGGTCTCGTAGAACTCGTCTCGCTCGAAGATGCCGCCGCCCCAGACGCGCAGCAGATTGATGTTTGCAGCCTTCGCCTCCTCGATCTGGGAAGCATAGCGCTCGGCGGTTACCCGTGGCGGAAAGCAGTCGTCCGGAATCCAGTTGGCGCCGCAGAGGAAAAGCGGCACGTCGTTGATGACGAAGGTAAAGGCGGAGCCGTGTTCATCGGGTGCTGTGTCGAGTCTGACGGAGCGGAAGCCGATCTGCTTAGAGTAGCTGTCGAGTAAGTCGTCGCTTACGCTATTCCGCAATTCGACCTGCAGCGGGTAGAGTGGCTGTGCGCCAAGGTGATGCGGCCACCAGATCTGCGGCGCTGGAACAGTCAGCTGGAACTCGACCGCATCGGCTCCTTCCGCCAACTCGGCGACGTGGCTGACGCCGGCAATGCTCGCGACGATCTTCGCGCCAGCGCCGTCGCGGCGCTCGATACGAGCGCGAACCGTCACGAGCCCCTCGCCGCCTGCAAGCGTCGCCGAAACCCGCGTCTCCGCAAGCCGCGCCCGCTCCCAGCTTTCCAGCCGCACCGGGTTCCAGATCCCCGAGGTCACCAGCGTCGGACCCCAGTCCCAGCCGAAGTTGCAGGCCATCTTGCGCATCAGGTTGCCAGGGCCGGGATAGTTGTTCGGCCGGTAACCGTAATGCGCCTCCATCTCGGCGCCGTAGGCATAAGGGGAGCGGAAGGTCACAACGAGTTCATTCGCGCCCTGCTTCAGCCGCTCCGACACGTCGAAGCGATAGGTGCGGTGCATGTTGAAGGTGCGGCCTAACTCTTCGCCGTTCAGCACGATCGTCGCGACCGTATCGAGGCCTTCAAACACCAGAACCTGGACTTTTCCGGCATCCGGCACTGCATCGAAGCTGCAGCGATAGGTCCAGTCTTCCTTGCCGATCCAGTCGTTGGTGATCTCGTTGACGTCGAGATAGGGGTCCGGGATCAGACGGTTGGCCAGAAGGTCGAGATGTACGCAACCCGGCACCTGTGCAGGAATTTCGGCCGGCAGGTCGCGTCGACCGGCAACGTTGCAGGAGAGCGTCCAGCCACGGTTCAATTCGGTCTTTTCAATCATGTGAAGCTCTTAGAGATAACGGCCGTGACGCTGCAGGACTTCGATCTTGTAGCCGTCGGGATCTGTGATGAAAAAGAACAGCGCCAGCAACTTGCCGTCGCGATTGAGCTCGACGATCTTGCCGGGGTTCAATCCCGCCTCCGTCAGACGCTTGTGCTCCATCTCCACTTCCTGAACCGAGAGGGCAAGATGCCCGTAGCCGTTGCCGAGGTCATAAGGCTCGATGCGCCCCTTATTGACCGTCAGCTCCAGCTCGAAGCCGGTCTCGTCATTGCTCATGTAAATCAGGGTGAAGGTGTCGAAATCGATACGATCGGCGACCTTGAGGCCGAAGACCTTGCCGTAGAACTCGACCGAGCGCGCCTCGTCGAGAACGCGGATCATGGAGTGGATCATCTTGGCCAAGGCTGCCTCCCATTGCCGATATCACGGCAGCCTTGGTAGCCGTCGCCTCATGCCTGGCGCAAGCCAATTCTTTCAGTGATGGCGTTTTCGATCAGCCCCATCGCATCATAGATCAACACCGCCATCAGGCCGACGATCAGGCCGCCTTGCAGGATGAAGGCGGTATTGTCGGAGATCAGCCCGGCAATGATGACTTCGCCCAAGCCCTTGGCGGCCACCGTCGAGCCGATCGTTGCCGTGCCGATGTTGATGACGGTCGCAACCTTCAGACCCTCGAGGATCAGCGGCAGGGCAAGCGGCAATTCCACCTGAAAGAGCCGCTGCGTGCCATTCATGCCCATGCCGTCGGCGGCATCCAGCACGGAGGGAGAGACTTGCTTGAGGCCGGAGACGGTGTTTTCGAAAATCGGCAGGAGGCCGTAGAGAAAGAGCGCGATCAACGTTGGCCCGGCGCCGAAGCCGGTTGCAGGCACGGCAAGGGCGAGCACTGCCACCGGCGGGAAGGTTTGGCCGGCATTGGCGATCGCCCGGGACAGCGGCAGGAAGTCCTCGCCGCTTTTGCGGGTGACGAATATGCCGCCGAGGATCGCGAGAACGGCGCTGCCGACGATCGAGATCGCCACGAGAAAGAGATGCGAGGCGGCAAGATGCGGAAGGCTGTTTTGGGTATAGACCGCCGGCGCATTGTTGCTCGTCAATGGTACGAGCAGGAAGGACAGCCACTCCGTCCGGAACAAGAGGATCAGCAGCAGGACCAGTGCGGCAGCACGGAAGAGGTTCGCAAGGACGAACTTCATGCCTTCCGGCCCAGTTCGAGCAATCGCGTCATCGAGATCGAGCCGACAGGCGCCTTGTCCGCATTCTGGACGGCGGCTTCGCCAACGCCCTGCCAGATCATCTCTGCCAGGGCATCTCGCAGGCTGAGCGACTGCGGCAATGCGTAAGCGAGGCCTGACTTTGCCGGCTCCATGCTTTCCTTCAGCGGCAGCAGCGACATCAGCTTCAGCGCCCGGTCGGAGGTGCCGGTCAATTGTTGCACGAAGGGATCGGCCGGCTCGGTCAGGATCTTTTCTGGCGTCGAGCATTGCAGCAGCTTGCCGGCGCTCATCACGGCGATCTGGTTGCCGAGATGGAAGGCCTCGTCCATGTCGTGCGTGACGAGGACGACTGTCGTACCGAACTGCTTCTGGATCGCCAGCAGATCGTCCTGCGCCTTGCCGCGGATGACGGGATCGAGCGCCCCGAACGGCTCGTCCATCAGCAGCAGTTCCGGCTCCGCGGCGAGCGCCCGCGCAACGCCGACTCGCTGCTGCTGCCCGCCGGAAAGCTGGTGCGGATACTTTTCGGCAAAGGTCGCGGGATCGAGGTTGAACAGGCCGAGCAGTTCCTCGACGCGGCTCTTGATTTTCGCCGTATCCCAGCCAAGAAGCTGCGGCACCGTCGCGATGTTTTGCGAAACGGTCCGATGCGGAAAGAGGCCGTGCCCCTGGATCGCGTAGCCGATCTTGCGGCGTAATTCTGTCACCGGCACGTCCATGATGTTCTGCCCGCCGACGAAGATCTCGCCCGACGTGATCGGCACGAGACGGTTGATCATCCGCATCAGCGTCGATTTGCCCGAGCCGGAGGTGCCGACAACAGCCGTGATCGAACCTTTCTCGACTTCCATCGAGACGTTGTCGACGACGGCCGCCGTGCCGTAGCGCTTGGTGACGTTCCTGATTTCGATCATGCTCATGCGGCGGATCCCCGTATGCTGTCGATGACCGCATCGAGGATGACGGCCGAAGAAAAGGCGAAGAAGACGGTCGGCACGGCGCCGAGCAGAACGAGGTCCATGGCTGTTTGACCGAGCCCTTGGAAGATAAAGATGCCGAAGCCGCCACCGCCGATCAGGGCCGCGACCGTCACCAAGCCGATCGCCTGCACCAGGACGATACGAATGCCCGTCAAAATGACGGGAAAGGCAAGCGGCAAGTCGATGCCGGTCAGAATTTGGCGACGCGTCAATCCCATGCCAGCCGCTGCATCACGTACCGAGGGATCGACTCCCTGCAGACCGACGACGGTGTTGGCCACGATCGGCAACAAAGAATAAAGGACAAGCGCGATCAGCGCCGGCGCGGCGCCGATGCCGCGAATGCCGATCGAGGCGGCGGCGGGCAGGTGCGTCGCGAGATAGCCGAGCGGCAGCATCAGGATGCCGAAGAGCGCAAGGCTCGGGATCGTCTGGATGAGGCTGAGGCCCTGCAGGACGACGGCACGCAACTTTGGAACCCAGAAACACAGGATGCCGAGCGGCAGGCCAATGACGATGGCGATCGCCAGTGAGCCGAGTGCCAACAGCAAATGGGCGACCGCTTCCGTCCAGAACTGCGCGGATCGGGTCGCGAATTCCTTCATGATCGAGAGATCGTCGAGCAGTCCGGAAGCCAGGAAGATGCCGAGCAATCCGGTGTAGGCGACAAGGGCCGCAATACGCATCCACGGCGTAAGCTTGATCTTCACGAGCGCGTCCGAAACGACGAGCCCGATCACCGCAAACAGCACCCAGAACCCACCGCCCGGCGTCATGCGCGCGGCATTGCTGGCCGGTGGCGTGAATGCCGAAGCTGCAAATCCAATGGTCGCGAGCAGCGCAGCAAAACAAAGGGTGGCGATCACCAGCCGCAGCAGCGCATTTTGAAGAAAAAGTACGGCAAAGGCCGTGGCCAGCAGGAGGATCGTCAGGATGAGGGCGGAGGGTTGATTGAGTAGCTGCGTCAGCAGCATGGGCTTTCCGGCGGCGATGCGGTTTGCCTTCACATAGATGAAAGGCAGGAGCGCAGTTGCGACAACGCCTGTTGTCACCAGCACCACGCCGAGCCGGTCCAGTTTGCGGACCGCTAAGGTTTCTTCCATCGATCCATCCTGTCCGGTCGAAAGGCTGCTCCGCCCGTGGGCAGGCGGAGCATCGGGCAACGAGATTACTTCAGGAAGCCCTTTTCCTTCAGGAAGCCTTCGGCAACCGACTTCGCCGGTTCGCCGTCGACCTGGATCTTGCCGTTCAGCTTGCGCAGTTCATCGGCGTTCAGGCTCTTGAAGATCGGTGCGAGCACTTCCTCGATCTTCGGGTTTGCCTTCAGCACTTCCTCGCGGATGATCGCGGTCGGCGCATAGACTTGCTGGACGTTCTTGTCGTCCTCGAGAACCGTCAGTTCCGCGGCCTGGATCGCACCATCTGTACCATAGACCATGGCGGTGTTGGCGCCGTTCGTCTGGTCGGCTGCCGCCTTGATGGTCGCGGCCGTGTCACCGCCCGAAAGGACGATTTCCTGGTCTGGCTTCAGCGTGAAGCCGTAGGTCGTCTGGAATGCCGGAAGCGCGCCAGCCGAGTTGACGAACTCGGCGGAAGCCACGAGCTTCGCCGCACCACCGCCTGCGACCCACTTGCCGAAATCCGACATGGTCTTCAGGTTGTTCGGGCCGGCGACGTCGTTGCGGACCGCGAGCGCCCAGGTGTTGTTGGCGGGAGAAGGCGCCAGCCAGACAATCTTGTTGGCATCGTAATCGAGCTTTTTGGCCAGTTCGTAGCCCTGTTCGAGGTTCTTCCAGGCTGCATCGTCGGCCTTGTTGAAGAAGAAGCCGGCATTGCCGGTATATTCCGGATAGATGTCGATTTCGCCTGATGTGATTGCCTTGCGAAGAACCGGCGTCGTCCCAAGCGCAACACGGTCCTGCGTCTTGATGCCGTTTGCGTTGAGCGCGAGCACGATCACGTTGCCAAGCAGCGTGCCTTCAGTATCGATTTTCGATGAAACGACGACGTCTGCAGCATGGGCCGCCCCTGCCGCAAAGGCGGAAAGCGTGACGGCAAGAGCGAAATTCTTCAACATGGATTGTCCCCTTGATTTACACCGTTTGACCTCGTGGCAGGCCCTGGCGGGAGCCTTCCACGTATAAAATCACCGGCGAAAGCAGTCTGGCTGCGATCATGCCGGAAATACGTGCGTCATGGAAATAGCGTTCGCGTTCGAAAAATCGATGCAAGCCTCACCAGTTTCGCGGTCGCGGTGCGATTATGGCGGTGAATGCAAATGCTTGCGCGAAAATGCATTTCCTTTTCCATCGCTGCCGCGATTTGTTTTTGTTCCCTTGCGTGTTTCCGCAGATGTCCGGTGCTCTTCAGTGCTTTTACTGTCCAACCCGGTTTTGTTCTTGGCGGGAACGATAGCCGTCTGATTTCCCGACAGGGATATCTTTTTTCGCGAACACATCATATCGTTCGATTTTTCATATTGTTACGGAGAAAGCGATTGCAGCTCGGCACGTTGTTTGTCGCCAGTCACGTGCTCACATCGGGTTCGGTCAGAGAGACGGCGCGAAGCCTTTCGCTTGCAGCATCGACGGTCTCGACCGCCGTCCGCAATCTCGAAACGGAGCTTGCCCTGAAGCTGACAGAGCGCAGTTCCGGCGAGCTTGCGACGCTCCTCGCCAGCAACGACGTGCGCGAAAAACTCGCCCCGATCGTGCGGGCAGCTGAAGAGCTCGCGAACTGGATGGGGACCAACGAACCGTCGCGTCTGCCGATCAAGATCACCACGATGGAGCGGTTCCTTGAGGTCGCTGACCAAGGCAGCATCAACCGGGCGGCGCGACGGCTGAAGCTCGGTCAGCCGCAGCTTTCGCTTCAGATCGCGACTTTGGAGAAGGCGCTCGGTCATCGCCTCTTCGAGCGGCAGGCTAATGGCTCCGCGCTGACGGAGCAGGGTAGCCGGATCTATGCCATCTTGCAGGCCATCACGCAGGAGTGGAATGATCTGAAAGCGTCCGCTGACGAACGCTATCAGCGCACGGCGCGGGCGCTGCGCATCGGTTCGATCATTCCGACAGGATCGGAAAGTTGGGTTGCACGATGCCTTGGCGCTCTCGTCGCCGAATGGAACGCCCGCCGCAGCAAGAATGCCCTGTCTCTGGTGTTGATGACGGCGGATGACTTGCGGGAAGCTTTGAAATCCGGCCGGATCGACGTTGCCATTCTCGACTCCGTTTTTGGTCTTGAGCGCTTCCAGCATCGCGAGTTGCTGAAGACCGAGATGGTCCTGATAGCACCGCTGCAAAGCCGAGAGCGGACGGTGGCCGAGCTTGTCGAAGGTCACGCGATCTGCACGCCGAGTTCGAGGACGGGGCTTGGACACGCCACGATGGCGCTAAGCCACGAGCGCACTGCCAATCGCAGGCACCGCAACCAGGATATCACTGCCGCCGACTCTCTGCCTGTGATCGTCGACCTTGTCGCCAACCATGGCTATATCTCGTTTCTTGGCCGCGTCAGCGCCATGCCCATTGCCGACAAGGTTCGCATCGTCGAACTTGAGGAGTCCATCCCGATGTCCTATCACGTCGCCTTCAACCATCGGAAAGCCTCGGCTGACGCAAGTGCCGTGATTGTCGCCGCCGTTGCCGAAATAATTGCCGAACCCGTCGCGCAAGAAAACGCTTTCGCTTAAATGGACGGCGCGGCGGACAAGGAGATTCGAGCGTGAGCGTTTTGCTGGAAGTGTGCGTGGACAGCCCGCAGGGGCTTGCGGCTGCAATTGCCGGCGGTGCGGGCCGTATCGAACTCTGCTCGGCGCTGGAGCTTGGCGGGCTGACGCCGGTCGCCGGGCTGATGAAAGCTGCCGCGGCTGCGCCCATTCCGGTCTATGCAATGATCCGCCCGCACGCCGGCCCTTTCGTGTTCGATGCGGCTGACGAAGAGGCGATGATGGCCGATATCGATGCCGTGCGCGCCTTCGGCCTTGCCGGCGTCGTCATCGGCGCCAATCGCCAGGACGGCAGGCTGGACATGCCTCTGATCAGCCGGCTAAGGGCGCGTGCCGAGGGACTTGGATCGACCCTCCACCGTGCCTTCGATCTCGTCCCTGATCCCGGTGCAGCACTGGAACAGGCGATCGAACTCGGCTGCGAGCGCATCCTGACGTCAGGCTGTGTGCCGAAGGCGATCGACGGCCTGGAAACGCTGAGCCGTCTCTCCCGCAAGGCGGCTCGCCGTATCTCGATCATGCCCGGCAGTGGCGTGCGTCCAGGCAACGTCGCTGAGATACTGCGGGCCACCGGCGCAAGCGAGGTTCACGCCTCCTGCAGCTCACGGGTCGACAGCATCGACCCACGGGCGGTTGCCTTCGGCTTCGAAGCAGCGACAACGAACCGGACGGATGCCGACGTCGTTCGCCAGATGCGGGCGGCGATCGACGCGCTTTAAGCGCCGACCTTGATGACCGCTTTGATCAGGCCGCTCTTTTCATGAGCCCAGCGTGCCAGGTCTCGTGGCGCATTCTCCAAAGTCGTACGGTGGGTGATCAACTGCTCGACCGGTACGAGGCCCTTGGCGATCGAATCCGCGACATGTTCGAAGTCCACGCGGGTCGCGTTGCGGCTGCCGATGACCATCATTTCGCGCTTGTGGAACTCCGGATCGGAGAAGCGAATATCGTCCTTCACGACGCTGACCAGCACCAGCGCGCCGCCATGGGCGACGAAACCGAAGGCTTTCTCCATCGATGGGCCATAGCCGGTGGCATCGAAAACGACGTCAAAACCGTCGCCGCCAGTCATCGCCCTGACAGCATCAGCGGCACCTTCGCCTGCAACGATGCTAGAGGAAAAGCCGAACCGATCAACGGCCATCTGCAGCCGTTCCTGACTGGTGTCGAGCAATGTCACCTCATGCCCTGATATCCGCGAGAAGATTGCGGCCCCAAGCCCGATCGGGCCGGCACCGATGACGAGCGAGCGTGATCCGGTCGGCGCCATCGAACGGCGAACGGCATGGGCGCCGATTGCAAGAAACTCCGTTGTGGCTGCAGCTTCCAGGCTCACGCCCTTCATCGCATAGAGATTGCCGGCAGGCACCGTGATTTCGTCGCAGAAAGCACCGTCGGTATGAACGCCAAGCACCTTGATATTGGTGCAGCAATTCGGCTTGTCTTGGCGGCAGGCGACGCAGGTGCCACAAGAGAGATACGGGTTGACGACCACAGGCGTTCCGACCGCCATGGCAACGCCTTCGCCCGCTTCGACAACCGTCGCCGAGATCTCGTGCCCCATCACGCGGGGATATTCCAGGAACGGGTGCTTGCCCTCGAAAATGTGGTAGTCCGTGCCGCAGATTCCGACATGGCTCACCGCAAGCCGTACCCAGCCGGATTCAGGCGCGCCGGGTGAGGGGCGTTCCACGAGTTCGAGGACGCCAGGTTCTTGGCAGAGCACTGCTTTCATGATGATCTCGCATTCCCTAGATGGAAGAAGCCGGCCTTTGGGCCGGCTCCCTGTCTCGCTGCCGGCTTACGGCGTGCGGCGGCGGCGCAGCTGGTCGAAGTAGACGATGACGATGATCAGCAGGCCGGTGATGATGCGCTGCCAGAACGAATTGACGTTCAGCAGGTTCGCACCGTTGTTGATGGTCGCCAGAATGAAAGCGCCGATGAGCGGACCGTGCACGGAGCCGATGGCGCCGAACAGGCTGGTGCCGCCGATAACGGACGAAGCGATCGCCTGCAGTTCCCATCCGTCCGCCTGCGTGGCGTTGCCAATCGCGATACGGGAAGCAAGCAGAACACCAACGAAGGCAGCAAATGTCGCCGAGAGAATGTAGGCGAGATAGATGATGCCGTTCACCCGGACACCCGACAGGCGGGCCGCTTCACGGTTCGAACCGACGGCGAAAAGATAGCGCCCCCAACGGCTGAGATGCAGGAAGACGTAGGACGGGACTGCAACAAGAATAACCATCCAGAACAGGCTCGGCACGCCAAGGAAGTCGGCGCGGGCAAAGTTCGTGAAGGGCTCGTTGACGATGTTGATCGTCGAACCATTGGTGATCAAAAGTCCGATGCCGCGCAGCGAGGTCAGCGTTGCCAGCGTGATAATGAAGGGCGGCAGTCCCATCTTGACGATGCCGAAGCCGTGGAATACCCCGATGCCGACGCCGATCAGCAGTGTGATCAGGATGGACGCCCAGACCGGCACGCCTGCTTGCAGCAGCCAAGCCAGGATAACGGTGCAGAATCCGACGATCGCGCCGACCGAAAGGTCGATGCCGGCGGTGATGATTACGAACGTCTGGCCGAGCGCCAGAATGGCCGTCATTGCGCCCTGCCGCAGCAGGTTGGAAATGTTCAGCGGCGTCCAGAAGCTGGCTGTGACGAAGCCGAGAACGATCCAGAGGAAGGCCAGGAGACCGATGAGGGTCAGGCCGAATAGGATATTGACTTTTCGGCGCGGCGGCGGCGCGGCGATATCGGTGGGGGTTACGGTCATTGGTTCTCTCTCCCTCTTTTTCTTTTAGACACCGATCGCTTCGCTGAGCACTTCTTCATGTGTTGCCGCGTGGAAGTCGTGGCTTGCAACAAGCTGGCCGCGGCGGAAGACGTGCAGCCTGTCGGCGAGCTCATAAACCTCAGGCAGATAGGAGGAGATCAGGATGATACCCGCGCCTTGCTTGAGAAGCTTTGCAAACAGCCGGTAGATTTCCGCCTTCGTACCGACGTCGACGCCCACCGTCGGCTCATCGAAGATGAAGAGGCGAGCGCCGTAGCTCAGCCATTTGCCGATGACGACTTTCTGCTGGTTCCCGCCCGACATGGCCGAAACCAGGACACGCCGGCTCGGCGTCTTGATCGCCAGGTCACGGATCTGTTGGTCGGCATTCTGCGATTCCTCGCTGTGGCTGATGACAGGACCCTTGCTCAACCGTTTGAAGACCGGAAGATTGATATTCAACCCGATCGGCAGGTTGAGGCAAAGTCCCTGGTCGCGGCGGCTTTCCGGCGCCAGCGCGATCCCGAGTTCCATTGCAGTGCGCTCGTTGGTGATGTCGACCTTCTTGCCCATCCAGTGGATCTCGCCGGCCGTGGTCTTTTCCCGCCCGAACAGGCCGAGCGCGAATTCGCTGCGCCCTGCGCCGATCAGGCCATAGAGGCCCACGATCTGGCCGGCCTTGACCGAGAGCGAGACGCTCTCGAAGCCCGGTCCGGAAAGCCCGCGCACGTCAAGGATCGTGTCTCCGATCGGGATCTCTTCCTTGTGATAGATCTGCTCGATCGAGCGGTTGATCATCAGCGCGATCAGCTCGGCTTCATTCGTCTCGCCGATGGTGCGTGTGCCGACATGCGTGCCGTCGCGCAGCACCGAAACGCGGTCCGCGAGTTCGAACACTTCTTCCATGCGATGACTGATGTAGACGATTGTGACGCCTTCGCTTTGAAGGCGGCGGATCAGCTTGAAAAGCTGCGCCGATTCCTGGCGGGTCAGGTAGGCTGTTGGCTCGTCGAAGATCAGGAATTGCGTGCCGCGCATGGCCGCGCGCGCAGTCGCAACGAGTTGTTGTTGGCCGATCGTCAAATCGGCGAGAGGCACGCCGGCAGGCAGTCCGAAGCCGAGATCGTCGAGGACGGCCTGCGCCATCTTCTCCATCTCTTTCTTGCGCATCAGCCCGTATTGATTGACCTCGTCGCCGAGAAAGAGGTTGGCTGCCACCGTCAAGTGCGGGCAGAGAACAACTTCCTGGTGGACGGCGTTGATGCCGCGCGCGATCGCCTCGTTGGGCGTTGCCAGGGCCACGGGGTGGCCACACCAGAGAATCTCGCCCGCCGTTCTGGTAATCACACCGGTCAGCAGCTTGATCAGGGTCGATTTGCCTGCCCCGTTCTCGCCGACGATCGCGTGGATCTCGCCGGCCAGGAACGTCATCGTCGCCGGCTTCAGCGCCTGGACGTAGCCGTAATTCTTTTGAAGTCCTTTAAGTTCGAGGATCGGGGCGCCCGCGGGAATGCGGTTTGCCTCCGTCAGCGTGGCGCTGTCATCGTGTCGATGACTGACCTCTTCCAGGCTCATGGGCGTTTCCTCCTCGCGAATTGCCGTCTCTCCACCGCCGCCCGCGTTCCTCATGCGGACGATAACATAGGTGAAGGAAGGCCGCGCAGGATTCCTCTCGCGCGGCCTTCGTCGTGTGATTTACTTGACCTTGGGGTTCAGCAGAGCGTCGATCTTCGGTTCGCTCATGTTGGCCTTGGTGACCAGGTTTGCGCCCGTGTCGACGTTGGCCTCGACCTTTTCGCCCTTGGATACGGCGAGCGCCGTCTTCACGCCGTCATAGCCCATGCGGTAGGGATCCTGAACAACGAGACCGGCAAGCGAGCCGTCCTTGAGGAAGCCGACGGTCTTGTCGTCACTGTCGAAGCCGATAACCTTGATCTTCTCGCCGAGCTTATTCTCGGCGATCGCCTGGCCAACGCCCTGTGCCATGATCAGGTTCGAAGCGAAGACACCGACGAGGTTCGGGTTGGCGGTGATCAGGTCGGTCATCATGTTGAGGCCGGTGGTTGCCTGGCCATCAGCATACTTGTCGGCAACGACCTTGAGGCCCGGATACTTGGCCTTGACTTCTTCCAGGAAGCCTTCGCGGCGCTGGTCGAGCGAGCCGACACCCGGCAGGCTGGTGATGATGGCGATTTCGCCTTCTTCCTTGCCGGTTGCGCCCTTGATGGCAGCAGCAAGACCGTCAGCAGCGATGCGGCCGCCCTGGACGTTGTCGGTCGTCAGGAACGACTTGAAAGCCTTGGAATCGGCGGCCGAGTCGATGCCGATGACCGGTACGGACTTGGCGGCTTCATCGATCGGCTTGCCGAGTGCCTTGAACTCCGTCGGCGAGATGACAACGGCGGCAGGCTTGCCGGCTACGGCATTCTCAAGAATGCTGATCTGGCCGTTAATGTCGGACTCCGACTGTGCGCCGAGTTCCGGAACGTTGACGCCTAGATCCTTACCGGCAGCGCGGGCGCCGGCCAGAACGATCTGCCAGTAGAAAGAGGTCGTGTCCTTGACGATGATCGGAATCGTCACGTCAGCTGCAAACGACGTTACCGGCATTGCGGTGGCGATAGCGGCAGCACCCGCGAGAGCCGTGAAGGCTCGGCGCGACAGAATGGATTTCATGCGCATGTAGTTCTCCTCCTAGGTGCGTTCTCCTCCAAGAAACCGTACCGCTGAACGCAGGCGGGCGATTTTTATCGATAAAAAACAGTTACCACGAGAAGCTAGCCGAGCGAAAGTCAAATTGCAAGTACTGCAAGCGGCTCGCTCATTGTTTCTTTATCTATCGCAAGTAATTGTTTTTCCAATCGTTCATCCGCAGTCTAAAGTGCTGTCAGCCGCGATAGACTTCGTCGGGGCGAACAACACCTTTCTTCAAAATCAGGTTACCGTACAGCCGGAATTCTGTCGTCGCGACAATATAGGCGGCCGTGCGGGCACGCTCATAAAAGGCGAAGCGTTCGAGGGATGCGATCTTGAAGTCGCCGGCGCGCCTCGAAACGATTTCCTGAAATTCGGCGCAAACGTCGGGCACTGCGGTCGGGTCGCCGACAACTTGCATGCGCCACGCCGTTTCCGGCACGAACGTATCGAGCGGAAAATGCGTCAGGATCGCCTCGGCCATGTCGGTGGCGCTGACGCCATCGGCACGAATGACTTCCGGACCCATTGTGCTCGAGGGAAAGTTGGCGTCGGCGATGACGATATCGTCGCCGTGCCCCATGCGGGCGATCGCACGCAGCAGGTCGGGATTGAGGATGGGGTGGATACCTCTAAGCATGGTCCGTCCTTATACACGCACGGCGTCTTCGCCGAGCGGCGGCGCGACGAGCGTCAGAGAGTCGAATTCCGGGAAGATCGAGTCCGGCAAGGCTGGCTCGAAAAGCTCCATGTTGCGTGTCAGGCTCGAAGCCTTGGCCGTGCCGATCAGGACCGAGGAGACGAGCGGATCGCGGAGCGGGAACTGGAGCGCCGGGGCAGCCAGCGACACGCCATGTTTGGTAGCGATCCTCTCCATGCCCCCGACCTTGGCGAGGACATCGTCTGTCGCCGGCATGTAGTCGAAATGCGAGCCGGGCACGGGGCCCGTCGCAAGGATGCCGGAATTGAAGACGCCGCCAACAACGAGCGAGGTGCCCTTCTTTCTGCAAAGCGGCAGCAGTTCGGCAACCGCTGACCGGTCGAGCAGCGTATAGCGCCCGGCCATCAGGATGCAGTCGATGTCGGCATTGCGCATCACGTCGAGGCAGACCGGAATCTCGTTGACACCGAGGCCGAAGGCCTTGATCGCGCCGGAAGACTTCAGTTCATCGAGCGCCTTGATGCCGGTGTCCAGGAATTGCTTCTGCAAGACAGCGTTCTTCGCCGCGCCGTGGGTGTATCCGCCAAGGTCGTGAACGTAGAGTATGTCGATCCGATTCAGTCCGAGACGGGCATAGCTGAATTCCACCGAGCGCATGATGCCATCGTAGGAATAGTCGTAGTCGGCATCGAAGGAGAGTGGGTCGACATAGCTATAGTCTGGAACGGTTCCCGTCGGCACCGGGCGCAGCAGCCGACCAACCTTGGTCGAGAGCACCCACTCCCTTTCCGGCTTGTCGCGCAGGAAGTCGCCGAAACGACGCTCGGCGAGACCGAGGCCATACCACGGCGCGACATCGAAATAGCGAATGCCGCTGTCCCATGCAGCCTCAAGCGTCTCCATAGCCTGTTCGCGCGGGCAGGCGCGATACAGGCCGCCGAGAGCGGCGCCGCCGAAGCTTACTTCGGTCACCTCCAGCGCCGTGCTGCCGATCCTCCTCGTCTTCATTATTCCTCCCCTGAAGACTTGATATGCATCTGATTTAGAGTGTCGCACCCAAATGCCACGGCACAAACTCATTGTCGCCGTAGCCGAATTCCTCGCTCTTCGTCTTCTTGCCGGATGCCGTGTCGATGATCAGGTCGAAGATCTCGCGGCCCTTGGCGCTGATCGTCGCATCGCCTGTCGCGATCGTGCCGCAGTCGATATCCATGTCCTCTTCCATCGAGGCATAGAGAGCCGAATTGCTGGAAAGCTTGATCGAGGGCGCCGGGCGGCAGCCGAAGCAGCTGCCGCGGCCGGTGGTGAAGGCGATCATGTTCGCGCCGCCGGCTACCTGACCAGTTGCGGAGACGGGGTCGTAACCGGGGGTGTCCATGAAGACGAGGCCCGGTGCGCTGACGCGCTCGGCATAACCATAGACGGCTGTCAGAGGCGAGCGTCCGCCCTTGGCGACGGCTCCGAGTGATTTTTCAAGGATCGTCGTCAGGCCCCCGCGCTTGTTGCCGGGCGACGGATTATTGTCGAGCGATGCCCCGTGCATCGCCACGTACTTCTCCCACCAGGCGATCTTGTCGTCGAGCTTGCGGGCAACCTCGTCGCTGACGGCGCGGCTGCGCAGAAGGTGCTCGGCACCGTAGATCTCGGAGGTTTCGGAGAGGATCGCCGTGCCGCCGGCAGCTGCCAGCAGGTCGGCTGCAACGCCGAGCGCGGGGTTGGCGGTGATGCCGGAAAAGCCGTCGGAGCCGCCGCACTGGAGGCCGATGATGATATCGCTGATCGGCAGCGCCACGCGCTTTTCCTTGCCGACATCCTGCGCAATTTCACGCAGCATGCCCATGGCGCGCTCGACGGCGCGTCGCGAGCCGCCGGCATCCTGAATGTTGAAGTGACGCTTGGAGTTCCCGGCGCCGCTTTGGCCGTAGAGTGTCAGCTGGTTGACTTCGCAACCGAGGCCGATCATCAGCACGCCGCCGAAGTTCACATGCCTGGTATAGCCGGCAAGGGTCCGGTGCAACACGGCCATGCCGTCACCTGTGGAACTCATGCCGCAGCCCTGGTCATGGACGATCGGCACGAAACCGTCAATACCGTCGAAATGCGGCAGGATCGTCTTGTTGGCCTCGTCGGCGATCGCCCGACAAACCGTGGTGGAACAGTTGACGCTGGCAATGATGCCGATGTAGTTGCGCGTCGCCGAGCGGCCGTCGGCACGACGATAGCCCATGAACGTGCGCGCACGATCCGCTGCAGTTGCTTCCTCAGGCGCCGAGTTGGCGGTCGCGGCAAGACGGTCGTTCTCGAAGTGCAGATTGTGACTGTGAATATGGTCGCCGGCCTTCACGTCCGCCGTCGTCCGCCCGATCGCCTGCCCGTATTTGATGATGGGCTGGCCAAGCGGGATATCGGCGAGTGCGATCTTGTGACCGGGGTCGATCTTCTCGCGGGTCTGGATGCCGGCGACCGTCGCGCCGGATGGGATCGCCGCCGTCGCAACCGCAACGTTGTCGCCGGCAGACAGGATGATCCAGGGGTCCTTGGTCAACATTCTTCTCCCTAGGGGAAACACTCGCTTCGTCGGCGAATGCTCATTGATTTTGTTTTTTATCTACAATAAACATTTTCAAGTCAACGGGATTATTCATCCTGTGGACGAGGGAGGCAAACAGCCGCATGCAATCCAAAATAAGATAAGGATTGCTGACAGATAAGCTTCTGCCACGCTTCGCGCCGCAACTTCGTGGCCGTCCGATCCGTGTTGCCGGGGCAAAAGGGCGGGGTGTGCATGGCAAGGCAGAATACAGTCTTCAAGGAAGCGTACAACCGCTATGCCGCCGCTTTGCGAACGGATGCGGCATTGCCCTCGGAGCCCGAAATAGCGGCGCAGCTCGGCATCAGTCGCAGCACTGCGCGCGCGATCCTGACGCGGCTCAGCGATGCCGGCATCATTCGTTGGAACAAGCGTCAGAAGATCGTCCTCAGGCAGCCGACCGAAGCCGATTTCTTTCCATCAGAAGAGACCAACTCACTTCACGACATCATCGAGCGAAGCTTCATGCAGCGCATCTTGTCGGATGATGCCGCACCGGGCATGCAGATCAACGAATTGGAGCTCGCGCGCGAGATCGGCACCGGCACCACGAGTGTCCGCGAATTCTTGATCCGCTTCTCGCGGTTTGGCTTGATCGAGAAACGGCCGAACAGCCACTGGATTCTCAAGGGCTTCACACGCGATTTTGCGCTTGAACTCGCAGACGTGCGCGAGATGTTCGAGCTGCATTCGGCGGCGGAATTCGGCAAACTTCCGCCAGAGAGCGACGCGTGGCGCGCGCTGTCTGACATCAAGGCGGATCATCAGGCGATGCTGCGTGATCTCGACACGCGCTACAAGGATTTCTCCACTCTCGACGAGCGCTTCCATCTGCTCATCCACGCGGCTTCGCGGAACCGCTTCATTGCCGATTTCTACGATGCTATCGCGATCATCTTTCACTATCACTACCAGTGGAACAAGGCTTTCGCTCGCGAGCGCAACGAACGTGCCATTCATGAGCATCTGGATTATATCGCCGCGCTGGAATCTCGTGATCAGGCAGCGATCGATTCCGCCTGCCGTCTGCACTTGCGCTCGGCGCGCCAGACCCTGCTGCAATCAATTCCACTGACGCCCTCCGACGAGGTTCTGGCGGAAAGCCAATCTTGAGAGAAAACCCGGCCGGAACCGGGCTAAGTTCTATTTCACGCCTGCTTTCCCTCTACCGGCGAATGGGCGCGCATGTACCGCCGGCAGTCATTTGCGTCGTCAGCGACAAAATCCTCCTCTTCACCTCGATTGCGGCAATTCCTTCGCGTGTTATTTTGGGGCTTAGAAAGGCCTGCTCACCATTCAACGTTATCGGCAGCGGCGTACTGTCTTGGTGACCTCATCGCCATCGTCGGTCATCGTTCTGACGGTCTTGGTGTAGCAGCCATCGCGATAATAGCGGTCACGATCGCGACCCGCGCCAACTCGGATGCCGTGCTTGTTGATGGTAATTCCGGGACGCACACGATCGTACTCGTCGTCGTAGCTCCGTTCGCGCATTATGGGCACGCTGTCAGCCATTGCGGGTGCGACGAACGAACAGAGCGCCATAGCTGCAGCAGTGCAATTCATAAGGGTCCTTCACATCTCAGTTCTCTTTCCCTGATGAAAGACAGACGAAGGAGAACAGACCTGGTTCCTTAAGAAATGACGCGCCGGTTGGCCTGACGATCCTCTTTCGAGCATCACATGTGGTCCAGTTGAAGGTTTAGTGCGACGCTTCGCTGGCGGCTGACGTCACCGATGCCCGGCCTTGCTCGCGTCCCACAGGAATGAGCCAGGCCGACAGGAACGTGAGAACGGCAACCACCGCCACGCCCCAGAACGTCCAGTGAAGCGATGCATCGAAGACGGTGCGGATTGCGGGATCGGCGGCCAATTCGGAAAGCCCGGTTGGCTGGTTCAGAACATCATGCAGCGAGCTTGCTGCGTCCCCGGCGGCATAGTGGCTGATGCCGGCGTTGAGAATGGCACCGAGCACGGTTGCTCCGAGGGTATTGCCGAGGCTGCGGGCGAAGATGATCGACGCTGTGGCGCTGCCGCGCATCGACCATTCGACACTGTCTTGTACAAGCGCGATACTGGTGAGGCTGATCAGCCCCATGCCGAAGCCCATGAAGAACGAGCCTGCTCCCGCGAGCGCGGGGTGGCTGTCCGGTGTCAGGAAGAGCAGGAAGGAAGCACCGAAGGGAAACATGAGGCTTCCAACCCGTAGCGTGCGTCGGATGCCGAACGCCCTGAACAAGCGGCTGGAGAGCATCACAGCCAGTGGCCACCCGACGACCAGCATGGTCAACGTGAAGCCCGCGACGATCGACGACCGTCCGAGGACGCCTTGGACGTACATGGGCAATACGGTCGAAAGCCCGATCAGCGCCATGCCGGCAAGCAGTGTTGCGGCGTTGCTGGTCGCGACCAGCCGGCGGCTCCAGAGAGCAATGGAAATGATCGGCTCGGCCGCCCGCTTCTCCTGCAGCAGGAAAAGGACGGCGGCGACGGCGAACACCAGGGCGAGCAACGCCAATACCCACGCCTTGGCATCCGCGGCTTCAGTCAGGATGACGAGCAGCGCAATGACGGCGATCGAAAACAGGATGGCGCCGAGATAATCGATCTTCGCCTGCTTGTGCGCGACCGATTCCTTGAGGAAGAGGGAGAAAGCGGCGATCGACACGATTCCGATCGGCAGGTTGATCCAGAAAATCCAGGCCCAGGAGATGGTATCGACGATCACACCCCCGGCGAGCGGCCCGACAACCGCCGATGTGGCCCACACTGTCGCCATGACACCCTGCACGCGGCCTCGCTCCTCGAGCGTGAAGAGGTCGCCGATGATTGTCATTGTTACCGGCTGGATAGCCCCGGCGCCAAGCCCTTGCAACAGGCGGAAAACGATCAGCGAAGCCATCGACCATGCCAGCCCGCAGAGTAGGGAACCGAAGAGAAAGATCAGGATGCCCGAAATCAGCACCGGTTTGCGCCCGAAGATGTCCGAAAGCTTGCCGTAAATGACGGTTGTCGTCGACTGGGCCAGAAGAAAAGCCGAGAAGACCCAGCTGTAATAGGTAAAGCCACCCAACTGCCCAACGATCTTCGGCATGGCGGTCGCGACGATCGTGGCCTCGATCGCGACCATGAAAGTCGCGAGCATGATAATGGCGACGACGAGCGCGCGGTTCGAGCGCAGAGCTGTATGGGACATGAGATCTTCTCCGGGTGCTCCGCGAAGTGCCAAAAAATGACCAGCAAGTCGGCTAGGCGGGCTGGCGCGGAGTGTAGCACCGGTTCTAGGCCGCCGACCGGAAGGCGTCAATTATTATCCGTTTGGTTACGAGTGCGGCTTCCGCGCGGGAGTCGCATCTGGATGGCGCACGCTTAGGGCGAGTTGGGGCGCCAAGAAAGCAAGACGACATATGCGGTATGCGCGGCGCCTCGGCCACCTCAATTGGCTTGAAGTTCAATTACCGGATGTTAATAGTCTCTCTATCGGTTGCAATAATATATACCCCTATTGTTGTAATAAACTCGCGTCATTTTACATTTTACAACAAGAAAGCGCATGCTATTCTTAGAATCTCTAGTTTAGGGACACGTGGTGAGACTATTCTCGGCACGGCGTGCATTTTCAGCGCTGTTTGGTGCTTGAAAGGCCAATGAGCGCTTTTGGCTTGTGATCGGCATCGGCCGAGCAAGTTGAGAACAAAAAGACTCAATCTTGAGGAGGCATCCGATGTTTCATAAAGAGCCTTGGCTTTTCATCGGCTTCTCTTGAGGCCGCTGAGGGCGTGAAGCCGACAGGCAAGTGGCTGGGAACCACCTTCGACCGCATGGTCGGACCGGGATAAAGGTAGCCTGAAAACACTCATGAGGCGAATGCGCGGCAATGGTGCCGCAGTAGGCGATATCGAGCGGCAGCGTTCTGAAACGACGCGGCCGGGCCTAAAAATCTTAGAAATTCGCCAAGCGTTGGAGTGGGTCCGATGATCAATAGCTTTGGTGAAGACATTTACTTGCCTTTGGTACAACTAATCTACGAAACCGTGGTAAGCCCTCCCGAATGGGAGAAGGTCATAGCGGAGCTGATCAATGCCACCAAGGCTGCCGCCGGGGCAGTCGTGGGCTTCAAGGGGGCAGAGGATCGGCGCGCGAGCGTGTTTGCAAAGGGCGTCCCGAAAGCCGCGCTCTGCAATCCGCAGATGATCGCTGCACTGCACGCGGCGACGCTTACCTTGGGACAGGGGGCGTTCCTGACGATCGACCTGAAGGCCAAGCTCAATCCGCAATGGGACAAGCCCGTGCACGAGTGCTTTGGTGTCGAGGGCAGCCTTCTGATACTCGTTCTCGTCAAGGAAGGCGGACGCAGGATTGCACTGATGCTTCATTTCGATCGCCCGGGTCGGAGTGAAACAGATAGAGCGGCCGAAGCGCTGATGAAATTGCTGCCGCACTTTCAGACGGCCTTTGCAATCCAGAAGACCACGCTCTTGGAGCGTGAGAAATCCGCACATATGGAGAGCGCCTTCTTCAGTTCGTCCGCACCCTCTGCGATCATTACGGAAGACTATCAGGTTCGCCTGGCGAATGGGAGCTTCGAGAAATTTGTCGAAGCGTCGCATCTGCTAGTCGAATATAGCGACTCCGTGATCGATTTCGTCGACACGGCACTTCAGGACGAGGTTGCCCGGCTGATCGGTATGGCGTCGTCGCATGGACGTGTTCGACACGTTGCCTGGGTTGAAGACAAGGTGAAGAACGTCAAATGGCTCATCAGCGTCGATGCGCTGTCGGGACGTGTCGGCCTTGGCTCGCAGTTCAAGAACGTCTTTGCGACCAACGAGCGCGTTTACATGCTCACGATACGCGAGCTCGGCGGAAACAGTCTGTTGGCGCCTGACACCATCAAGTCCATCTTCGGCCTGACACCGACGGAGGCCGATCTTGCCTATTGCCTCTTGCGGGGGGAAACGGCATCCGAAATCGCGCGGCAACGTGGTGTCTCGAAAAATACAGTCCATAATCAGCTTGCCTCTGCGATGGCACGCGTGGGCGTGAACCGGCAGACGCAGTTTCTGCACTGCCTTTCCATGCTCTCCGCGATGTGCTGATCGTGCTGCTTAGAACCGCCAGGTAACGCTGACGGAGACGTTGTAATCGATGGCATGACTCATGCCTATCGTGGGCGATACGCCGCCCGCATCTGCGACATAGTTGATCGTCGGTACCTTGTTAATGTAGTTCACGCCGGCGTCCAGGCCGACCTGCAGATTCTCCGTGGGCGCGTAGCGCAGCCCGGCGCCAACGCCGGCAAGCAAGCTGGCGTCGTCGCGCGTCTGGGAGACAAAGTCGAAGGCGCCCGTCGATACGCTCGGCAGAACTGCGGAATAATGGCTTCGATAGTGGGAATGCAGGTAGGCCCCGCCAAATCTCGCATCGAACGAGACGCTGAGATCCGGCTGCAATGCCTTGGCGACCGAGAGCTCAGCCAACGCCCCGACATAGCGTGCATCGAGTTCGTCGTCCTGCGCGACGCTGACCTGCGGAACCACGACACCCGGGTAGTTCGCGGTAATTTGGAGCGTCCGACGAAAATCCACGTCGCGATCGATGGACCTATACATCGGGCCAAACTTGGGCGTGATCGTCCAGCCGCCTTGAAGGTCGATCGGAGCGCCAAGCAGTAGTGTCTGATCGATGACCGTGGCGTCCTCGCTGCGCTCATCGACGATTGAGCTGTTACTGAGGTCGCCGGTAGCTCGAAGGGTCATCCCAGTGTTGTCGGCATAGGCAGCATAGGCCGCGGCGCTTTGTGTATCGCCGTTCGTGAGGAGCGCGGCAAAGGTGCCGCCGGTTATCGCGCTATTCGAGGCAAACTGAGTCACACGTCCGCCCACCGGTGAGGAGCTTGAAATAAGTGTGCCGACTGTCCCGCCTGCGCTGTCGTTGACTGTAACATTAACCGTTGCAACCGCTGGTAGGGTGCCGGCAGGTGACGCGAATAGCGTGCTGATGTTGCCGTTTGCGGAATTACCATAGACCAGGTTCAGGGAATTTTGCCCGGAAAGGCTCGTACGGTCCGTGGAATTGGAAGAAAGGTCTGAGATGCTGCCGTTCCACTCCAGGATCAGCGGCTGTGATCCTATCTGCCCGAGCGGCACATCCAGGCTGATGCCAAAATTCGGGCCGTCGTCAACGACCCTGCTGTCCCCGCTTCCGAAGAAATCGGGTCGATGCGAACCCCAGCTTGGCAAGCTCAGCCAGTTGATGCCGGCCCCGATCTGCAAGGTTAGTGCAGCTTCCTCGTTCTGCGCTACGAGCGCAGGCTTGGTGTCATCCGCAGCCGCAATGGATGTCGTAGTTGCAAGGTTTGCCAAGGCCACAGCGAGGACAGCAGGCAGCTTGTGCGACCGAACAGCCAGGCAGATCCCCATTCCCTCGTCACCCCAAGATAGCCGCTAACACACGCCGACGCGACGCACCGAGGTCTATTACTATTATAATTTAGTGTACAATCAATTAGCGGCCGTTTTGCGTGCGGGGAAGATCGCACCAACGGTGCATAAATGTCACGGCACCGACACCACGCAGAGCTTCTCGCCATTCGGACCATAGACAGTCAGGCGGGCGCTCCATCCGTTTGGCGACGCGGAGACTGTTGATCGCGAAAGCGCGAGCCGTCCCGGGTCATCCTTCTGGAAATCGCCGCCTTGAACGTTGCTTGAGGTGTTGCCATTGGAGTTCGAGAAAATCTCGAACTGATAGCTACCTCGGCCACGGCCGTCGCTTTCGATCGTCGGGACGAGGGTCATGGCGCCCCCTTTCTCATGATGTTCGATGATGCAGTGAACGGGTGGCAGGGCAGCAATCATTGTGGGACTCCAGAGCAAAAGAGGTCAGCGGCACCGCCGCTGACCTTCAAGGATACTCGACTAATGCTGGATGGTCACAGAGTTGTTGCCAACGCCGGACTGATAGGTCTGCGAGTTGTTTCCGCGGCCAAACTGCAGCGTGCCAGAGACGTTTCCTAGGCCCTGTTGTACGGTAAGCGAGTCATTGCGGCGACCGAATTGGGCCGTGCCGGATTCATTGAATGCGCCATGTTGAATGGTCGTCGAGCTGTTTCGAATACCGACTTGGCCGGTGCCGCTGAAGTTACGGAAGCCACTCTGGAACGTGCCGGCGCTGTTGCCCCAACCGGTTTGATCCGTGATGGCTTCATTATCCGCAGCGAATACGCCGGAGATCGACGAAAGAGCAAACACGGTTGCAATTACTAGGCCCTTGATTTTCATTGTATCTCTCCTCTTCCTCCCGCCGGAATTGACGGTTGAGAGACACTACCGCATCGCCATTCGCGCGAGGGTTTCAAAGCTTGCCTAACGGAATGGGGAATTTCCCTGCTTCAGCCAAGGAACATGGTGTCGCTTAGTGATGTGGGAGGTGGCAAGTGTATTTGTAGCTATGTCAATAGTGATACTTGCCAGAAAAATAGGTTGGAGAACTATAGTTCCGAAGAGGTTCGGCTCGTGCGACAAATCGCGCGACGAAATACGCTTTACAATGGTTCGATACAAGCGATTTGTAAAGAACGGGGCGGATGCGATATCCTCCATCTCTTCCATCCGACAGTTGCTGCCTGCTCCGCCGGGCGGTTGGTGAAGGCGATGATCTCGGGGTTGTGTGTGGCTTTTGCATTTTTCCAATCCTTTCAAGCCAGGGTCATGCCGCCGTCGACGTGAAGCTCGATCCCATTGACGAAGCTTCCTGCATCAGAGGCGAGAAACAGTGCGGCGCGCGCCAGCTCTTCCGACCGTCCCAGCCGACCTGCGGGGATAAGCTCGGACATGTAGTCCTCGAAGGCCGGGCGCTCGGCTTCCGATACGCCGAGCTTGCCGAGGATTTCGGTCTCGACCGGCCCCGGGCTCAGGATGTTGACGCGGATCCGCCGCGACTTGAATTCGATCGCCCAATTCTTCGCAAAGGCGGCGACTGCCGCCTTCGACCCGGCATAGACCGTATGATTTGGGAGGATCTTCGTGGCCGCGAGCGAGCTCGTCACGATGATGCTGCCGCCGTCGCGGATCAGCGGCGCGATTGCCTGCACGCCGAAGAATACGCCGCGCGCATTGATGGCGAAGTGTCGGTCATAGTCTTCCGGGGTGACATTGGCAGACGCGGAAAGGTTGATGACACCGGCATTGGCCACGTAGACGTCGATTCCGCCGAAGCTCCTCCTGACGATATCCGCCAACTTGCGGTGATCTTCGAGGTCGGCGACATCGCCCACGAAGCCAATGGCTGAATGGCCGATTTCCTTCACGGCCCGATCGACGACATCCTGCCTCCGGCCAGTGATGATGACCTGCGCTCCCTCTTCCGCGAAGAGCTGTGCGATCGCTTTGCCGATGCCGCTATTGCCGCCGGTGATGATGGCGACCTTGTCTTTAAGGTGTTGCATTGCTTATCTCCTTTTCAACAAGAGATGAGATAGACGTTGCCTCCCGGCGTCATTAGATCATGGGCGGGCACATGATCTGTGCCGCGGAGGTGCAAGTGGCAAACCTGCTGAACGAGACGTCGGGATTGATGGCTTTCGTACGGACCGTGGAGGCTGGCTCGTTCAGCGCCGCCGCGCGTGACCTGGCCACGACGCCGTCCGCGGTGTCGAAGAGCGTGGCGCGGCTGGAAAAGAAGATCGGCGCGCGCCTATTCCTGCGCTCCACCCGTGCCCTCACGCTGACCCAGGACGGTCAGGTTTTCTTCGACCGCGTTGCGCCGCTATTGCGGGATCTGGATTCGAGTGACGAGGCGATCAGGTCCGATGCCTCGCCGTCGGGCCGCTTGCGCATCAGCATGCCGAGCGAACTGGCGCCTCTTCTGCTCCCGCGTCTCTTTTCGAGCTTTGCCGCCGACCATCCGAACCTTCATCTCGATATCGGTCTCACGGATCGGTTTGTCGATCTGATCAGGGAGGACTATGACGTCGTGCTGCGTGCAGGTAGACCCCTGGAGGGTGATCTGATCGTGCGCCATCTCGCCGACCTGCGAATGGCGATCGTCGCATCTCCGGCTCTTGTTAAAGCCTGGGGCAATCCCACCAGCGACGAAGCCCTGGCAGCGATGCCCTTTGCCCGATATGCGCCGGGCGGCGTGATACAGCCTTTGCCCCTGGCGGATGGGAAGAGCTTCACTCCGTCAGGGCGCGTGGATTGCGACTCGGGAGCAGCCCTCATTCAGGCTGCGCTCGGCGGGTTGGGGGCCGCCTATGTTCTGCGATGCCTGGTCGCCAAAGAACTAGAATCCGGTGCGCTTGTCGCCGTCGCGTCGGGGATGGGGTTTCCCAAGCTTCCATTCAACGCGCTGCACGCGTTTGGCCGCACGGTGCCGCTGCGCGTAAGGTTATTCTGTGACTTCATGGCCCGCGAGGCAAAAGCCATCGAAGCTATCTAACCAACGGCGCATCATCGCCAATGCCGGCATCTGTTCAGCCAACTCAAAATTTCGAGCCACCCGCCTCCCGCATCGCAGTCGGCAACGTTTCCCATGCCCTGATCAACTCTCCGATCGAGCCGGTGCCCATCTTGCGCATGACGTTGGCGCGATGCAGCTTCACCGTCACTTCGCTGATGCTGAGGTCGAAGGCGATCTGCTTGTTCAGTCGCCCGCGTGCGACTTCGCGTAGGATTTCGCGCTCCCGGTGCGTCAGTGTCTCCAAGCGCTCGAGATTGCGCTTGACGACAACAGCCTCCGCGCGCCGCGCAACATCGAGCTCAATCCCGGCGATCACCGCATCGAGCAGCGTCTGATCCCGCACCGGTTTGGTGAGAAAGTCCACCGCGCCGGCCTTCATGGCCTGCACCGTCATCGGGATGTCGCCGTGTCCGGTGAGGAAAATGATTGGCTTGAGATTGCCGTTTTGCGCCAGATGGTGCTGCAGATGAAGCCCGCTTGCTCCCGGCATGCGCACATCGAGGATCAGGCAACCTGGGCTGTCCAATATGTCGGCGTCGAGCACTTCTTGGGTTGAGGCGAAATCGACTGACCGGAAACCCGCCGAAAGAATCAACTCAGACAAAGCCTCGCGGACAGCCGCGTCGTCATCGACGATGATGACGATTGGCTGCTCGGCATCATTCTTGTGCTGTGGTAACAGCGGCGCCGATTTCCGCGGCAGTTGTTCAACTCTCATGTCACCCTCCATTTTTCGATTTTTGCAAAGCGTCTGCGATGGCTACAAGCAGGGCAGGGGCGTCGAAAGGCTTGCGGAAAAAACCGCTGATGCCTTGGGCGCGGCCGTGGTCCGCGATTTCATGGCGGCCGGTGATCAGAAAAACCGGCAGTTCCGGACGCGCCTTCTTCACGATGTCGCGAAGTTCGAAACCGTCCGTGCCGGGCATGCCGATGTCCGTTATGAGAAGGTCGAGGTCCGAGAGTCCGCGAACCAGCAAGTGCCCGGCCGAGCGGAAGCAGCAAGCCGCATAGCCGGCGGATTCCAGCAGTTCCTCCAGCGATTCGAGCAACCTCGGATCGTCATCGATGACCGCGATGGTCGGTCTTGTTCTCTCCATGACTAATTTCCTCCCGCGCGGCGCGAGTGGGTGACAGGTATCTCCAACCTCTCCGCAATACGCACGAGATCGGCGAGCGATGCTGTTCCCATTTTCTGCATTACATTCCTTCGATGAATTTGCAGCGTGACTTCGCTGATCCCCAGTTCCGATGCTGCCTGCTTGTTGAGGAGACCACTGACCACGAGCGGCAGCACCTCGCGCTCCCGTGGGGTCAGCTCCAGATATCGCTGCCTGAGCAGGCTCAGTTCGGCCCGCTCCGATCGCTTTTCCCGATCCTGGGAAATCGCCGTGTGGACCGCTGCCATGAGGTCCGCATCGCTGAAGGGCTTGGTGAGGAAGTCCACCGCGCCATGCTTGATCGCCCGCACCGACGACGGAATATCGCCGTGTCCGGTGATGAAAACGATCGGCGGATGATCGCCTTCGGCGATCTGCCGCTGCAGTTCGAGGCCGTTGATATCGGGGAGTTCGACGTCGAGGATAAGGCAGGCAGGGACATCCGGTTTCTTACCGCCGACATATTCGCCCGCCGACCCGAAGGCGATGGTGTGTATGCCGTGGGTCTCGAGGAGTTCGCCGAGCGCCTCCCGAATGCTTTCATCATCGTCCACGATGAAAACAACATGGTCGTCCGTCGTCATGAGGTCTCTTTCGCTGCAATTGGTAAGGTGAAAATGAACCGCGCGCCGCTCGGTTCATTCTTCTCGGTCCACAAACGGCCGCCATGCGCCTCGACGATCGATCGACTGATGGCCAGTCCCATACCCATCCCGTGCTGCTTCGTCGTGAAGAAGGGCTCGAACACACGATCGGGAGATTCGACGCCTCGTCCACGATCGCTGACTTCCGTCTGAACCTCGTTGCCCGCGCGATGCGCATGCACCTCAAGGACTTTTTCGCCTTCAACGAGATCCATCGCATCCATGCCGTTACGGAAGAGATTGATGAGGACCTGTTGAATTTGGACGGAATCCAGTGTGACGACAGGAAGGTCGGCATCGACATGAAACTCCATGCGAATGCGGCGTCGGGCGGCCTCCTCGGCCATCAGGCCACGCGCTTCGGCTATGACGCTCGAGAGCGTCGCGCGGCTCCTTGTCTCCGTGGATTGCTTGAACAGGGCCCGAATGCGGCTCACGACATCGGCGGCGGCGTTCGCGTCACGGATCAGGCGCTCGATCACGGTGTTGGCGCGTGCTACGTTCGGAGGCTCGAACGACAGCCAGCGATGGCAGGCATGCGAGTTGGCGACGATGGCGGCCAACGGTTGGTTCACCTCATGGGCGATGGATGCCGAGAGCTCCGCAAGGCTTGCCGCCTGCGAAGCGACCGCTAGCCTTTCCTGCGTCCGGCGCAATTCCTCTTGGGTGCGCACGTCGTCATCGATGTCGAAGCTCACGCCATACCATTGCAATATGTTGCCGTTTGCATCGCGAAGTGGCTCGGCTCGCCCGTTGATCCAGCGATAGACGCCGTCGGCCCGTCGTTGCCGGTATTTCATCGTGAAGGTGCTGCCCGTTGTAAACGAGTGCATGAGAGCTTGCCCGACTGCGGAGGCATCGTCCGGATGGACGGAATTCTGGATCGCCATCTGCAACCGGGTGGCTTTGGGCGAACTGAGATCGGTCAACGTCAGGCCGACATACTCGGCCAATCGCCTGTTCAGGTAAGACGGCTCGCCATCGGCCGCCGCTGCCCAGATCTGTACCGGGAGGGCATCCACGAGCCGTCTCAGCTGCGACTCGCTCTCCCGAAGAGCTTCCTGCGCCCGCATCTCATCTTCGATATCGATCGAAACCTGGTACCATTGCACGATCGCGCCAGACGCATCGCGCAAAGGCTGCGCGCGGGCCTCGATCCAGGGATAGGCGCCGTCCTTGGTACGCCGCCGAAAACGATTCACGAAAGGCGTTCCTGTCGCAAAGCCATCCAACGCCCTCCGCAGCATGACCGGGAGATCGTCAGGGTGAGCCAGATGCCGGGCCAGCCCCTCAAAATCCGTGACGTGATCCGGCACCGCTCCAACATTGTCCAGATATCGCTTGCTGGCGGAGGTGAGCTTGCCCTCGGGATCGTAGCTCAGGATGTTGATAGGCACTGCGTCGATCATCTGCTCCAGTTGCCGCTTGCTGTTGCGCAGCGCCTCTTCACTCTGCAACTGATCATCGATGTCGTGGCAGAGACCGTACCATTGGGCGATGCTATCGTCCTGATGCATCGCTTCGGCGCTTGCCGCCATCCACCGATAAGTGCCGTCAGCTCGACGCATCCGCCATTTCATGGAAAGTGGCTCACCACTCGCCAGGGAGCGTTGGAACGCGTCCGCAACCTCAACGGCATCATCCGGATGAATCGCGGTCTCGATAAATGCGTCGAGCCGGCTCATGTCCGGCTTGTCCAGGCCCGCGACATCCAGGCCCAGGTAGTCCACAAGTCTTTTGTTGAAAAAGACGGGCTGGCCGTCTGGTGAGATCCGCCAGAGATAACTCGGGACCATGTCCACGAGGAGCGACAGTTCCTGTTCCCGGCTGCGTAATGCAGCTTCCGCACGCTTGTGTTCGGTCAGATCGAGAATGTAGGCAACCCCTTGTCGAGACTGCCCTTCGAAGCAGGCCGCCCCGATCAAGACCGGCACTCGACTGCCATCCTTCCTGAAATACTCCTTCTCCCGGGCTTGCATCTTGCCCGTCGCCGCAAGTTCTTCCGCCTCTTCGCGGGCATGCACGGTCTGCCATTTGGGAGGCGTTATATCGAACCACCGAAGGCCGGCCTGCACATCCTCCCGTTCGTACTGGATCATACGGAGAAACGCGTCATTGGCGTCGATGACTGTTCCGTCCAGATCCCATATGACGATCCCGATGATGTCTGAATCTATCAGTCGCCGGATTCTGGCTTCGCGCTCGGCTATGTCGCTGTAGAGGCGCGTCTGATCGTCTATGTCGTGCGAAAGGCCGTACCACTGGATGATCTGCCCCTTTTCGTCCCGCATCGGCTCCGCCCGGCCTGACATCCATCGATAGACGCCGTCTGCGCGACGCAGGCGGTAGTCCATCGCGAAATGGTTGCCGGTCGCAAGGCTGTCACTGAGTGACTTGGCGAGCCCGGGTGCGTCATCGGGGTGGATAGCGGCGTTGAGGATCGCTGCCATCTGGCTCGTATCCAGCTTGCCGGCGTCGGGCCTATCCACACCGAGGAAATCCATCATGCGCTTGTTGAAGAAACTCGGCTCGCCGCTTGGATTAAGTCTCCAAAGCAGGCTCGGCACCATGTCGACGAGCTGCGAGAGCTCCCGTTCCCGGTCGCGCAATGCCTCTCGCGCGGTCACCAGATCATGTATGTCGACGCTTACCGCGTACCAAGCGAGGATGGCGCCTGACTCGTCGCGCAAAGGCTCTGCGCGACTCTCTGTCCAGCGATAGGAGCCGTCGCGCCGTATGTGGCGATAGTGCACAAAATAGGGCGTGCCGGTCTCGAATGCGTGGGTGCGCACCTGCGCCCTCATGGCCCTGTCGTCCGGATGGATGACGTTTAAAGGGAACGCCGGCGTCCCGCCGTTGGCGGTAAAGTCCTCAAGAGTGGCGCCAGTTACGTCCGTGTACCACTTGTTGAGGTAGGTCGGCGTTCCCTCAGGGGTCGTGGTCCAAATCATGGCGGGCACGGCGTCGATCAGCTGCTGCAGCTGCCGCTCCCTGTGCCGCAACGCGTCTTGGGCGCGCACTTCGTCGTCGATGTCGATGGAGATGGCGAACCATTGCACAATCGCGCCGTTTTCGTCGCGTAGCGGTTCTGCTCGACCATCGACCCAGCGATAGACGCCATCCGCACGGCGCATGCGATACTTCAAGGAATAGGGCTCTCCGGTGGCGACGGAACGACGGACCGCTTGCAGTAGGACGGGTGCATCATCCTCGTGGACCAGGGTTTCTATGTTCGTCGCCAGCCGGCTCGTGCCCGGCTTGTTCAACTGATCCAGGTCAATCCCGAAAAAATCCACCAGACGCTTGTTGAAGAAGGTCGGTTCGCCTTCCGGCGTCAGCCGCCTGATGTGGACCGGGACCATGTTCACGATTTGCAAGAGCTCCCGCTCCCGGTCGCGCAGGCTCTGTAGCGTCAGCTGATGCTGCCGGGATATGGCAGCAACGATGAGCGCGGAAAATGCCGAGATCGCCAGGAAGAGCTGCAGCATGATCTGGTTGTGGCGCTGGGTCTCGGCATCGCCGGCAAATTGGATAGCGCCGGATATCGTGAATGTCGCCGTGATCAGTGCAAGAAGGGCCAGCGTAACGGTGGCACCCTTGAATTCGAAGCGCACCGAGGCCCAAAGAAGTGGCGGCATGATGATGTAGGCGAAGGGCAGAAAGCCACTCAGCGAAAGGGTGGCGACGCCGAGCAGGATTACCCCCAGAACGCAAGCCTCCGCCCACCGCGCTGCCGAAAACTCGGCCTTGCCACCCCAACTCTGGAACACGACAAGTGCGAGCGGCGCCACGATCAGGACCCCGGTGGCATCCCCGATCCACCACAGAGCCCAGGCGTCCAGGAAGGTTTGCGAAGACATGCCGAACCAGACCAGCGTGGCACTTCCGACCGTCGCGCTCAGCATCGGCGCAATCCCTGCGCCGATGACGACGAATGCGACAACCTCCTGCAAGGTTTCCAATCGAACCGACCGCTTCAAAGTACGGTTCACGAGCCATGCACCGATGGTGGCTTCGAGCGCGTTGCCGGAATAGATAAGAAGGGCTACGGGCAAGGGAAGATGGAACCATAGGATATTGCCAAGCAGTTCCGCCAGACCGCCCGCCAGCACCCACCACGGCCAGCTCCACATGGGAGCGAGGATTAGAGTCGCAATGAACAGTCCGCTTGGAGGCCAGATGGAGATACCCGTTCCGGGCACGATTGCGAGCGCCTGAGCGAATCCGCAGCCCAGGACATAAGCCAGAATAAAGAGGCCGAGATGCAGGAGTTGCGGGCGATACGACCAGACGCGCGTCATTGGGGCTCCTGCAAGGTACAATAGTCCGGGATCGTCAGCCTTTCGTATTGAACTTGTTGTCAATCCCGGTGCTGGCGAAGCTATGCCGCACCCTAATCGCGCCACCGCACCGCCGCAACTTATGGAAATCCATATGTTGGTGGCGATGCTGCCGCAGAGCCGAAGGAGACCTGGTCCAGAAGAATGCGCAAGACATGAGGGCCGGCAGCAAGATGTGCCAGCCGAGCCCCCCAAGACCGCATCGAAAACCCTGTAACGGTTCCGGTCTCAGTCCAGAAGTGGGAGGGGAGTGGTCGGCTCGTCGAAGTCCGTCGACCGGCTGATCTTGTCCCAATAGAGAGCGGCTGCGGATCGAACCGCATCGCTTTGGGCAATCCGTCCCAGGGCATCGCTTCCGAGGACGAGTTGTTCTGGCAGATCATCCCGGCGCGAAAGATCGAAGATGACGACGGCCACCTTGTCCGGGTCGCCGGGCTCGGTGCCGGCATAGCCTTCAGTCATCCTCATGATCGCGCCGATGGTCGGTTCGTATTCCGGCAACAGCGGCGGGACGTGCCCACGGGCAACCCGCGTCCAGTTCGTGCGGATGCTGCCAGGTTCGATGGCGATGGCCTTGACGTCGAACGGCTTGACCTCCTTGGCTAGCGAAGCGGTGAAACCGCTCGCCGCCCATTTGGCGGCAGTATAGGCGGTCGACCCAGGACTGCCGAAGCGCGCCGAGCTGGACGAAATATTGATGATATGCCCTGATTTTTGACGGCGCATTACAGGGAGCGCCGCGCGCGTGAGATTGACCACACCGTAGAAATTGGTGTCGATCTCCGCCTTGAAATCATCTTCCGAGCCCTGTTCGAAGGGACTGAGATGCGCGTAACCTGCATTGTTCAGCAGCACGTCGAGGCGACCGAACCGTTCCATCGCGGTGTCGACTGCTCCGCGTGCTGCTGGCGTATTTGTCACATCCAGTTCGATGAGTTCCACCTGCTTGCCGTAGCGGCGCGCAAGGTTGAGAAGGCGGTCGACGTTTCGGGCCGTCGCGACGAGGTTTTCGCCGCGCGCGAGGACGAGTTCGGCCGTGCTCAGGCCGATCCCGCTGGCGCTGCCGGTTATGAGCCAGGTCTTCGACATGTTGGATTTCCTTAAAGGGCGATGACGGAAAGGGCTTGAATGGAAATGGCGCGGCCTTGCCGCGCCACCGATGGTCCAAGTTACGAGCGTCAGGCCTTGAGGAAGGCGAGCAGGTCAGCGTTGACCTGGTCCTGATGTGTGGCGGTGATGCCGTGCGGCGCGCCGGGATAGTAGATGTCCTTGGCGCCCTTGATCACCCGGGCGGACTTGACGGCGGAATCCTTGACCGGAACGATCTGGTCATCCTCCCCGTGCAGGACGAGCGTCGGCACGTCGAACTTCTTCAGGTCTTCGGTGAAGTCGGTTTCCGAGAATGCCTTGACGCATTCATAGGCGTTCAGCAGGCCGGCCTGCATGCTCCAGAGCCAGAACTGGTCGAGTGTGCCCTGGGAGACGTTTGAGCCCGGTCGGTTGGCGCCATAAAATTGCGGGGCAAGGTCGCGGTAGAATTGCGAGCGATCCTTGACGAGGCCGGCGCGGATCGCGTCGAACGCTTCGATCGGCAGGCCTTCCGGATTGGCCTCTGATTTCACCATGACCGGCGGCACCGCGGCGATGAGCACAGCCTTGGCGACACGCTTCGTGCCGTGCCGGCCGATATAGCGGGCGACTTCGCCACCGCCGGTGGAGTGGCCGACCAGTGTCACGTCCTTGAGGTCAAGCGCCTCGATCAGGGCGGCCAGATCGTCGGCGTATCCGTTCATATCGTTTCCGGATGTCGGCTGGCTGGATCGTCCGTGGCCGCGGCGATCGTGCGCCACGACGCGGAAGCCGTGCTGGGCGAGAAAGAGCATCTGGCCGTCCCAGGCGTCGGAGTTCAACGGCCAGCCATGCGAGAAGGTGACGACTGGACCGGTGCCCCAATCCTTGTAGTAGATTTCCGTTCCGTCCTTGGTGGTGATCGTGCTCATGGCTTGCGTTCCGTAGTTGCTGGTGGCGGGGAGGGGGTGCTTCGGCGTCTTTGCGGAGGCAACCGCCGGCAGGCCCACGGCGATCCCGGCGGTGAGGCTGCCGAGCAGGGCGTCGCGACGTGAGACACTGACAGTCGATGGGTTTGAAATATTGCGCATTTTCTATCCTTCGCGGTAATTGACACGCGACGGAGGATGGCGACCGGCGGCCCGGAAAACCATTGGGCGGAAGCATCTGGGGACTGTGCGAAAGTCTAGGTGACCGCATCGAACGATTAGGGCGGTTGCTCGCACCGAGGCGTTCACGACGCAAAACACGCGCTGATGGAGCGCGCGTTTTCTTGCTTGTCTATGTGCGGTGTGGGTTACCGATAGGGGGCCTGCGATGGTGAGTGCAGGCCCTTGCAGCTCTTCCTGTTCGAAGTGCACGTCCATCGCATCGAACATGGCGATCACTCATCGAAGGGCGCATTTGCCACCAGATCGACCGAGGAGGTCGGCACTTTATAGCCAGGAACCAGGCGCTCCCCGAAATCCCGCGTGAAGTTGTCGTAAGTCGTTTCCGGCTGTGTCGCGGCGATGTGGCAAAAGCACAGGGTCATCTGCTGCTTCATCCCAAGCCGCGGAAATTCGGCGACGATCGCCTTCATCTCAGCCGAGGGAATGGAACTGTAGTGCAGGCCGACGACGTCGAGGCAGATGCCGGCGGTGCAGAGTGCGACCTCGGCTTCCTTGTAGAGGCCGATCGACGGCGTCGAGTTGAGCGCGACGCAATCCCAGATCTGTTGGGCGCGATACTTGTCTAGCCCCGCTTCCGTCGCAAATCCGCGCGCCAGATCCGCGGCCTCCACCTCGAACCGCCGTGGTCCCGCAAATCTCTCGTTCAGCGTTATGTCATGCAGCAGCGTGCCGACGGCCAAGACTTCCGCGTCGTGCTCGATGGCATGAAGCTGCCCGATCCGCTCGGCAAACAGCCAGGAGCGGACAACGTGGTTGAAGAGATAGGGCTCGCATGCCTGGCGCGCATGCTCCAGCGCGCGCTCGACGAGTGGCGTCTGGGGGACCGAAATTCCGGCAAGTGTTCGCATTGCTGTCGCGCTCATGGGTCCAAGCCTTGTTGATCTGAGTCTCTCGAAATATCGGCGGGTGAGGGCTGCGATGTCAGGCATTGGCCGGGCATCGCAGAGGTTTGTCTCACTTGTCGTCGATCGTTATGTTCTTCTCGTCGGTATCGACGACGAAGACCGCAAGCAGGCGCGCCGGCTCGGTCTTGCTTGCATTCTCGCTGACGGCGTGGTGATCGCCGGGAAACTCCGAGAAGCTTTCGCCGGCATGGTAGGTCGTGACCGGGCCGCTATTGACCTGACTGCGGATTGCGCCTTCGAGGACCGTTGCATAGATGAAGGCTGAGTTCGGATGCGTGTGGGCAGGCGAGGTGCCGCCCGGCGCATACTCGACCAGCACGCCCTTCATGCTCTTGCCGGGCACGTTGGGAAGCTTCTGGTCGTAAACGATGGTGACTTTCGCGTCACCGGAGGAAGTGTCATGCGCGACGGCGGCGCCGCCGAGGACGGCCGTCAATGCGGTTGCCGCCATAAAGGTCCGGAACATGCTGGTTCTCCTGTCGTGATTGTGCATGGAAGGGGCAGCATGGGTCTTGCCGGATGCGCCGCGCCCCTCCGAAGGGGTTACGTTCTCGGCTGGTAGTGGCTGAGCCAGTCCTGGAAGCTGACGCGGCCAAGCCGGGCGTCGCCGATCGGCACGAGCGAGCCCTCGGCGAGCTCGGTGCCGAAATAAGGCGCATGCGGATCGGCGACGACCTGGCGGGAATCGCCGGTCGACTTCAGGAACTGCGCCGCGATCTCGTTGAGGCGAAATTTCTCCGGACCGGCAATCTCGATGATGCCATTCAGGGGTTTACCGAGGGCCACGTCGGCCATGGCGTCGGCGACGTCCTCCGACGAGATCGGCTGCACATAGGCGGAGGACAGATGCACCGTCTGGTCGA
This sequence comes from Rhizobium sp. IBUN, assembly GCF_000510625.1. Lineage (NCBI taxonomy): Bacteria > Pseudomonadati > Pseudomonadota > Alphaproteobacteria > Hyphomicrobiales > Rhizobiaceae > Rhizobium > Rhizobium sp. IBUN. The sequence goes on from NZ_AZNV01000003.1 coordinate 312,728, forward strand.
CCGTGCCTGACTGGACGATGCCCGGAATGAATTCCAGGAACTGCGTCGAATGCACGATCGTGTAGGGAATGCCAGAAGCACGGATCAGCGCTTCCTGGGCCATCTTGGCGCGCATGTAGCCGCTGCCCTCGAGCCGCTCCACGCCGACAATGGAAAGGGCGATATGATGTTCGACGCCTGCCACGGCGGCTGCCTTGAGGAGGTTACGTCCCGCGGTCTGGAAGAATTCCATCACCGCCTTGTCCTCGAACGAGGGCGAATTGGCGAGGTCGATCACCACCTTCGCGCCAGCCAGCCCGTCGTCCAGGCCCTTGCCGGTCAGAGTGTCGACACCCGTATTTGGGGATGCTGCGAGGACCTCGTGGCCCTTTTTCCGCAGCCGTTCGACGGTCTTCGAGCCGATCAGTCCGGTGCCGCCAATGACAACGATTTTCATGCCTAGTCTCCTTCTTGGGTCATGTGCCCGGATCTTGATTGAAACCCGCCAGTGTCAGCATTCCGTGTGTGGGATCAGCGAAAGCCACGCCCGGATGCGACTCCGATGGCGGGACAATGCGTTGGATCCCCGTCTTGAACCATTCTACCGGGGACGCGCTCATCTCCTGCCGAAGTATAGGAAGGGGTGTCCCGAACGGCGGAAGGCCTGATCGATCGGCGGGCGTCTGCTGAATTCCGCGTTAGGCCGGGCGCATCGACCGGCCAGATGGATGATCCACGATGTCGGGGATACCTCCTGTCCGGGCGCAACGTCCCGATCACTCATGTCACGGAGAGCATGATGACCAAGCGTTTGAACATACTGGCCAGGAAGAACGGAGGCATAGAAGGCCTCGTTGCCGTGGAGGCCTGGATTGCCAAGAGCTTCGATCCCACGCTGATGGAGCTCGTCAAGGTGCGCGGGTCCCAGATAAACGGATGCGCCAATTGCCTGCACATGCATCGTCAGGACGCGTTGAAGCTGGGCGAGACAGAAGAGCGGATGCTCTTGTTAAACGCCTGGCATGAATCGGAGCTCTATACGGATCGCGAACGGGCGGCACTGACATGGGCCGAGGCGCTGACCTTTACGGCCGCCGAGATCGAGGCGAAATTGTCGTCGGCGAGGATCATCTCCGCGGCCTCTTTCGTCACCTCCGTGCCCTTGATGCCCATCGCCACTCCAATATCGGCCTTCTTCAGCGCCGGCGCATCGTTGACGCCGTCTCCGGTCATGGCGACAATCTGACGATTGGCTTGGATTGCCTTCACGAGCCTGAGCTTGTGCTCGGGGCTGGCGCGGGCGAAGACATCCAAACACCCACGCTCCCAGCATCCAGAAGGCTATCCAGATAAAGGCTAAAGCGCCGACGACGAGGAGGAAGGCGAATATCATGCTGGGATCTCGAAGCGGTTCACGGCTCTTCCTCACTGCGTATTGCCCGAAAAGCATTTCCCCGCCATTCGCTCCACACACGGAGCACTTCAACCGAGGTTGGATCTCATCAATATACGCCTGCCTCAATCGATCCGGCAGGCCTGTTTCTGTCGAATGGTCGCTGTGTCCCGCAGCCATGGCACTTTACCTGAGCATCGACGTGGTACGGGGCGTAGTGGAGAGATCCGGGGTTCTATCCCCCTGGAAACGAGTCACGGCATCATGGTCGATTTTGATGACAGCTCGGACAAGAGCATTGAGGGCGCGCGGTCGAAGCAAATTCGCCTTGAGCCCCAACCGCACACCCCATTGCTCTGGAGGGGCTGGGGTCCTGGCTCCAAAAGCAACGTGCCGGAAGCTAAGAGTTCAGGGTCAATTTAGTATTTAGGAATGACTAATATTAAAGAAAAGGGCCCCACTGCTGGTTCGACACTCAGCGAAGACCCTGGGGCCGTGCTGGTGGGCTGCCATAAACCTCAGGGCCACCGCCGAGCAACCCGCCGGTGTACGCTCCCACGGGTAACACGATTATCATACGCCCGCCGCGGGACGGTTGCCAGTTGATCTTCGGTCAGCCGACGTCGTCCGCGAACTTAATGCTTTGCAGGGTAGCGGGTCATTCCGAGTGTTTGCCGCGATATGTGGTCGGCGGAGGAAGCGCCTCGTGAGCTTGAGCAAGCGTTTCGAGCCACGAGGCCAAGCCAGCTGGAACTTCAGCGTTCCCGGCCTCCAGCGCTTCCACCCATGAAAGGTCGCATTGCAGGGCCGATGCCAGATTGATCGGCGTCCACCGGATATGAAGAAGGCATTCCGTGAAACGGGCAGGGGTCATTGCTCACATCCTCGTAAAGCACCGACAAACATGGCCTATGATGTACTGCCAGTTCGGCAGGTCAACCATATCTTCAGCCTCCTCGAACTGGCAGTGCGTCAACCTCCGCCGTCACTGCCGTAGGAGTCGTCCTTCACGCACCTCAGAAACTTGTTTCAATTATTTCCGGGATCGCTAATGTTCCCGCATGGCAAACCGAACGGTGCGGCTTAAACAGGGCGCAGCGGGGACCGAGCATCCTGTACAGGACGAAATCTCGAATGCCAGAGGGAGAGAAGCTTAGCTCTTCGGAGGCAACGCCTGAGCTTCTCTCCCGATCCTGCGGCTTCGGCCCAGCTATGCCGCCCATTTGAGGCCAGCTAGACCATTCTTGGTTCTGCATCTGGATCAATCTCGTCAAGGCGTCGGGCGTGTCGTTCCTCGGCAAGCCGACCTTTCTGCCGACGGGCCACATCTTCATGACTCCGGCCGGAAAGGGCTTCATAAGGTCGACGGGATCGGGTTCCGGCGGTGCGGCGATCGGCGGGCAAGCCGATTTGCTCGGCCTCAACCTCCGTGAGCTGTGCCCAAGTCTTTGCGTCTTCGAGGCGGCTGTATGTCTTGGAGAGTGGGGCGCAGCCCTGAACGCGGACCTGCACCTGATACTTTCCATTGCGCCTACGGATGGTCGCCATTGCAAAACCTCATGCTGTGACCGTGGTGTGACAGTGATGAATTGCAACGGGCTTGGTGGAGCGCGACCCTTGATAACTATTTGATTTATCAAGGAAAGAATGGTGCCGCTTACGTGACTCGAACACGTGACCCCATCATTACGAATGATGTGCTCTACCGACTGAGCTAAAGCGGCAATCCCTGCGGCCGAACCATGCGGCCCGCGATTTGCATGGGCTGATACAGGCATTGTTTGAAGATTTCAAGCGCCCTGTCGGCTCTTCGGCAAAAAAGAACGGTGCTGTGGAAATCCGCCGCCGATCTCTACAGTGACAGCCGCGTCCGGGCAGCCGCATATTCGGCTTCCAGCCGGTCGACGAGCTTGCCGACTGGTTCGATCGCCTTGATGACGCCGATGCCTTGTCCGCTGCCCCAAATGTCCTTCCATGCCTTGGCACCGCCGACGGCCTGTTCGAAATCCATTTTCGAGGGATCGGCGACCGGCAGATTGTCGGGGTCGAGGCCGACGGCCTTCACCGACGGTTTGAGATAATTGCCATGCACGCCGGTGAAGTAGTTGGAATAGACGATGTCGTTCGCCATGCCGTCGACAATCGCCTGCTTGTAGGCGTCTGAGGCGCGGGCCTCTTTGGTCGCGATGAAGGGCGTGCCGATATAGGCCATGTCGGCGCCCATCGCTTGCGCCGCGAGGATGGCACCGCCATTGGCTATCGCGCCGGCAAGCAGCAACGGCCCGTCGAACCATTCGCGGATTTCCTGGACAAGCGCGAACGGCGAAAGCGTGCCGGCATGGCCGCCGGCACCGGCTGCGACGGCAATCAGCCCGTCCGCGCCCTTGCGGATGGCTGAGTTCGCATGGCGATTGTTGATGACGTCGTGAAGCACGATGCCGCCGTAGGAGTGCACCGCGGCGTTCACTTCCGGCACGGCGCCGAGTGACGAGATGACAACCGGCACCTTATATTTGACGCAGAGCCTCAGATCGTGCTCCAGCCGCTTGTTCGACATATGGACGATCTGGTTGACGGCAAACGGAGCCGCTGGCCGTTCGGGGTTCGCGGCGTTGTGCGCGGCGAGATCCTCGGTGATAATGGCGAGCCATTCGTCGAGCTGGCTTTCCGGCCGCGCATTCAGGGCCGGGAAGGCGCCAACGATCCCAGCCTTGCACTGCGCCAGCGTCAGTGCCGGGTGCGAAATGATGAAGAGCGGGGAGGCGACGACCGGCAATCTGAGATTCTGGGTCAGGATCGGAGGCAGGGCCATGGGACACCGTAGGAATTGACGTTTACGAAAACGTCAATGTGATAGCAGAGACTTTGACAGAGGAAAAGTGCGCTCTATCGATTCTTCAAATATCGGCTATTGTTGCAAGGACATAGGACGGTCAGGGTCTCCTGCGTTATCCCCTGCCGATGCGAACCCGGACACCGGGTGAGGCTTGCGATTTGCGGCGGCAGCGGCTACCGCATTTACGAATTGTTAAGTACAAAGCCCAGTCTCAGAGTAAAGGACCGGACGTGAGCGGATTAGAAACGGCTATCAAAACGGCGCTCAGCAATGCCGATCGCGACAATCCCGAAGTCCGTGCAAAGATTTATCAGTCCGCGCGTCAGGCTCTTGAAGCCGGTCTCCGCAAGCAGGACATCACCGAGACGGAAGCGGTCGCCTATCATCGCCACAGGCTCGAAACGACGATCCATATGATCGAAGCGGAGGAGCGCGAACGCCTTCATCCGCGCCAGGGGCCGCCGGAAGTTGCTGTTCCCCCCGTGGTGGAAGTACCAAGGCCGGCTGATCATGTGGCAGAGGAAGAAGTCGCGAACGTTTCGATTGGCGGCGAAACCCGTGAGCATTCGGTTACCGACCCACGCTTCGACGATGAATCCAGCCTCGCCGGCGTCCATGCCGGGAGCGGCAATCATCTTGGCGCCGAGCCGGTCGCTGAATCGCCAGCGGCGGAGCGAAAGCCCACGCAGATGGATTTCCGGCCGGAGCGCGCCGCGGTTCGACGCAAGCCGCGCAAGTTTTTCTCCCGACTGCTTGTCGCCTGCGTGCTCCTGGCCTTCATCGGCATGGGTGCGTGGTGGGTATACACCTCGGGCGTGCTTAAGACCGCTGCGGAACGAGATACAAGCGTTGCCAATCCGCCGGCGAGCACTCAGCCGGAAGACTTCGACGGCGCGGACAACAGTGGCGACAGCGGTGCAGCAGGCAATGCGGCGCCGGTTGCGATCGACCCGCAGAACTCCTTCTCCGCCGACTGGATTGAGGTTTTCAAGCCGTCCAATGCGGACAAGATCAAGACCGGTGCACGGGCGGAAATTCAGAATGTTGCGGAAAACGAGGGCACCGCGGTCCGCCTGATCTCGCAGAGCAACGACAGCGACGGCAATATCAGCATCAGCGTTCCCGCCGATGTCCTTCAGCAGTTGGCCGGCAAGTCCTCGACGATTGCAATCACGCTGCAATCGACGTCCGACGAACCAACTCAGGTTACGGTGGAATGCGATTTCCAGTCGCTCGGCGACTGCGCCCGTCACCGTTTCTCGGTCACCCGGCAGAAGTCGGATGTGCTTCTCCAGGTCCGCTTCGATCGCTCGCTGGCGCCGAACGCCGCCGGACGTCTGATCATCAACAGCGATGTCGACGGCAAGGCGCGCGGCATCAACCTCTACGCTATCCGAATCCTGCCGGGGCAATAGGCTATTTCAGGAAATGCGGACCCGAGCCGATGATCTTGTCATCGAGCTTGCCGATGGCATCCTTGTCCTTGCCGTCATAATCCATCGTCTTCAGCATGTGCCGGATCAGGTTTAGCCGGGCGCGACGCTTGTCATTGGCACGAATGACCGTCCAGGGCGCGAATTCCGTATGTGTCTCTTTCAGCATCCGGTCGCGTTTCTCGCTGTAGTCGCCCCATTTCGTCAGCGCTGCGATGTCCATCGACGACAGTTTCCAGACCTTGAGCGGGTCGTGGCGCCGATCGTGGAAGCGCTTCAGTTGCATCTCGCGGCCGATATCGAGATAGAACTTGAAGAAGAAGATACCCTCGTGCGCGATGACCTTCTCAAGCTGAGGCGCCTGGTTCAGGAAATCTTCGTATTGCTTGTGTGTGCAGAAGCCCATGACGGGCTCGACGCCGGCACGATTGTACCAGGACCGGTCGAAGAGCACGAACTCGCCCGCGGTCGGGAATTGCGCGACATAGCGCTGGAAATACCATTGCCCGGCCTCACGATCGGTGGGCTTGGCCAATGCGACCGCCCGGGCAAGGCGGGGATTCATGTGCGCCGATGAGGCAGAAATCGCGCCGCCCTTGCCCGCCGCATCCCGTCCCTCGAAAAGCGCCATGACCCGCTTGCCGGTGGCCTGCAGCCAGAACTGCACCTTGACCAACTCGATTTGCAGCTTTTTGAGTTCTTCAAGGTATTGTTCTTCCTTGAGGTGTTTGTCGTATGGATAGCCGCCGGATTCCAAAGCCGCCTTGTCAACCCAGTCCGGCAGCAAGGCATTGTCGACATCAAAGACGCGCTTCTCTCCGCGGATGTCCAGTTCGACGGCTCTGCTTTCGACATCATCGGCCATGGCTTCTTCTCCGGTGAACTTCGTCGCATACAGGCGACCATATTTCCTGTTGAAAATCAAATGTCTTGCGGATCGTGGAAATTTCTGTGTGTTCGCAGCAAAGGCTTTCCGCGTGTCGTGTGCAGGCGAAAACTTCTGTCATGAATCACGGCTATCAGGCAGAGTTTGAAGATAAGAGTACGAGCCGAAAACCGCGAGGGGCAGTTGGAAGACAAAGCGCCATGGACACGAAGCCTGATTGCACGCATTCGGCAGGAGCGTCCCGTCCTGCTCGTGGCTCTGCTGATTGCCCTGATTGCTCTGGCTGCAGGCGCAAACAAGTGGGTCGTGCTCGGTCTTCTGTTGCTAATGATCATCACGGCGTTGTGGCACACGGTTCCGGCGGCCCTCCCGAAAGTCCAGCTGGAACCAGTTCCCGAGACTATCGAAGCGCCCGGGAACCGCTTGGCCGAGGTTGCCGCGGCGCTTGCCGCGCTCGACATCCCCGTCATGGTGCTTTCCGGTGATGCCTCGGTGCTTTACCAGAACCGCGCGGCCGAAAAGGCTTTCGGCGAGGCCGCCATTGGTGCGCATATTTCCGCTCGCCTGCGCTCGCCTGGCATCCTCGACATGGTCAGCGAAACGATTGCAACCAACGCGCCGAACCAGATCGAGCACTCCGAACGCCTGCCATCCGAGCGCGTTTACATCGTCCGCAGCGCCCCCGTGGAGTTTGACGAACAGCAGCCGGCTGATGAGCGTTTCTTCGTGCTCTCCTTCCGGGACATTTCCGAGGTTCGCCGCATCGACCGCATGCGCTCCGATTTCGTCGCCAATGCCAGCCACGAGTTGCGCACGCCACTCGCGTCCCTGCGCGGCTTCATAGAGACTATCCAGGGCCCGGCGAAGAATGACGGCAAGGCGCAGGAGCGCTTTCTCGGCATCATGCTGGATCAGGCCACTCGTATGAGCCGTCTTGTCGACGACCTCCTGTCCTTGTCGCGGCTGGAACTCAAGTCACACATCGCCCCGGATCAGAAGGTCGATCTCGTTCCACTTCTCGGCCATGTGAGGGACTCGCTGGCACCACTCGCAAACGATGTCGGCGTTGAGATCGTGCTGCATCTTCCGCTGGGCAAGGCAGAGGTGCTTGGCGACCGCGACGAACTGGTCCAGGTTTTTGAAAACCTGATGGAAAATGCCTGCAAGTATGGGCAGGAGGGCAAGACCGTCGATGTGTTCCTGAAGAATGCACCGGGCGAGCCGGTGGAGGTCACGGTTGTCGACAAGGGACCGGGAATTCCGGCCGAGCATGTGCCGCGACTGACCGAGCGTTTCTACCGTGTGAGCATCGAGGACAGCCGCTCGAAGAAAGGCACGGGGTTGGGCCTTGCCATCGTCAAGCATATCCTGACGCGGCACCGCGCGCGCTTGATCGTCAAGTCGGAAGTCGGCAAGGGAACGAGCTTCACCGTGCGGTTTTGACATAAAACTGCGATCAATCGTGCGGGATCGCATTCTTTGTATAATGATTTCATATATTTAATCTGTCACAAATGTTTCGTGAAAATGACATAAAAGCTCTGGGCATCAGGGGCTAAAGAGAGCGGGCCGCTGATGAAGACGGCACTGCAAAGGCCGCTCAAGGCCGCACTCAGACCGCTATATGCCCGGGAGACTGTTATGAACGCTTTTAAACTCACGGTCGCAGCACTTGCCGCTTCCGCCGCTTTCGCTGGCGCGGCCGTTGCGCGCGACCAGGTTCAGGTTGCTGGCTCGTCCACCGTCCTGCCTTACGCCAAGATCGTAGCCGAAACCTTCGGCGAAACCTTCAAGGACTTCAAGACGCCGGTCGTTGAATCCGGCGGCACGGGCGCTGGCCTCAAGGAATTCTGCAAGGGCGTCGGCCCGGACACCATCGACGTTGCCAACGCTTCGCGTCCGATCAACGCCAAGGAACTGGACGCCTGCAAGGCAGCCGGCGTCACCGACATCCAGGAAGTGAAGATCGGCTATGACGGCATCGTCTTCGCGACCGACTCGTCCAACCCTGATGTCGCCTACGTCCCGGCCGACATCTATAAGGCTCTGGCTGCCCAGGTCGTTGTTGACGGCAAGCTCGTCGCCAACCCTTACAAGAAGTGGTCGGAAGTCAACCCGGCACTCCCGGCTGTTGACATTGCTGCCTACATCCCGGGCGAAAAGCACGGCACGCGCGAAGTCTTCGAACAGAACGTTCTTGCTGCTGGCTGCAAGGCTTCCGGCGCTCTCGACGTCATCAAGGCTTCGATCTCTGACGCCGCCGCTCAGACCAAGGCTTGCGTCGCAGTCCGCAAGGACGGCGCTGCTGTCGACATCGACGGTGACTATCCGGAAACGCTGGCACGCATCGCTGCCAACAAGACCGGCGTTGGCGTCTTCGGCCTTTCCTTCTATGAAAACAACGCCGACAAGCTGAAGGTTGCGACCGTCAACGGTATCGTTCCGTCGACCGAAACCATCTCCGACGGCACGTACCCGGTTTCCCGTCCGCTGTTCTTCTACGTCAAGAAGGCACACCTCGGCGTCATCCCGGGCCTGAAGGAATACGTCAACTTCTTCGTATCCGAACAGATGATCGGACCGGACAGCCCGCTCGTCGAGTACGGCCTCGTTGCCGCTCCGGACGGTGAGCGCGACGCGATCCGCAAGGGCGTTGAAGACGGCAAGACTATGTAATGACCTTGCCGGCGCGATCACCAGATCGCGCCGGCTTTGCCTTGTTCCGCCAAGTCGGGACGGGGTCTGAACTTCTGCAAGTTTGAGAGCCGGATCGGTCCGCCTGCCGTTTCCGCTTTTGGGGTCAAAGGGCCTGGGACCTAAACGAATGGGTACATCCATCATACTCTTGTGTCTCGTGGTGCTTGGCGCCGTTGCTTTCATCGCAGCGCGCAGCCGTGCTACGGCACTTGCCGGGGGCAAGTCCTCCGCGCTGCATTCGCGACCGGGCTACTACGGCGCCTATGCCGCCATCTGGGCGGTGCTGCCGGCACTTATCGTGCTGTGCGCCTGGCTGGCGATCAGCCCTTCGATCATTGAGTCTTCCGTCCGTAGCACTTTCCCGGATGACGTCAAGGCGCAGCCGGCCGCGCAGCAGAACCTGAATTACGGGATGGTCAGCGCGATTGCGCGCGGCCTGCCGCTCCTCACCCCGGAGGAGATCAGCGGTGCTGCCAGCGATCCGGCTGGCCTCCAGGCAAAGCTTGCTGCAAAGGGCGTTCCGCTGGCCGGCCAGCCGCAGCCATACATGATCGACGCAGCGCAAAAGCTGAACGAAGAATCGGCTTCCAGCCGCCTCGTCATGACGGCGGTCGTCCTCATCCTTGCCGTTGCCGGCGCATTCTATGCGCTTCGTGAAGTCGCTCCGCGATTCCGTGCACGCAACCGCGTCGAACGTGTCATGCTTTGGGGCCTGCTCCTGGCGTCCTCGATCGCCATCCTGACGACGATCGGTATCGTTCTGTCAATGCTGACGGAAGCCGCGCATTTCTTCGCGGTCGTTCCTGCTGCAGACTTCTTCTTCGGTACGGTCTGGGATCCGCGCTTTGCCGGTGCCGGCGGCTCGTCCTTCGGGCAATTCGGCCTGATACCGCTGCTGCTAGGCACGCTCTACATCGGCTTCGTTGCGATGCTGGTGGCGGTGCCTGTCGGCCTGTTCGCGGCGATCTACATGGCGGAATACGCGGCCTCCGCAGTGCGATCGATCGCAAAGCCGCTGCTCGAAGTGCTCGCTGGTATTCCGACGATTGTTTACGGCTTTTTCGCCCTCGTCACGGTCGGCCCCTTCCTCCGCGACCTGTCTTCGCAGGTAAACGGCCTCCTTACCGGCAATTATGCGAACTTTATTCAGGCGCAGAGCGTTCTGACAGCGGGTATCGTCATGGGCATCATGCTGATCCCATACGTTTCGTCGCTCTCCGACGATATCATCACCGCTGTGCCGCGTGCGCTCCGCGATGGTTCGCTCGGTCTCGGTGCGACGCGTTCGGAGACAATCAAGAAGGTGGTGCTTCCCGCGGCGCTGCCCGGCATCGTCGGCGCGCTTCTGATGACTGCATCGCGCGCCATCGGCGAAACCATGATCGTGGTGCTGGCGGCGGGTGTCGCGGCGCGCATCCAGATCAACCCGTTCGAGCCAATGACGACAGTCACTGTCAAGATAGTCAATCAGCTCACTGGTGATCTGGAGTTCACCTCGCCGCAGACGCTGGTTGCCTTCGCGCTTGGTATCACGCTGTTCTTCATCACGCTTTGCCTCAACATCTACGCGCTCTATATCGTGCGCAAATACCGGGAGCAGTACGAATGACGGATATTGTTTCTCCGGGTCAGGGCGTTGTTGTTTCGAAGGCGCCTGAACGTCGCGACATCGGCCTCAAGCGCCGCTATGCCGCCGAGCGCCGGTTCCGCATCTATGGCATCGCTGCGATCTCCTTTGGTTTGATCTTCCTGGCGGTTTTGCTGACGAGCGTCGTCAGCAAGGGCTACACGGCCTTCCTGCAGACGGCGATCACGCTGCCGATCGAGTTCAGCGAGAAAACCATCGACCCGAACAACAAGCGCGCAACGGATCCGTCCGTGCTGATCGCGGCCAACTATTCGGTTCTCATCCGCGACGCGATGGTCAAGACGCTGAACCTCAATGCATCGAGCCGTCCCGAGGTGCGTGACGCGACCGCTATGATCTCCAAGGGCGCGCCGATCCAGCTGCGCGACATGGTCGTTGCCGATCCGTCGCTCATCGGCAGGACAGTCAACATCACCCTGCTTGCAGACGCCAACGTTGACTCCGCCAACAAGGGTCAGATTGACCTCAAGGTCGACGAGAAGAACCGCAAGGTGAACGACAGGCAGGTTGGCTGGATGAACCAGCTGGCGGAAACCGGTGCGCTGCACAAGAAATTCAACACCGGACTCTTCGTCAACGGCAACTCCAGCCGTCCCGAGGCCGCCGGTCTTGGTGTCGCCCTGGTTGGCTCGCTTTATCTGATGTTGATCGTGCTCGTCCTATCCCTGCCGATCGGCGTTGCCGCTTCGATTTACCTCGAGGAATTTGCACCGAAGAACAAGCTGACGGACCTGATCGAGGTCAACATCAACAACCTCGCGGCGGTTCCCTCCATCGTCTACGGTCTGCTCGGTCTTGCTGTTTTCATCAACTTCGCCGGCCTGCCGCGTTCAGCGTCGCTGGTTGGTGGCCTGGTACTGACCCTGATGACCTTGCCCACGATCATCATCGCGACCCGCGCAGCGCTTCGCGCCGTCCCGCCATCGATCCGCTCGGCCGCGCTCGGCCTCGGCGCCTCCAAGATGCAGATGGTCTTCCACCACGTCCTGCCGCTTGCGATGCCCGGTATCCTGACCGGCACGATTATCGGTCTGGCGCACGCGCTCGGGGAGACGGCGCCGCTGCTTTTGATCGGCATGGTCGCTTTCGTCGCGAATGCTCCGGCGACGCCCATGGAGCCTTCGACGGCCCTGCCGGTGCAGGTCTACATGTGGGCCAATGAAGCCGAGCGCGCCTTCGTCGAGCGGACCTCCGGCGCCATTATCGTCCTGCTCCTATTCCTGATCCTCATGAACCTCGGAGCCATCCTCTTGCGTCGTCGCTTTGAGCGCCGCTGGTAAACGGAGTAGACATTATGAACATGTTGACGGAAGCAGCAGTTGAGAAAGCGGTTGATCAGAAGATGAACGCCATTCCCTACAAGATGATCGGCCAGGACGTCTCCGTTTACTACGGCGAGAAGCGCGCGCTGTTCGACGTGAAGCTGAACATCCGTGAAAACACGGTGACCGCCCTGATTGGCCCATCCGGTTGCGGCAAGTCCACCTTCCTGCGCAGCCTGAACCGCATGAACGACACGATCGACGGTTGCCGCGTCACGGGCAAGATCACGCTCGATGGCGAAGATATCTACGATCCGGATATCGACGTTGTGGAGCTTCGCGCGCGTGTAGGCATGGTGTTCCAGAAGCCCAACCCGTTCCCGAAGACGATCTACGAAAACGTCGCCTACGGTCCGCGTATCCATGGGCTCGCCAAGTCGAAGGCCGACATGGACCAGATCGTCGAACACAGCCTGCAGCGCGCCGGCCTCTGGAATGAGGTGAAGGATCGCGTTCACGAAGCCGGCACCGGTCTTTCCGGTGGTCAGCAGCAGCGCCTCTGCATCGCCCGCGCCGTCGCCGTCAGCCCCGAAGTCATCCTGATGGACGAGCCATGCTCGGCACTCGATCCGATTGCAACGGCCAAGGTCGAGGAGCTCATCCACGAGCTCCGCGAGAACTACACGATTGTCATCGTGACGCACTCGATGCAGCAGGCCGCCCGTGTTTCGCAGCGCACAGCCATGTTCCACCTTGGCAACCTCGTCGAGGAGAATGACACCGACAAGATGTTCACCAACCCGGACGATCCGCGCACCCAGGACTACATCATGGGCCGCTTCGGTTGATCGGCCGTCTCGGTAGCACTTACGATATTCAAGGATGAGCCCTATGGCATCGACACATATCTTTTCTGCCTACGACGATGATTTGAAGTTCCTGTCCCGCCGTATCTCGGAAATGGGCGGCTTGGCCGAGCAGATGGTCTCGGATGCCGTACGCGCGCTCGTAAACGGCGATACGGCTCTTGCCCAGAAGGTCATCTCGGACGATGTGATCCTCGACCACGCGGAGCGCGAGATCGGCGACAAGGCGATCGTCACGATCGCCCGCCGCCAGCCGATGGCGGCCGATCTTCGCGAGATCATGGGCTCCATCCGCATCGCGGCAGACCTGGAGCGCGTCGGCGACCTGGGCAAGAACACTGCCAAGCGTGTCATTGCCGTACAGAGCGCCGGCGTGCCGCGCAAGCTCGCCCGCGGCCTCGAGCACCTGTCCGAGCTCGCCCTCGTCCAACTCAAGGAAGTCCTCGACGTCTACACGAGCCGTGCTGCCGACAAAGCAAAATCGGTCCGTGAGCGCGACGAGGAAATCGACGCGATGTACACCTCGCTGTTCCGTGAAATGCTCACCTACATGATGGAAGATCCGCGCAACATCACCAGCTGCACGCATCTTCTGTTCTGCGCCAAGAACATCGAGCGCATCGGCGACCACGCCACCAACATTGCCGAAACGATCTACTACATGGCCACCGGTGCCCAGCCGGAAGGCGAACGTCCGAAGGACGATACCGCCAACACCGTCGGCGCAGTCACTGAATAGTCATTCCGCGACCGCGCCCCCAGGAGACCGAAACGAATGATCCCTAAAGTAGCTGTCGTTGAAGACGAAGAAGCGCTGAGCGTGCTTCTCCGCTATAACCTTGAGGCCGAAGGCTTTGAGGTCGATACCATCCTGCGCGGCGACGAGGCCGAGATCCGGCTTCAGGAACGCACGCCGGACCTTCTCATCCTCGATTGGATGTTGCCGGGCGTGTCTGGCATCGAGCTCTGCCGCCGCCTGCGCATGCGGCCGGAAACCGAGCGCCTGCCGATCATCATGCTGACCGCCCGTGGCGAGGAAAGCGAACGGGTTCGCGGCCTCTCGACCGGTGCTGACGATTACGTCGTCAAGCCGTTCTCGACGCCGGAGCTTGTCGCTCGCGTCAAGGCGATGCTGCGTCGTGCCAAGCCCGAGGTGCTCTCGACGCTGTTGAAGTGCGGCGATATCGAGCTGGATCGCGAGACGCACCGCGTTCACCGCAAGAGCCGCGAAGTCCGCCTCGGCCCGACCGAATTCCGCCTTCTCGAGTTCTTGATGGCATCGCCCGGCCGCGTCTTCTCGCGCTCGCAGTTGCTCGACGGCGTCTGGGGTCACGACATCTATGTCGACGAGCGTACTGTTGACGTCCATGTCGGCCGCCTGCGCAAGGCTTTGAACTTTTCCAACATGCAGGACGTCATCCGCACCGTGCGCGGTGCCGGCTATTCGATGGAAGCCTGATCCTTTCAGGCGAGAGCCTGAGAGGTCTTTCCAATACAACGAAAAACGGGCCCGCGAGGGCCCGTCAGACTGCTGACAAACCCGTCGATATTTTCGGCGGGTTTGTTTTTTGGACGTTGGTTGTTTTAGTTGGGTTCTGAGGCGGGGCGAAGTTGGCGGCCTCTGGCCCTCATGCCATGGCTGGTCTGGGTGGCTTGGTGAGCGCCATGGCGATCTTCTTGATGTTTTGGGCGGCTGCAGCCAGCAGGCACTGGCATGCGACGCGGGTGAGACTTCGAAAGCGGGCATAGCGATGCCCGTGAAGCTGCTTGGCATCGGCAAACGAGCGCTCGACCGTCTCCTTGCGGCGCTTATAGATTGCCTTGCCCCAAGGGGTCAGGCGGTTGGCGTCGGTGCGCT